>NZ_JBFUHT010000014.1:0-99313 GCF_056402275.1 Azospirillum sp. P4_B5
GCCGTGGCCTGGGCCGCGGTGCCGGTGGCGGCCAGGGCCGCCGCGGCCGAGACCCGCTGGGTCTGCCCGCCGTTCAGGACGCGCAGGTTGTTGCGGACATAGCCGGTGGACGCAACCTTGCGGACGATGTCCGACGGCTGGACCGCGCCGGTCTCCGGCAGGTCGCCCTGCTTGTCGCCGCTGCCGACCGTGAAGGGCACCAGATCCTCCGGCGTGGCGTGCGCCAGATCGGTGCGGCCCAGGTAGGAGATGGCGATCTCGCGGAAGATGTAGTCGATGACCGAGGTCGCCATCTTGATGGTGTCGTTGCCGGTCACCATGCCCGACGGCTCGAAGCGGGTGAAGGTGAAGGCCTCCACGAACTCTTCCAGCGGCACGCCGTACTGCAGGCCGATCGACACCGCGATGGCGAAGTTGTTCATCAGCGAGCGGAAGGCGGCGCCCTCCTTGTGCATGTCGATGAAGATCTCGCCGATGCGGCCGTCCTCGTACTCGCCGGTGCGCAGGTAGATCTTGTGGCCGCCGACGGTCGCCTTCTGGGTGTAGCCCTTGCGGCGGTGCGGCAGGCGCTCGCGCTCGGTGCGCTTGCGCTCGATGATGCGCTCCACGACCTTCTCGATGATGCGCTCGGACACCATCTGGGTGCGGGTGGCGTTGGCCGCCTCGACGATCTCCTCGACCGCGTCCTCCTCGTCGTCCAGCAGGGCGGCGGAGAGCGGCTGGCTCAGCTTGGAGCCGTCGCGGTACAGCGCGTTGGCCTTGATGCCCAGGCGCCAGGACAGCAGGTAGGCGTCCTTGCACTCCTCCACCGTCGCCGTGTTCGGCATGTTGATGGTCTTGGAGATGGCGCCGGAGATGAAGGGCTGCGAAGCGGCCATCATGGTGATGTGCGATTCCCAGGACAGGAAGCGCTTGCCGATGCGGCCGCAGGGGTTGGCGCAGTCGAACACCGGCAGATGCTCGTCCTTCAGGAAGGGCGCGCCCTCCAGCGTCATGGCGCCGCAGCAGAAGGTGTTCGCCGCCTCAAGCTCGGCCTTGGTGAAGCCCAGAGCGGTCAGCAGGTCGAAGCCCGGCGCGTCCATCTGCTCGGCGGGGATACCCAGCGTGTCGACGATGACATCGGCGCCGACCGTCCAGCGGTTGAAGGCGAACTTGATGTCGAAGGCGGTGGCGAGGTTGCCCTCCAGCTTCTCCAGCACCTCGGCCGGGAAGCCCTTGGCCGCCAGCGTCTCGTGGTTGACGCCCGGCGCGCCCTTCAGCGTGCCGTGGCCGACCGCGTAGCGCTCGATCGCGGCGATCTGATCCGGGGTGTAGCCCAGCGTGCGCAGGGCCTCCGGCACCAGACGGTTGACGATCTTGAAGTAGCCGCCGCCGGCCAGCTTCTTGAACTTCACCAGCGCGAAGTCCGGCTCGATGCCCGTGGTGTCGCAATCCATGACGAGACCGATGGTGCCGGTCGGGGCGACGACGGTGGCCTGGGCGTTGCGGAAGCCGTGCTGCTCGCCCAGCTCCAGCGCCATGTCCCAGGCGCGGACGGCGGCCATCGCCAGTTCCTGCTCCGGGCACTCGTCGGCGACGAAGGGCACCGGCTTGACCGACAGGCCCTCGTAGCCCTCCATCTCGCCGCAGGCGGCGCGGCGGTGGTTGCGGATGACCCGCAGCATGTGGTCGCGGTTCTGCTCATAGGCCGGGAAGGCGCCCAGCTCCTGCGCCATCTCGGCGGAGGTGGCGTAGGCGACGCCGGTCATCACCGCGGAGATGGCGGCGCAGTAGGCGCGGCCTTCCGCCGAGTCGTAGGGCAGGCCGGAGGACATCAGCAGGCCGCCGAGGTTGGCGAAGCCCAGGCCCAGCGTGCGGAACTCGTAGGAAAGCTGGGCGATCTCCTTGGACGGGAACTGCGCCATCAGCACGGAGATTTCCAGCACCATGGTCCACAGGCGGCAGGCGTGCTCGAACGCCTCGACGTCGAAGGACCCGTCCTTCAGACGGAACGACATCAGGTTCAGCGAGGCGAGGTTGCAGGCCGTGTCGTCGAGGAACATGTACTCCGAGCACGGGTTCGAGGCGTTGATGCGCCCCGAGGCCGGGCAGGTGTGCCAGTCGTTGATCGTCGTGTCGAACTGCACGCCCGGATCGGCGCAGGCCCAGGCGGCGTAGCCGACCTTGTCCCACAGGTCGCGGGCGCGCAGCGTCCGGTGGACCGTGCCGTCGGTGCGGCGGATCAGCTTCCACTCGTCGTCGTTCAGGACGGCCTGGATGAAGTCGTCGGAGATGCGCACCGAGTTGTTGGAGTTCTGGCCGGCCACCGTCAGGTAGGCGTCGGAGTCCCAATCGGTGTTGTAGGTCTTGAACTCGATGCTGGTGAAGCCCTGGCCGGCGAACTGGATCACGCGCTGGACGTAGTTCTCCGGCACCTGCGCCTTGCGGGCAGCGACGATGGCCTTCTTCAGCTCCTTGTTGACCTTCGGGTCCTGGCCGTTCTGGGCGGCGGCCATGATCGCGGTCAGGTGCTCGCGGCAGATCTTGGAGCCGGTGACGAGGGCGGCGACCTTCTGCTCCTCGGTCACCTTCCAGTCGATGTAGGCCTCGATGTCCGGGTGGTCCATGTCCACCGTGACCATCTTGGCAGCACGGCGGGTGGTGCCGCCCGACTTGATGGCGCCCGCCGCGCGGTCGCCGATCTTCAGGAAGCTCATCAGGCCCGACGACTTGCCGCCGCCGGCCAGCTTCTCACCCTCGCCGCGCAGGCGGGAGAAGTTGGAGCCGGTGCCGGAGCCGTACTTGAACAGGCGCGCCTCGCGGACCCACAGGTCCATGATGCCGCCCTCGTTCACCAGATCGTCGGCGACGGACTGGATGAAGCAGGCGTGCGGCTGCGGGTGCTCGTAGGCCGAGGCGGACGACGTCAGCAGGCCGGTCTTGAAATCGACGTAGAAGTGGCCCTGGCTCGGGCCGTCGATTCCGTAGGCCCAGTGCAGGCCGGTGTTGAACCACTGCGGGCTGTTCGGGGCCGCCATCTGGGCGGCCAGCATGAAGCGCATCTCGTCGAAGAAGGCGCGGGCGTCGGCCTCGGTGTCGAAATAGCCGCCCTTCCAGCCCCAGTAGGTCCAGGTGCCGGCCAGACGGTCGAAGACCTGCTTGGCCGACTTCTCGCCGGAATAGCGCTTCTCCTTCGGCAGCGCTGCCAGAGCCGATTCATCGGCGGTCTTGCGCCACAGCCAGGACGGGACGGTGTTCTCCTCGACCGCCTTCAGGGCGACCGGAACGCCGGCCTTGCGGAAATACTTCTGGGCCAGGATGTCGCTGGCGACTTGGCTGTAATTGTCGGGAACCTCGATGTCCGTCTGCTGGAAGACCACAGAGCCGTCAGGGTTGCGGATCTCGCTCGTCGTGCGGCGGAAGCCGAGAGCGGCGTAAGCATCCTGACCCTCTTTCGTGAAACGACGCTGGACCCGCATGTGACTCGTGCTCCCTCTGGCTGGCGAACAAAGGTGTCGCGCTCCGTGCGGCGCAGCTCGCGCTGGCTGACGAACGCAACACCCTGTATGTTGGTGCGCATCCTAGCCTCAAGCTTTGGGCCAAGCAAGACCCGGCCCAAGATATTGTGTGCTTGACGCGGGCCTACCTCCTAGATATGGCGCTTCCGGTCAACGGGCCAAGCCGCCGCGGGTTCCCGAGAAAAATCGACCAACCCCCACATCTAGTCCCGCGCTGAAAGCCTCCGGCGCCCGATTTCTGTAAGGAATCCGTCACTTCCGCGGGGTCGCCGGGACCCTCAGACCGCAGGAGTCACCGGGGGCGAATCGGCGGTACGCCCTTCTCCGGCCCCCATACCCGCGAACCCACTTTTGCCCGCTGGACCGGCCCCGTGGCGAGGCACCCGGACGGCGCCCCGAGTCGCCCCACGATGTCACAGGCGGCTCCGCGTGACCTTTCCCGCTCCCTCCGGTTGGAAGGGTCGGTTTCGTGCAACGAGGAGACCATCCATGCACAAGACGGTGATCGCGACCCTGTCCGCCCTGGCGCTGATGACCGGCGCCGCCGCGGCCCAGACCGGCACCGGCGGTTCGGCCCAAACCCCGGGCGCCCAGGCCCCGAACTCGGTCATCATGGACCAGGGGCAGAGCGCCCGGCCGGCCGGCCCCACAAGCGGCTCCACGGGCAGCGCCAGCGTCGAGCATCTGATGAGCCGCACGGTGATCGGCGCCGACGGCGAGAAGGTCGGCAAGGTGTCCGACGTGATCCTCGGCCCGGACGGCAATGCGCAGCTCCTGGTGATTCAGAGCGGCGGCTTCCTCGGCATCGGCGGCAAGGAGATCGCCGCGGACATCGCGCTGGCCGACGTGCTGCCGGGCAACGGCCCGATCACGCTGCGCGACGTCACACAGGCGAGCGTGCGCGACATGCCGGAGTTCCAGTACAGCGACAGCATGACCTCGCTGAACCGCGGCCCGAAGAACAGCGGCGAGCCGAACAAGCAGTAAGGATCAAGGGACAATCCCTCTCCCGCCCCGGGAGAGGGATTTTGCCCTTTACGCCTCCACCCCGTGCTCGCGCAGGTAGGCGCCCAGCTTGCTGTCCACGCCCAGGATGTGGCCCGACAGCCATTTGGCGAGGAAACCCAGCACGAAGGCGCCCTTCTCCCCACCCGCGTCCAGCGCGCTGTTCACGTCGTGAAGCTGGCGGACGAAGCTGTCGTGCAGCGCCTTGTGGGCGGAGTAGTCGGGATAGCCGTGCTCGCGCATCAGCGTCTCTTCCCGGTCGAAATGGGTGTCGGTGTAGTCGAGCAACTCCCCCAGCACGTCCTGGATCTCGCTGTCGGCGCGGAACTCGTTCACCGCGGTGACGAATTCATTGAACAGCTCGAACAGGCGCTTGTGGTCGGCGTCGATCACGGCGTTCCCGACGCCGAAGCCGTCCTGCCACGCCATCGTTTCCCAGCGCGGGTCGGCAAGGTTCGGCTTCATCGTCTTCGGCTGCGTTGTGTTTAATTGCATGACGTTCCCCCCTTCAGGAAACATCCTTATAAGCCGCCGCCCACCCGCAGCCGGGGCGACAGATAGTCACACGCACAATATGGTTATAGGATTGCCGGTCATACGGCCGGCCGTATGACCCTTTCGCACATGGCTGCGCCATGTGCTGTCGGGTTTGAACCGAAGGCGTTTGATGGAGACCATCAAACGCCTTCGGTATCAGTTCATCTGTGCCAGCGGCAGGTTGACCAGCAGATTCTGCGGCTTCAGGCGCAGCTTGCGGTCGGCGGTCATCGCCAGGGCCAAATAGACGGGCCGCCCGGCGATGTCGGCGCGCATAGCCGCCGGATCGGCGAACTCCAGCCGGAACAGCGACAGGATGCGGGCCAGCCGCTCCTCCCCCACCTCGGCCCCGTTGTAGAGGTCGTTGAGGATCGCCGTGGCCTCCCCGTCCAGCCCGACATGCCAGACCCAGCGCTCGTCGCTGATCCGCTGCACCGGCTGGATCGACACCGCCACCCCCAGGAAATGCCGTACCCAACCTTCCAGAACGCGACACAGCGCGTCGAGACCGGCCGCGGCGAAGGTCACGTCCAGCACGGTGTCGTGCCGCGAATCGCGCTCCCAGTAGCGGGGGTGGTTGGTCTCGTCGAGGATGTCGAGATCGACGGAGCGCGGAGCGGTCCCGGCCTCCACCACCAGCCGGCCCAGGCTGCCGAAACCGCCGGTCGCGGCCAGCATCTCCACCGTCTCGCTGTCGGCCAGCCGGACCCGCCCGTCGTCCACCGACACCGTCTGGGGCCGGAAGAACAGCTCACCCGCCCGCGCCCGCAGGCCCGACGGCGTGCCGTCCAGGATGTTGCGCAGGATCACATGGGCCATCTGGTCGATGAACAGCCCCGGCACGCCCCGCGCGCCCTCGCGGAACAGGCGGAGGTAGCAGCCCTCGACCGTGCCGGCGGCGAGCAGCCGGTCGCGGAAACCCAGCCAGACCGCCCAGTTCTCCCGCGCATCCGCATCGGCCAGCGCCTCCACCATGCCCGGCGGGACGGGGCGGGCGGGATCGTCGAGGAGACCGGCGAACAGCGTGTGCTCGGTCTCGCAGGCGTCCTCGGGCGGGCGCATCTCCGGCCGCATCAGATAGGCGCGCAGGAAGTCCGGCGTGACCGCCAGCCAGCCGTCGGCATCGCGCGTCAGCAGATGGAAACCGGACTCTTTCCAGAAATCGGACATGGAAGGCAGACCCTTGAGCAGAAAAGCGGTCGCAAAGCGTCCCTCATGTGGGCGCACGGGCGCCCGCGCCAAGGACCTAGCACAGCCCGTCCTATAGATGCCCGGCTTACAGAGGCACGGTGGACAGGAACTCGTCGACGTCCGCCCACACCCGGTCACGGATGTCGTCACGCTCCATCAGCAGCTCGTGCTTGGCGTCGGCATGCTCCTTCAATACGGCGTTGCCCAGCCGGGCGGCGGCCAGCCGGTGCGACTCCGCGCGGACGACGGCGTCGGCCGGGGCGCTCAGCAACAGGATGGGCGTCATCACCCGCTCCAGCGGCGCCGTGAAGCGGATGTGGTCGGCGGCGCGCAAGGCCGCCCGCACCCAGCCGAAGCTGACCCCACCCACCCGCAACTCCGGCCGGTCCCGGAAGGCGTCGTGGTAGGTGGCGTAGCGGCGGGGGTCCGAGGTGATCGGGTTGACCGGGGTGAACAGCCCCTCCACCGGGTCGTAATCGTGCTGACCGAAGGCGTATTCGGTGGCCCGCCCGCGGGCGCACAGGCGTTCGGCCAGCCAGACCGCCATGCGGCGCGGCACCGGACCGGTGAAGATGTCGAACATCGGCGCCGTCAGCACCGCGGCGTCGCACAGGGCCGGGTTGCGGAGCAGGGCCATCAGGGCGACCAGCCCGCCCATGCTGTGGGCGACCAGCAGCAGCGGCACGTGCTGCCGCGGCCTCACCAGCCGCTCCACCACCTCGTCAAGATCGCCGGCCAGCCTGTCGAAGCTGTCCAGGTGATGGATCTGGGGGTTGGGCAGGGGCCGGTCGGACAGGCCCTGGTTGCGCCAGTCGAAGGCGAAGACCTCGAAGCCGCGGGCGAGCAGCTCCCCCGCCGTTTCGGCGTACTTCTCGATGAACTCCGCCCGGCCGGTCAACAGCAGCGCGGTGCCGCGCGGCGGGGCGGTGGTGGCCGTCCAATGGGCGGTGCGCAGCCGCGTCCCGTCCCCCATCGTCGCCCAGCCGAACCGTGGCTCCACACCCAGGTCCGCCACGCTCACGGCCATTCCTGCGTTCTCCATTGTTCACCGAACGATTGAAGCATCATCGGGCCGGGCGGGTCCAGCGTCCGGCGGCCATCCGCCGGCCACCCGGTGGCCATTTGATGGAACCCCCGTCCTTCCACGGGTGTTGTCGAGGTCCAATGGGAGGTACATTCGAATGCACATGGCGCGTACATTGTCCATGGCGCTCTGCGCCCTGTCCCTGACCCTGTCCCCCATGGCCGCCCAGGCCCAGCCCTCCTCCAAATCGCAAAGCCCCAAGGACGCGTCGGTGCCACCGATCACCGTGGAGCGCACGGACGAGGGCGAGCCGGTGATCGTCCATGAGGGCGAGGCGTCCTTCTACGGCGGCTCGTTCCACGGCAAGAAGACGGCCAGCGGCGAGCGATTCGATCAGAACAAGCCGACCGCTGCCTCGCGTGAGCTGCCGCTGGGCAGCAAGGTCACCGTGACCAACCAGGACAACGGCAAGAGCATCGACGTCATCGTCAACGACCGCGGCCCCTATGTGGACGGGCGGGTCATCGACCTGTCGAAGAAGGCCGCCAAGCAGCTCGACATGATCGAGGACGGGGTGGCCCCGGTCCGCGTCGAGGCCAAGCCATCCGAACAGCCGACCGAGGCCGTGAAGGAGAAGGTCGAGGCCAAGGCCGAGAAGGCCGACCAGACGCAAGTGGCGGAACAGCCCGGTTCCCAGAAGAAGGGCAGCGGCGCCGCTCTCTCAGGATCGTCCAAGGCCGACCAGCAGAGCGGTTCGGGGTCCGACCGCTAAGCCCCCTCGCGCGGCGGACGGCCGGACCGGCCGGACCGGCCGGCGCGCTGCCCTCGGTCGAAAGCGGCCAGCAGCGCGCCCAGCCCATCCGACGCCGCGTGGCGCGACCACAGGAAGGGGCGCAGCATGTTGCGGGTGCCGAAGCCGTGCACATGCACCGTGCGGCGCCCCAGCGCCTGCAACCCCTCCCGCGCCACGTCCAGCGGATCGGCAGCCCCCGGCAGGGCGTTCAGGGCGAAGCCGGCGCGCTTGCCGAAGGCGGTGCGGGTGGCGCCGGGGCACAGGACCAGCACATCCACCGGCTTGCGCTTCAGCTCCGTCGCCAGCGCCTCGCCATAGGCCAGGATGAAGCTCTTGCTGGCGCAGTAGGTCCCGAGGAACGGGATCGGCTGGAAGGCCGCCGTGCTCGACAGCAGGATCAGCCCCGCCCGCCGCCCGTCGCGGGCCGCCCGCTCGATCATGCCGGGCAGCAGCGCGCGGGTCAGCACCGTGGTCGCCACCACATTCAGTTCCACCGTCGTCCGCTCCGCCTCCGGCGCGTTGTCGAGCACCGGACCGAAGGCACCGGACCCGGCGTTGTTGATGAGCAGGTCGATCGCCAGCGTCTCCGCCTTCTGGATCAGGGCGTTCCGCCCCTCGTCGGTGGTCAGGTCGGTGGCCAGCACCTCCACCCGGCGCCCGGCGGCCTCCAGCTCCGTCTTTGCGGTGGTCAGGGCCTCGGCGTTGCGGGCGGCCAGCAGCAGGCCGGTGTCGGCCGACAGGGCACGGGCGAAGCCGGCGCCGATGCCGGAGGTGCCGCCGGTGACCAGCGCGAAGCGGTGGGGCATGGGTCGGATTCCATCGCGGTTCGGAAGGGATGAAAGGTGACGGTTGGCCGCGGCGGCGCGAAGTCAAGCCATCCGCCCCCGAGTCGCCCCGCATTCCGCGGTGCAGCAGGCCGAATTGTCAGTGTACATATTAACTGGAGCCGCTCCGGACTTTTACTGTCACGGAACTGAAATTTCCTGACCGGAGGAAATAGGCAGGACGCCTCGACTGCCTCCTCTTTCGAAAGAGGTTAGCGGTTTTTTCACTTTTTCGGGCGAGTCGTGTTGCCATCACGTGGTTGCAGTGCATATATCGCATTGCACCATACGTGTTGTCGCACCGCTCGGCCGGTGCTTGATGAAAAGGAACCGCGGTATGGATGATGTTCGCCAAGTCCTGAAGGACAACGAGGGCCACTGCATCGAGGATTTGTCCGTCGGCATGACGGCGTCCTTTGCGAAGACGGTTACCGAGGCCGACATCGTGCTGTTCGCCGGGATCTCCGGCGACACCAACCCGGTCCACCTGAACCAGGAATACGCCAGCGGCACCATGTTCCAGGGCCGCATCGCCCACGGCATGCTGAGCGTCAGCTTCATCTCCGCCGTTCTGGGCACCAAGCTGCCGGGTCCGGGCGCCATCTACATGAGCCAGACCGTGCGCTTCAAGGCGCCGGTGCGCGCCGGCGACACGGTGACCGCCCGCGCCACCGTCACCGAGATCATCCCGGAGAAGCGCCGCGCCGTCGTCCGCACGGTCTGCACCGTCGGCGAGACGGTGGTGATCGAGGGCGAGGCCCTGCTGATGGTCCCGTCGCGCGGCTGACCGTCCCCGCCAAACCATCGGGGGCCAAGCCTTTAACAAGCGAAATGACTTGCCGGTCGCCGGCGCGTAGACCACGCGCCGGCTCCGGTCTATATAAGACGCCCATGGCATGGCCCGCCCCGGCGGGCCGCCGTCTTTTCGGGGGGCCGTCCGCGGCCCGCAGACCATCAGGGCGTGACGCATGCGATTGTTCCGACACACCGCCGACCTGCCGGAGGACGCCCGCGGGGCCGTCGTCGCCCTTGGCAACTTCGACGGGGTGCACCGCGGCCATCAGGCGGTGATCGCCACCGCCCAGCGGATCGCCCGCGATCTCGGCGCGCCCTCGGCGGTGATGACCTTCGAGCCGCATCCACGCTCGGTCTTCCGTCCGGACGACGCCCCCTTCCGCCTGTCGCCCTTCCGCGTCAAGGCCCGCCACATCGAGGCGCTGGGGGTCGACCTGCTGTTCGTCTGCCATTTCGACGAGAGCTTCCTGCACAAGACCGCCGACGCCTTCATCGGCGAGGATCTGGTGGCCGGGCTGGGCGTGCGGCACGTCGTCTGCGGCTACGACTTCCTGTTCGGCCACGGCCGCGGCGGCGACCCCGCCCTGCTCCGGCAGGCCGGCGTGGTGCACAGCTTCGGCGTGACCGAGGTCGGGCCGGTGTCCGACGATACAGACGGCGTCTATTCCTCCACCCGCGTGCGCGACGCTCTGGTCGCCGGCAACCCGCGCGAGGCCGCCCGGCTGCTCGGCTCCCCCTGGGAGATCGAGGGGCGCGTGGAGCATGGCGACCACAAGGGCCGCACCATCGGCTTCCCCACCGCCAACGTCGAGCTGGCCGACTATCTGCGCCCCGCCTTCGGCGTCTACGCGGTGCGCACCGGGGTGGACCAGGGGGCGGGCACGGTCTGGCGCAACGGCGTCGCCAACCTGGGCCGCCGCCCGACCGTGGGCGGAACGGTGGAGCGGCTGGAGACCCACATCCTCGACTTCGACGGCGACCTCTACGGCCAGCACCTGCGCGTGCAGCTCATCGCGTTCCTGCGGCCGGAGCGCAAGTTCGGCAGCTTCAACGAGCTGAAGGACCAGATCGTCCAGGACGCCGCCGCGGCCCGCGCCGTGCTGGCCCGGGAGCCGCGGTCGGAGGGTTGAGCGATGGACCGCGTTATTCTGCTGCTGTTCATCCTGAACCAGGGCGGCCCGACCACCATCGAGTTCCAGACGATGGAACAGTGCAAGGCCGCCGAGCCCGCCATCGTCCAGGCCTACCGCGAGATGACCGGCAACCCGGTGCTGACCCGCTGCATAGCGCTGGCCCTGCCGGGGAAGTGACGGCGAAGGGCGAGCCCGCCCCATTGCGATTCGCACGCCGGGGGACTACACACGGGGCAGTTTGAGCCTCCCTGGGAGCCGTTAGGCCATGACCACCGCCGCTTTGCCCGCCCCTGCCAATGGTGACCGGGCGACCATCGCCGCCACCGCCGCGAAGATCCTGCTGGAAATCAAGGCGCTGCATTTCAACGCCGAGACGCCCTTCATCTTCACCTCCGGCTGGGCGAGCCCGGTCTACACCGACTGCCGGCGCATCGTGTCCTTCCCGCGCGCCCGCAAGGCTCTGATGGACTTCGCCGTCCAGACCATCGAGCGCGAGATCGGCTACGAGAGCATCGACGCGGTGGCCGGCGGCGAGACGGCGGGCATCCCCTTCGCCGCCTGGATCGCCGAGCGGCTGGAACTGCCCATGCAGTATGTCCGCAAGAAGCCGAAGGGCTTCGGGCGCAACGCCCAGATCGAGGGCGTGCTGACCGAGGGGCAGCGGGTCATCCTGGTCGAGGACCTCGCCACCGATGGCAAGAGCAAGGAGAACTTCGTCACGGCGCTGCGCAACGGCGGCGCCACCGTGACCGACAGCTTCGTGATCTTCCATTACGGCATCTTCCCGCAGTCGAAGACCAACATGGACCGCATCGGCGTCCGCCTGCACGAGCTGTGCACCTGGTGGGACGTGCTGAAGGTCGCCCGCGAGAACCAATACTTCGACGAGAACACCCTGTCGGAGGTCGAGAAGTTCCTGAACGACCCGGTCGGCTGGTCAGCCGCCCACGGCGGCAAGGCCAGCTTCGACTGACGCCGCCCGGAGGCGCCGCGCCTTGACCGCACCGCCCACACCGCTAATATCCCGCGCGATGCTGCATCCGGCGTGGGTCATGGCGCGTATGGCGCGAATTACCAACCCGGCCTCCTGAGGGGGGCCGGGACCGCCTCGTTTGTGCGTGCGTCGGGGGCCTGACCGCTGCCGCCCGACGGTTCTGCTTCAGGTTCAGGATATCCCCGACATGACCCGCGACTACAAGTCCACCGTCTTCCTGCCCCGCACCGACTTCCCCATGCGCGGCGGCCTGCCCACCAAGGAGCCGGAGCTGCTGAAGCGCTGGGAGGACATGGGTCTCTTCCAGCGGCTGCGCGAGACGGCCAAGGACCGCGAGAAGTTCGTCCTGCACGACGGCCCGCCCTATGCCAACGGCAACATCCACATCGGCCACGCCGTCAACAAGGTGTTGAAGGACGTCATCGTCCGCTCGCGCCAGATGCAGGGCTTCGACGCCAACTACGTCCCCGGCTGGGACTGCCACGGCCTGCCCATCGAGTGGAAGATCGAGGAGAAGTACCGCGCCGAGGGCAAGGACAAGGACGAGGTTCCGCTCAACCAGTTCCGCGCCGAGTGCCGCCAGTTCGCCCAGAAGTGGGTGGACGTGCAGGCCGGCGAGTTCCGCCGCCTGGGCGTCGAGGGCAACTGGGCCGACCCGTACCTGACCATGACTCTGCCCGCCGAGGCGCAGATCGTCCGCGAGATCCACAAGTTCGCCATGAACGGCGGCCTCTACAAGGGCGCCAAGCCGGTCATGTGGTCGGTCGTGGAAAAGACCGCGCTGGCCGAGGCGGAGATCGAGTACCACGACCACACCTCGACCACCGTCTTCGCGCGCTTCGCCATCTGGGGCTCGCCGGCGCCGGAGGTCGACGACGCCAACATCGTCATCTGGACGACCACCCCCTGGACCCTGCCGGGCAACCGCGCCATCGCCTTCGGCGACGAGATCGAATACGCGACCTACAAGGTGCTGGCGGTCGAGGAGGGCAGCCTCGCCGAGGTCGGTGAGCGGCTGGTCGTCGCCACCGCGCTGGCCGAGAGCGTCTTCAAGGAAACCAAGATCGCTGACGCGCGGCTGCTGCACCGTTTCCCCGGCTCACGTCTGGCCGGCGGCTACTGCCACCACCCGCTGACCCGCAGCGGTTACGACTTCAAGGTGCCGCTGCTGGCCGGCGACTTCGTCACCACCGACGCCGGCACCGGCTTCGTCCACATCGCGCCGGGCCACGGCGAGGACGACTTCCATCTCGGTCAGGCCAACGGCATCGAGGTGCCGCAGACGGTCGGCGAGGACGGACGCTACTACGACCACGTCCCGCTGTTCGCCGGCCTGCGCGTCTACACCGCCGAAGGCAAGCCGGGCGAGGCCAACGGCGCCGTGCTGAAGGCCTTCCAGGAGGTCGGGGCGCTGCTCGCCAAGGGCCGCGTCAAGCACAGCTACCCGCACAGCTGGCGCTCGAAGGCCCCGCTGATCTTCCGCACCACGCCGCAGTGGTTCATCTCCATGGAGACGAACGACCTGCGCAAGACGGCGCTGCAGGCGATCTCCGACACGACGTGGTTCCCGGCCCAGGGCGAGAACCGCATCCGCGCGATGATCGAGCAGCGCCCGGACTGGTGCATCAGCCGCCAGCGCGCCTGGGGCGTGCCCATCGCCCTGTTCGTCCGCAAGGACAACGGCGCGATCCTGCGCGACGCCGAGGTGTTCAACCGCATCGCCGACATCTTCGAGAAGGAAGGCTCCGACGCGTGGTTCGCCCGCCCGGCGCAGGACTTTCTCGGCAACGCCTACCGCGCCGACGATTACGAGCAGGTCAAGGACATCGTCGACGTGTGGTTCGAGTCCGGCTCGACCCACGCCTTCGTACTGGAGCAGCGGCCGGAGCTGAAGTGGCCGGCCTCGCTGTACCTTGAAGGCTCCGACCAGCACCGTGGCTGGTTCCACTCCTCCCTGCTGGAAAGCTGCGGCACGCGCGGCCGGGCGCCCTACGACGCGGTGCTGACGCACGGCTTCACGCTCGACGAGCAGGGCCGCAAGATGTCCAAGTCGCTGGGCAACGTGGTCGCCCCGCAGGAGGTCTGCGACAAGTACGGCGCCGACATCCTGCGCCTCTGGGTGGTCAGCACCGACTACACCGAGGACCAACGCATCGGCCCGGAGATCATCAAGTATCAGGCCGACCACTACCGCCGCCTGCGCAACACGCTGCGCTACATCCTCGGCGCGCTGGCCGACTACACCCCGGCGGAGCGCATCGCCGTCGCCGAGATGCCGGAGCTGGAGCGCTGGGTCCTGCACCGCCTGTCGGAGCTGGACGCGCTGGTCCGCGCCAAGATCGAGGCCTACGACTTCCACGACCTGTCGGTGGCGATCCACAATTTCTGCGCCGTGGAGCTGTCGGCCTTCTACTTCGACGTCCGCAAGGACAGCCTCTACTGCGACGCGGCCGGCTCGGTCCGCCGCCGCGCAGTCCGCACGGTGATGGAGCATCTGCTCTCCACCCTGACCGCGTGGCTGGCCCCGATCCTCTGCTTCACCGCGGAGGAGGCGTGGCTGGCCCGTCCCGCGGGCCTGACCGGCGTCGATGGCTGGAGCGAGGAAAGCGTCCACCTGCGCGTCTTCCCGGCCATCCCGGCGGAGTGGCGCGACGACGCGCTCGCCGCCAAGTGGGAGTCCATCCGCACCGTCCGCCGCACCGTCACCGGGGCACTGGAGCTGGAGCGGGCCAACAAGAAGATCGGCTCGTCGCTCCAGGCCAACCCGACCGTCTTCGTGGACGCGGCGACCAAGGCGCTGCTCGACGGCGTGGATTTCGCCGAGATCTGCATCACCTCGCAGATCACCGTGGCGGAGGGCACGGCGCCCGAGGGGGCGTTCGTCCTGCCCGACGTGGCCGGCATCGCGGTGGTGCCCGGCCTCGCCGAAGGGGGCAAGTGCGAGCGCTGCTGGAAGATCCTTCCGGAGGTCGGCACGAACGCCGCACACCTGACGCTGTGCCTCCGTTGCGCCGAAGCCGTGGACGCGGAACCGGCGTTCTGATTTGCAGCAGGCCCCCTCCCCATCCCTCCCCCGCTTCGCGGGAGAGGGAGTTTGATCCCCCCCTTGCCGAAGGCGGGGGAGGGTTAGGGAGGGGGCCAGGACGCCTTTCACTCTTCGGAGCACTCCATGAGCAGCCTCTCCACGTCCGGCAGCCGCGGCTACACGGTCTTCGGCCTGTCCGTCGCCGCGCTGGTGGTGGTCCTCGACCAGCTCACCAAATGGTGGATCCTCGACGTGGTCATGCAGCCCTATCCACGGGTCGTCGAGGTCACGCCCTTCTTCAATCTCGTGCTGGCCTGGAACACCGGGGTCAGCTTCGGCACCTTCGGCAGCTCCCACGCCTGGATGCCCTATGTGCTGGCCGCGGTGGCCTTCGCCATCGTGGTGGCGCTGCTGCTGTGGCTGCGGCAGGCCGACCGGCGTTACCTCGCGCTCGCCCTGGGGATGGTCATCGGCGGGGCCATCGGCAACGTGATCGACCGCTTCCTCTACGGAGCCGTCGCCGACTTCCTCGATTTCCACATCGGGGGGTGGCATTTCTGGGCTTTCAACGTGGCGGACAGCGGAATCAGCGTCGGCGTGGCGCTTCTCGTGCTGGATGGGCTGTTCGCGGGCCGCGAAAAGTCGTAATAGTTCACGCGACGGAGCCGCTATAAGGGACGCGGCCCGACGACAAGCGGCCTGACGACTAGACGACGGGACTCGAACGTGACCATGCTTTCCTCCGCCTCCTCCATCGCACGGCGCACCACCCGTTCCCTGGGGCGGGGCCCGCTGCTGGGCTTGGCGCTCGTCGCGCTGGCGCTCACCGGATGCACCGACGTCCGCCGTTCCATCGGCCTCGACCGCACGAGCCCGGACGAGTTCACGGTCGTGTCCCGCGCGCCGCTGACCATGCCGCCCAGCCTGACCCGCCTGCCGGAACCGCGCCCCGGCGCGGCGCGGCCGCAGGACGCCACGTCGTCCGCGGTGGCCGCCGCCTCGGTCTTCGGCGGTTCGTCGCGCACCACAGCCGCCACCGCCGGACACACCGCCGGCGAGTCGGCGCTGATCGCCCAGGCCGGCGCCAAGGGCGGCATCGAGCCGGGCATCCGCAACAAGGTCGATCAGGAGACGACCCAGCTCGTCGTCGCCGACAAGAGCTGGATCGACTCCCTGCTGTTCTGGCAGACGCAGGAGCAGCCCTACGAGGTCGTCGATCCCAAGAAGGAAAACCAGCGCCTGCGCGAGGCCCAGGCCACCGGCAAGGCGCTGAACGACGGCACCGTCCCGACCATCGAGCGCAAGCGCCGGGCGCCGCTGGAAGGGCTGTTCTAAGCCGCTTTCAGGAGCCCAATTCAGGGCCCCAACACAGGGCATTGTTCCGGGTGCTTCGCCGCACCAGTATCTAGGGGGCGTTCCCAGCCGGGGACGCCCCCTTTTGCATTCCCGTCCCCTTCGCTCCCAACGAGAGGCCCATGCTCCCCAACGGCCCCACCGCTCCCCCTCCCTGGAAACGGCCCTGGCGCCGGCTCGCCGCCGCGGGCGTCCTGGCGCTCGCCTTGGCCGGCGCCATCCCCGTCGCCACCCCTGCTTTCGCCGCCGAGAAGGGGGTCTTCTTTCCGGAGACCTTCACCCTGTCCAACGGCATGCAGGTCGTGCTGGTGACCAACCAGCGCGTGCCGGTGGTGACCCACATGGTCTGGTACAAGGTGGGTGCGGCGGACGAGCCGCGCGGCGTGTCGGGAATCGCCCATTTCCTGGAACATCTGATGTTCAAGGGGACGGAGGAGGTTCCGCCCGGCGCCTTCTCCCGAATCGTCGCCAAGAACGGCGGGCGCGACAACGCTTTCACCTCCTGGGACTACACGGCCTACTTCCAGAACGTGGCGCGCGACCGGCTGGAGCTGGTGATGAAGATGGAGGCCGACCGCATGTCGAACCTCCGCCTCACCGACCAGCTGGTGTATCCGGAGCGCGACGTCATCATCGAGGAGCGCCGCCAGCGCATCGAGAACGAGCCCGCCGACCGCATCGGCGAGCAGATCAACGCCACCCTCTACGTCCACCACCCCTACGGCACGCCGATCATCGGCTGGCCGCAGGAGATGGCCACCCTGACGCGGGAGGAGGCGGAGTCCTTCTACAAGAGCTGGTACGCGCCCAACAACGCCGTGCTGGTGGTGTCCGGCGACGTGACGGCCGAGGAGCTGAAGCCGCTCGCCGAGAAATACTACGGCAGCATCGCCGCCCGCACGGTGCCGGAGCGCGTCCGCGTGCAGGAGCCGCCGATCAGCGCCGCCCGCCGGGTCATCCTGCGCGACGACGAGGTGCGCCAGCCCTCGATCCGCCGCAACTGGCTCGCCCCCTCCTACCGCACCGACAAGGAAGGTCACGCCTACCCGCTCCAGGTGCTGTCGGAGATCATGAGCGGCGGCCCGACCTCCCGCCTCTACCGCAGCCTCGTCGTCGAGCAGCGCATCGCCACCTCGGCCTGGCTGGGCTACAGCCCCTCGGCCTGGGACATGACCTCGCTGGCGGCGGGCGCCTCGCCGGCTCCCGGCGTGACCATGGAGAAACTGGAAGCGGCGCTGGAGGCCGACATACTGACGCTCGTCGAGAAGGGCGTGACCGAGGAGGAGGTGGCCACCGCCAAGAAGCGCATGCTGGCCGAGGCCGCCTACGCCCGCGACAGCCTGACCGGCCCGGCCCAGACGCTGGGCGCCGCCGTCGCCACCGGCCAGAGCATCGACGACGTGGAGAACTGGCCGGTGCGCATCGACGCGGTGACCGCCGATCAGGTCAACGCCGCCGCCCGCGCCGTTCTCGGCCAGACCAACCACGTCACCGGCCTTCTGCTGCCGCTCCAGGACAAGGGAAGCTGAGATGATCGTCCTATCCAAGCGCCTCATGTCCAAGCGCGTCTTCGGCGCCTGTCTTTTCCTTTTCGCCTTCGCCGTCACCACGCCGGCGGCCGCCATCGAGATCAAGCGGGTGGTCAGCCCCGGCGGGATCGAGGCGTGGCTGGTCGAGGACCACAAGGTTCCCATCATCGCCCTGGAATGGGCCTTCGAAGGGGCCGGCGCGTCCGACCCCAAGGGCAAGGAGGGCCTAGCCAACCTCGCGGCGCGCACGCTGGACGAGGGCGCCGGTCCCTACGACAGCCAGGCCTTCGCCGCGCGGCTTCAGGACAACGCCATCGCGCTGGGCTACGACGCCGGGCGCGACGGCTTCGGCGGCAGCCTGCGCACGCTGAGCGACCGCCGCGACGAGGCGTTCGAGCTGACCCGCCTGTCGCTGACCGAGCCGCGCTTCGACGCGGAGGCGGTGGAGCGCATGCGCGCCGCCGTGCTGTCCAGCCTGCGCCGCGATCAGGCCGATCCCAACTATGTCGGGCGGCGGCTGTTCTATTCCACCGCTTTCCCCAGCCACCCCTACGGCGACGAGATCCGCGGCACGCTGGAGTCGCTGCCGACGATCACGCCGGACGACCTGCGCGGCTTCGTGAAGGCCGGCTTCGGGCGCGACCGGCTGGTCGTCGCCGCGGCGGGCGACATCAGCCCGGAGGATCTGGGCCGCGCGCTCGACCATGTGTTCGGCGGCCTGCCGGCGACGTCCACGAACGCCGCCATCCCCGACGTCGAGCCGAAGGGGCTGGGCGAAACGCTGGTCGCCACCCGCCCGACCGCGCAGACCGTCATGCTGATGGGCCAGACCGGGCTCAAGCGCGCCGACCCCGACTGGTACGCGGCGACCGTGATGAACTACGTGCTGGGCGGCGGCGGCTTCGGCTCCCGCCTGATGGAGGAGGTGCGGGAAAAGCGCGGACTCAGCTACGGCGTTTACAGCTACCTGATCCCGATGGACCATTCCGCGCTGGTCATGGCCGGCGGCAACACGGTGAACGCCAAGGCTGGGCAGGCGCTGGACATCATGCGCCAGGAATGGAAGCGCATGGCCGACGAGGGCGTGACGGAGGAGGAACTGGCCGACGCCAAGACCTATCTTACCGGCAGCTTCCCGCTGCAGCTCGGCAGCACGCAGGCGATCGCGGGCATCCTGCTCCAAGTCAAGCGCGACGACTTGGGGATCGACTATCTCGACCGCCGCGACGCCTTTATCAACGGCGTCACCCAGGCCGACGTGCAGCGCGTGGCGAAGCGGCTGCTCGACCCCAACCGGCTGCTGACCGTGCTGGTCGGCCGTCCGGAGGGCGTGACGGCGACGCGGACGATCGACGGGGGGAGCTGAGGACGGCGCCGCCGTTGCCCCCACCCAACCCTCCCCCGCTCTCAGCGGACCGAAGGTCCGCCTGCCGCGTCAGCGCAAACCTCTGGTTTGCGCGAGAGCTTAGCAGGGGAGGGCTTTTCTCCTCCCCCTGCGCAGCGGGGGGAGGTCGGGAGGGGGGCCCGCCGCGACCACTTCACTCACGCCAAGTCCGGCTGGCTCCCCGGAAAGCGCGGATCGCCGGGATCGATGGGGCGGCCCGGCACCTTGCCGGGGATGATCCCCACCTGATCGGGCCGCTCGTCCTCGCGGCGTTCCTCGTCCGCTGGAACCGGGGCTGCCGGAACCGGCGGGTTCAATTCGGGTTTGTTCGGATCGCTCATGGTCACCTCCTGTCCCGAAAAGAACACAGGGCAGCGGTTGCCGGTTTCATCGTCCGCCCCGCATAGTCCGCTCAACCTAGACCGCTTCACCTAGACCTTTGTGCACGTTGGATGCGCCGCTTTGGCGCGTACCCGGCGCGCACCGATCGGTGTTAGGCTCCGCGCACGCGAGAAGGAGGCAAAATCCCAATGTCAGCGCTCACCCGTTCGCCCGCCTGGGAAGCCCTGGCCCGTCACCGCCAGGACGTTTCGACCCTCCATATGCGCGACCTGTTCGCCGCCGACGCCGACCGCTTCAACCGCCTCTCCCTGGAAGCCTGCGGCCTGCTGTTCGATTATTCGAAGAATCGCATCACCGAGGAGACTCGGACCCTTCTGCTCGACCTCGCCCGCCAGCAGGACGTGGAGGGCTGGCGCGACCGCATGTTCGCCGGGGAGCGGATCAACATCACCGAGGACCGCGCCGTCCTGCACACCGCGCTGCGCAACCGCTCCAACCGCCCCGTGCTGGTGGACGGCCAGGACGTGATGCCGGAGGTGAACGCCGTCCTGCACCGCATGGAGCGCTTCGTCCGGCAGGTCCGCGACGGCGCCTGGACCGGCTACACCGGCCACCCGATCACCGACATCGTCAACATCGGCATCGGCGGGTCCGACCTCGGCCCGGTGATGGTGACGGAGGCGCTGACCCCCTACCTGCACCCGCAGATCGGCGTGCATTTCGTCTCCAACGTCGACGGCACCCACATCAGCGAGACGCTGGAATGGCTGGACCCGGAGACGACGCTGTTCGTCATCGCGTCCAAGACCTTCACCACCCAGGAGACGCTGACCAACGCCCACACCGCGCGGCGCTGGTTCCTGGAGAGCGCCGGCGACCCCGCCCATGTCGCCAGGCATTTCGTCGCCGTCTCCACCAACGAGGCGGAGGTGCGCAAGTTCGGCATCGACCCGGCCAACATGTTCGGCTTCTGGGACTGGGTCGGCGGCCGCTATTCGCTGTGGTCGGCGATCGGGCTGTCCATCGCGCTCGGCATCGGCATGGACCGCTTCACCGAGCTGCTGGCCGGCGCCCACGACATGGACGAGCATTTCCGCACCGCGCCGCTGGAGCGCAACATGCCGGTGCTGATGGCGATGCTCGGCGTCTGGTACGTCAATTTCTGGGGCGCCAAGTCCCACGCCGTTCTGCCCTACGACCAGTATCTGCACCGCTTCCCCGCTTATCTCCAGCAGTTGGACATGGAGAGCAACGGCAAGTCGGTGGACCGGCAGGGCGCGCGGGTGGATTACGCCACCGGCCCGGTGGTCTTCGGCGAGCCGGGCACCAACGGCCAGCACGCCTTCTATCAGCTCATCCACCAGGGGACGGAGCTGGTGCCCGCCGACTTCCTGGCCCCGGCGGAAACCCACAACCCGATCGGCGATCATCACCGCATCCTGCTGTCGAACTTCTTCGCCCAGCCGGAAGCCCTGATGCGCGGCAAGACCGCCGACGAGGTGCGCGCCGAGATGACCAAGTCCGGCAAGCCGGCCGAGGCCATCGAGCCGCTGGTCCCCCACCGCGTGTTCGAGGGCAACAAGCCGTCCAACAGCATCCTGTTCAAGAAGCTCGACCCGCACACGCTGGGCGCCCTGATTGCGCTGTACGAACACAAGGTGTTCGTCCAGGGCATTGTGTGGGCCATCAACAGCTTCGACCAGTGGGGCGTGGAGCTGGGCAAGCAGCTGGCCGGCAAGATCCTGCCCGAACTCCAGACCGGCCCGACCGCCGCGCTGGGGCACGACAGCTCGACCAACGGGCTGATCGGCTGGTACCGGAAGCACCGCTGAGCGGCGCCAACGGTCCTTCCAGTTTTGTTGCCAAAGGTGAAAAACAACCATAAAGTTTCCTCCGCGGTCTCTTTATCCGTGGAGGATGCTTTAATGGATTCCTTGTCCCCTTTGGCTGGCACCTCCGCCGTTGGCGCCGCAAGAACCACATCGGCGACCCAAGGCGCCAGCGGCACCCTGTCCGGTGCGGCAACCGCCGCTGCCGTTACGGGCGCCAAGGACACGCTGTCCCTGAGCCCCCTGGCGGCGAGCCTGAAGGGGCCTTCGCTGGATTTGTTCAACAAGCTGAAGCAGAACGAGCGCACCCTGCTCAGCGGCCTCGTGGACAGCGGCAAGGTCACCGGAGACGACGTGAACAATGCGCTGATGGGCAGCCTGAAAATGGCTCGGTCCACGGCCTTCTCGAACGGAGGCCGGATGTTCGAATCCCAGAATCGCGGCCTCTTCGCCCGCGCCGCCACCGTCACCGCGGATGAGATGCTGAAGGCGACGGACGACACGCTGGCCCGGCGCAAGGAACTGGTCGCGCGGCTGGGAGAATTGGACAAGAACGGCCAGGGCGGCTCCAACGACTACAGCGAGATCCTGCGCGCCCTTTCCGGAGTGGAGCCCGGCGCGGACACCAGGCAACCGAGCGCGGAACCCCATGGCAACAGCCGGGCGAACGCCCATTTACGCCAGACCCGGCTCTTCTCTCCCTATTACATGAAGTTGGGCGATCCTTTTTTCATCCGCAGCGGTGAAGAGGAAGCGGCACGCAACAAGTTGAAGGAGGCCGGGGTCTCCCTGTCCAGCCTCACGGACGCCGCCCGCGGCATGGCCGAAGACAACGTGGCTGACATGGTGCAGGAACAGGCGTCGCATAGGGCCGAGATCATGCGGCGGAACGGCGGTTGAGTCAGCGCAGCGGGGCGGATGAGGTCAGGTTGGATGGACAATGCGGCGTCCATCCGGGCGCCGGCCCCACCCGTCCGCCAATTTGGTGCAATCGCTTGTAGCGCCATCAATCCTCCACCGCCACGCTTCTCCGGACCGCCTCGGAAGCCCCCGTGCGTGTGGAGACGCTGATGCCCATCCTGAAATTCATCGAGGTCAACGCCGCCAAGGCCATCCTGGCGGAAGCCAAGCCGAAGAACATCACCTTCGGCAACGGCAAGCTGAACATCGGCATCGGCGTCGAGTTCGAGAAGGAATTCATCGAGAAGCTCCAGGACGATCCGCTGTCCTGGCAGAAGCTCCAGGACGCCGCCTCCTCGGCCTACAAGGACTTCATCGCCGAGGCGGTCGCCGAAGTCGTCAAGACGGACAAGGTGATCGGCCGGCTGGTCGGCGACCCCACCATGCAGAAGGCCGCGGCGGACGTCTGCTACGCCGGCCTCAAGATGAAGGCGTCCAACCTGACCAAGGAGGTGGACGCCAACGTCAAGCAGGCGTGGGCACAGATCATCAAGACCAACAAGGACTACAGCAAGTACAAGTGGCGGGCCGCCGTCCATGTCGGGCTCCAGATCGGCGGCGTCGCGATCTCCGCCGCCGGGATCGGCGGGGCCGTGGCGACCGGCGGGGTGTCTGCGGTCATCGGCATCTACGGCATGGTCAAGAGCTGCCTCGGGCTGTTCAAGGATCTGGTCAAGCTCTGGCTGTCCGCCGAGAAGTTCCGCACGGCGATCAACGGGCAGGTCACCAAGCTCGTCAAGGCCTACAACGCGAAGAAGTCGGTGGCGCGCAACAGCTCCGACTCCGCGAAGGAGGTGATCAACGCGGTCTTCGGGACGGAACTCGGCACGATCGGCAAGTGCCGCGGCGACATCAAGCAGTATCTGAGCAAGCTCGACGGCGTGGACGTGAAGTCTCACGAAATCTCGCGGGAACTCGGCAAGGTGATGTCCAAGCTCGACCGGGCGATGAAGGACATGAAGACCGTCGCCAAGAACAACAAGGCGCTCGCCGCGGCGCTGCCCAAGCTGGAAGAGCAGATCAACGACCTGATCGTCAAGATCGTCGCCAAGCAGGAGATGATCAACGAAGGCCGCGAGTGGGCGAACCGGATGGACGAGGCGCTGGAGATGCTGGAGAAGGGCAAGCCGGGCTGGCTGAAGGTCTTCGACAAATCGCTCGTCCTGCTCGACCTCGGCCTCTCCTTCACCGACCTGTCCGCCCAGGCCGACAAGATCGTGGAGATCGCCTGGGGCGCCGCCCAGGCCGCGGAGGAGCTGTACGACGACATCAGCGAGGCGGTCGCCTGACGTCGGCATGACCGAGGCGCCGGGCGACGCCCCCGCAGGAAATCCTTGTTCGGCGCGGCGATCCGGCGTAGGGTGCACGCCATGAACCCCGTGCGCCTCACCTCTCCCGCCCTCCTGGGGCGATTTTGGTACCGCTGGTACACACCGGCGGCCTAGGTATCGCACACCCACGATGCACCCGAAGCCGCCCGACCCGAGGCGGCTTTTGTGTTTTCAGCACGCGGTGCACGCAAAATCCTCCTGACGGTCACGGCGGCCTCCCTTACGAACCGGAGGTCCCATCATGTCCGATTTCGATTTCGACGTCGTCACCGGCCCGTCCCGCGCCAGTTGCCCCACCGCTCCCGCTGAGCCGGAGCCCCAGGAGGATGGCCGTCCCGCCGACAAGACCGGTCCGGCGTGACCCGCTCGGGCCGGATGGAACGGTGTGGACAACCCCTCTCGAATCGGCCATCTTTTTCGCCACCTCCAAGTGCATTTTCGGGAGGATGGCGTCCGAATTCGGAGGATCTTCATGCCCGTCACCGCCACCGCGAGCACGGCGATCATTGGCTACGGCGTCGGCGGCAGTGCCCCGAAGCATCCCTCGGCGAAACCATCGGATGGGTCCAGTCCGGTCGGCCGCCGGGGGCTCGAGGATGTTGTGAGCCTGTCCCCGGAAGCCGCCAAAGCTCTGAACGAACGGCCTTTTTCCATCCCTATTCCGCCGAAGGGGGACACCGGGGCATCCTCCGACCCGGTGGCGGTCGAGATGGAAAACCGCCTTGCCTACGGCCAGTTCAACCTGCAGCGCGGCGAATATGTCCGGCAGTCGTTTGAGCTGCTGCGCCAGACGCTCAAGCTGCCCGAAGACCAGCCGTTGGTGCTGGCCGACGCGGCGTCCGTCTTTTTGGACAAGGTCGCGGCGAAGAACGGCCTGAGCAAGCCCGAGTTGCCGGAGAAACTGCGCGCCGCCGGGTTCAAGGACCCCTTCGAGGAGAACGCCAAGTCCGGCGCCGGGATGATCGGCATCGGCATGCCGAACAGCACCAACACGCTGCAAATAGCCTTCGACCTGTCCGGCCTTGAAGCCCTGACCAGCGCTTCGCCATCCGGCAAACCGGAAAAGCCGCTGCGCATGGTCGCGCTGAACGATCGTGACGGGCGCACCGCACCGCTGCTCGGCGCCGTCAAGGGAGGCGCCTTGGGGCGCTATACCGACACCCGACCCGGCCAGGGCGCCAGCCTGTGGGCGGTGACCGATGGTGGTGACGGTCCAAGCGCCCCTCTGCTCGCTTCGGTCCGGTCCGTGGGTATGGACGATGTCGCCGCTGAGGTGGCCACGGGTCTGCTGAAGGGCCTGAAGGATTTGTTCGCCAAGGCGTAACCCCTGCCGCACATGGTGGCATTCCTGACGTGAGCCTACTATATTTGGCGCATGCCGATCCGCATGTTGCCCGACACGCTCGTCAACCGTATCGCCGCCGGCGAGGTGATCGAGCGGCCCGCCGCCGCCGTCAAGGAACTGGTGGAGAACGCCATCGACGCCGGGGCCACCCGCATCGATGTGGTGGTGCGTGACGGCGGCAAGTCGCTCATCACCATCACCGACGACGGCTGCGGCATGGGCCCCGACGAGCTGGCGCTCGCCGTGGAGCGGCACGCCACCTCCAAGCTGCCGTCCGACGACCTGCTCGATATCCGCTCGCTGGGTTTCCGCGGGGAGGCTCTGCCCTCCATCGGGGCGGTCAGCCGCCTGACCTTGACCAGCCGCCCGCGCGGCGCCGACAGCGCCTGGGCGCTGACCGTGGACGCCGGCCTGAAGGGCGCGCCGCAGCCGGCCGCGCTGGCCCAGGGCACCCGCGTCGAGGTGCGCGACCTGTTCGCCGCCGTGCCCGCCCGCCTGAAGTTCCTCAAGGCCGCCCGGACCGAGTTCGACCACATCGGCGACTGCATCGAACGGCTGGCCATGGCCCATCCCGGCGTGGCCTTCACGCTGGACGGCGAAGGGCGTTCGACGCTGCGCCTGTCGGCGGCGCAGGGCGACCTGCTCGACGCCCGGCTGACCCGGCTGGGCGCCCTGATGGGCCGCGACTTCCAGGACAACGCCGTGCCGGTGCGGGCTGCCCGCGAGGGGGTGGCACTCGCCGGCTGGATCGGCCTGCCCACCCTGCACCGCCCCACGGCCCGCCACCAGCATCTGTTCGTCAACGGCCGCCCGGTGCGGGACAAGCTGATGGTCGGCGCGGTGCGGGCCGCCTACGCCGATTTCCTGCCGCGCGACCGCCACCCCATGCTGGCGCTGTTCCTCGACCTCGACCCGCAGGAGGTGGACGTGAACGTCCATCCCGCCAAGGCGGAGGTGCGGTTCCGCGACCAGGGTCTGGTGCGCGGGCTGATCGTCGGGGCGCTGAAGCACGCGCTGGCCGAGGCCGGACATCGCGCCTCGACCACCGTGGGGCTGGCGACGCTGGGGGCGCTGCGCCCGGAGAGCGGGGTGGACGCGGACGGCGCCATTCCGTCGCCCTCCCCCCTGCCCTACCGCAGCCCGGCGCAGCAGCCGGCGCCGTCCTGGGGCGGCAGCTACGGCTCCGTCGTGCCGCGCGGGCTGGCCGACCGGGCGACCGCCTTCCAGGCGCCCCATCAGGCGCCGCCCCCCCCCTTGCAGGGCCGCCTCGCCGGCTGGCAGGCCGCGCCCGCCGCGCGCCCGCCGGATTACTCGGCGCAGGCCGCCGCCGCTCCGCCGCTGGACAGCCACCCGCTGGGCGCGGCCCGCGCCCAGGTCCACAACACCTACATCGTCGCCCAGACCAGCGAGGGCATCGTCATCGTCGACCAGCACGCCGCCCACGAGCGGCTGGTCTATGAGCGGATGAAGACCGCCCTTCTGGAGGGTGGCGTCAAGCGGCAGGCCCTCCTGATCCCGGAGCTGGTGGAACTGGACGAGCCCTCCGCCAACCGCCTGCTGGGCCGCGCTGCGGAACTGGCGGAGCTGGGCCTTGCGGTGGAGGGCTTCGGTCCGGGCTGCATCCTGGTGCGCGAGGTGCCAGCGCTGCTGGGGCAGAGCGACGTCAAGAGCCTCGTCCGCGACCTCGCCGAAGAGTTGGCGGAGCTGGGCGATGCGCTGTCACTGAAGGAGCGGCTGGAGGACGTGTGCGGCACCATGGCCTGCCACGGCTCGGTCCGCGCCGGACGGTCGCTCAGCGTCGAGGAGATGAACGCCCTGCTCCGCCAGATGGAGGCCACCCCCCACAGCGGCCAGTGCAACCACGGCCGCCCCACCTATGTGGAACTGAAGCTCTCCGACATCGAACGGCTGTTCGGACGCCGGTAAGGTGTCGGACCACAGATGGACCGACCCTGAACCACAATTGAACCGACCCGGAGACGGCCCGCTTCGGCAACACCACCATCGAGGCGGTCAGAATCCTCCAGGCAGAACCGGCCTTGACGGAATTGATGACCCGCACGCCGAAACTCGGCACGCTCGTACCCCCAACGGCTGGTGGCTGGGGCACCCGTCACCTCATCAGCGTTGCTGCCGGTCGCACAAAGCTCTTGCGGCCGCGCTTGAACCCCATGAGGGGCGCGGCTATTCCGCCGAAGGCGTCGGCCTCGTCGTCGGCGTCGAGCACGATCATGTCCGCCTGTCCGCCGACCGTGATGCCATAGTCCGCGATCCGCATCAGTCGGGCGGCCCCGCTGGAGATCATATCGAGGCAATCGCCGAAGCTCTCAGGCCCCAGATGCATGAGGTTCGCATAGAGATTGCCCATCCGGATCAGCGAGCCATCGCCAAAGGGCGTGAAGGGATTCAGGACGTTGTTGGTCGCGACCGAGACGGCAACGCCGCCTTCCGCCAGCCGATGAACCGGCGCCACCCCGCGCGGGGCCCGGTGGTTGGCATCGCGCCCGTTGAGATAGAGATCCGTCGCGGGCAAGGCCGTCACCCCCACCCCCGCATCGGCCAGGAGAGCGATGATCCGCTCCAGCGCGGCATCATCGATGGCCGCAAGCTTGGTGGCATGACCGACGGCGACCCGCCCCTGCCAGCCCGCCGCCGTCGTCCGCCGGCAAATCTCCTCGAGATGGGACCCGCTGGGGTCGAGATCGAAATCCAGATGGAAATCGAGATCGACGTCATGCGCCACCGCCAGGGCGAAGATCCGTTCCATCTGCAGGGACGGATCGGCATCGGTGTAAGGACAGCCACCCAGGAGATCGGCCCCCTCCGCCAGGGCCTGGGTCAGCAATCCTTCGACTTCCGGATCATGGGTCATGCCCTCCTGCGGGAAGACGCAGATCGATAGATCGACGGCGAAGGCATAATCCCGCTTGAGCCGCTTCATGGCCTCGAAACTGCGCAGGCCAACCAGCGGGTCGAGTTCCACATGGGCCCGCATGTGCATGGTGCCCTGCGTGATCGCGCGCTCCAGGGTGCGGGCACCGCGCTCATAGACATCCTCGACCGTGAAATCCCTTTTCAGGCGGGACACCGCGGCGATTGCCCCCTTGAGTCCGCCGCCGGCATCGCGGCACCGGCAGAGCAGGCAGGACTTGTCGAGATGGATGTGCGTATCGACCAGCCCCGGCAGGACGAGACGCCCACCGGCATCCTCCTCGACGACGGCGGTACCGGTCAAGGCAGGGCCGATGGCGGCGATCCGTCCCAGCCTGACCGCGATATCCTGCAGGCCTTGCCCTCCCCTCAGGCGGGCGTTGCGCAAGAGAAGGTCGAAAATCTGGTTTTGCGTCATCTCAGATCCGGCGTGACATTTGCATGCACAAACAGTATGCACTTTCGATGCCAGACCGACCACACTTGCGGAGTTCCCAATGAGCGAGATGACCGAACGCGATCTGCAGGCCGTGAAGGATTATCTGGAGGCCTCCATGGCCCCCGATCCCGTGCGCGCGGCGAAACATGTGGCCCCGGGTTTCATCTGCCGGTTCACCGGGCATCGCGTTTTCGACACGCCGAGCGGGCCGACCGGCTTCAACGCCGCCCGCTACAAGTGGGTGAAGAAGCGGATCGAGCGCTACGACGTCGTGCCGGGCGAGACGGAAACCATCGTCTACAGCCTCGGCTTCCTGTACGGCGCCTGGCCGGACGGCACGCCCTTCGACAACAACCGCTATGTCGACCGCTTCGTGGTGCGGGACGGGCTGATCGTCGAAACCGATGTCTGGAACGACAGCGCCGAATGGATCCTCGACCCCTCCTGCGCCCGCTGACCTGACTGCGCTGACCGGGATATCTGGCGCCCTTATTCGGTGTAGGGCGCCAGGATATCCATGAGGTCGCGGCTCTTGGCGCCCGAACTTTGCAGCAGCGCGCGGGCGGCCACCGCCTCCAAATGCTCATCCATGAGGGCGCAGGCCTTGTCGGCGGGTCCGGTCCGGATCGCCTCGATCAGTTCCAGATGCTCATTCACCGCGCATTCCGACGAATGGGGTCGGCTGAAGACGGCCAGCGACAATCCCGCGCGGTAGCAGATCTCCGTCACATAGCGGATCAGAACGGGCTTGCCGGTCATTTCCGCCAGCCGGACATGGAACTCCGTCGCCAGGCGGATCGAAATCCCCTCGGCGCCATGCCGGGCCTGATGTTCGGCGTCGACGATGGCCTTCAGCTGCTTCACCTGTGCCTCGGTCAGCTTGCCGGCCAGATGCCGGACGACCTGACGCTCGAGATCGACCCGGATGTCGAAGATGTCCCGCGCGTCCTCGAAGGACGGCACGGCGACCACGGCGATGCGGTTCCGGCGCAGATCGACAAGGCCTTCCGCCGCCAACTGCCCGAGCGCGCTGCGGGCGATGGTCCGGCTGACGCCGAAGCGTTCGCCCAACGAATCCTCCGGCAGCCGGTCCCCCGGTGAAAGCGCCCGTTCGATGATCGCCCGCCGCAAGGCCGTGCAGATCACCGCGACACGGTCGCCTCCGGTTTTTCTCGAACGCTTTTCCTCGGCCATCACCGCCCTCTCCAACCCCGCTCTGCATAAGGGAGGTCAAGCGGGAATTCAACTCGCCAAGTGCCGCATTTGAATGCAACAGCCTCACCACCCTGCACAGATCAGTTGCATGCATTGATTGTACACACTTTTCCTTGCCAAACGCCCATCAACCCGGACGTGGGGGGCGGCCTGCCCGGGCAACTGGCGCACCTGTTGCATACAGTTCACCAGCCCGTCACGAGGTGCGCCGCATGTTTCCATCCCAAGCCATCCAGCAAGGCCGTTCCGCCATCGCCGTCGAGCTTTCCCAGGCCGCCGTTTCGTTCGGCACGCCGGGCAAGTCGGTCGCAGCCCTGCAGGAGACGAACCTTCGGATTGCCGATGGCGAATTTGTCGCCCTGGTCGGCCCGTCGGGCTGCGGGAAGTCCACGATCCTGCGGCTGACGGCCGGCCTATTGCAGCCGACCGGGGGGCCGTCCTCGTTGGTGGGCGCGAGGTGGCGGCCAAGGCGCTGCGCATCGGCATGGCCTTCCAGAATCCGACCATGCTGCCCTGACCCACCATCGAGCGGAACGTCATGCTGCCGCTGAAGATCGTGCGGCCCTTCCGTTCCGACTATCGCGCCAAGCGCAAGACGGACTATCGCGACCGCGTGCATGCCCTGCTGGCCGATGTCGGGCTCGATAAGTTCGCCGGCCATTATCCCTGGCAGCTGTCGGGCGGGATGCTGCAGCGCGCGAACCTGTGCCGCGCCCTCATCCATGAGCCGAGCCTGCTGCTGCTCGACGAGCCGTTCGGCGCGCTCGACCAGTTCACGCGCGAGGAGCTGTGGGGGACGATGCAGTCCCTGTGGCTGAAGCGCAAGCCCACCGTCCTGCACATCACCCACGACCTGAAGGAGGCGGGCTTCCTCGCCTCGCGCGTCTGCGTGATGAGCACCCGCCCCGGCCGCATCATCGACGACAGCGCCGTCGACTTCCCGCTTATCCGCAAGGCGCTCAGGCGACGGAGAACAGGAAGTTGACCAGCGCTTCGTTGACCACCGCCGGACGCTCGAACGTCGTCCAATGGCCGCAGCGATCGAGAATGCGCAGGCGCGATCCCGGGATTTTCGACGCCAGCGCCCGCACGGCCGGGGGTGGCGCCGTGCCGTCCTCGTCGCCCGTGATGAGCAGCGTCGGGCAGGCGATCCGCACCACGTCGGCGGGCTCGGCGGCGGCCAAGGCCTCGCAGGTGCGGGCATAGCCTTCCGGGTCCTGGCGCATCAGGATCTCGCGCACGAACGCCGCCACCTCCGGCCGGTTGGCCTTGGTGTCGGCCGAGGTGCCGCCCTGGACGACCGCATCGGCGATGCCCACCATGCCCTCGGCGCGCGCCTTGGCGGCGCGGTCGCGAAGAGCCGGCCGGGCGGCTTCGGGCGGCGCGTGAAGCGGTCCGATCAACGACAGGCTGCGCACCCGCTCCGGCTGGCGGACGGCGAGATGCTGGCACACGACGGTAGGATCTCCACCGGATCGAGGAATGCCTGGGCCATGCCGAGCGCGCCCAGGACATTCCGGAGTTCGAACACTGGGACGGCATGCTGCATGTGACGATCATCGGCGCAGCCAAGAACGGCTTGCTGTCGGATGTTTACGACGCGATCAACGCCATCCGAAACCAGCCGGAATGGGCGCGGCTCAAGGTGCGCAGCCTCACGCCGGCGCGGCGCGCCGTCTATGAGGACCAGCATCGGCGCATCGTCAGCGCGCTCAAGGACCGTGACGGGGATCAGGCCCGTGCCGCCCTCCAGGAGCATCTGCTGCAGGTTCGCACCAATCTTTTGGGGGGCTGATGCTGAATCGCGCCAGGTTTTTCGCAAACATCTCAATGGAGTGTGCTTTGCGCGAAACGGTTGTCTCCCCGAACGTGGGCTTCAGACTCCGTCATCGTTTCGGCAAGGCATTTCCCTGGCAACTCGCATCGCCCGCGGCCAGGATGACGGGCGGAGCCGGCCAAAACACCACAACGGGAGGATGGCAAGGATGAACTACCGCAAGCTCGGCCGCAGTGGCGTGAAGGTGTCGCCGCTGTGCCTTGGCGCCATGATGTTCGGCGGCCCCACCGACGAGCCGACGGCCGTGCGCATCATCGCGCATGCCGCGGAGGCCGGCATCAACTTTATCGACACCGCCGACGTCTACAACGAAGGCCGGTCGGAGGACGTCGTCGGCCGCGCCGTGAGGAGCGACCGCGAGCGCTGGGTGGTGGCGACCAAGGTCGGCAATCCTACGGGACCGGGCCCGAACCAGCGGGGCCTCTCGCGGCGCCGGCTGAACGTGGCGTGCGACGCGAGCCTCCGGCGCCTGGGCACGGAATGGATCGACCTTTACTACCTGCACCGTGAGGACCCCGACACCCCGCTGGAGGAGACCGTTGCCGCGCTGGGCGACCTGATCCGCAGCGGCAAGATCCGCACCTTCGGCGTGTCGAACTTCCGGTCCTGGCGCATCGCCGAGATCTGCCGTCTGTGCGACCGTCTGGGCATTGACCGGCCGGTGGCCTGCCAGCCCTACTACAACGCCCTCAATCGCATGCCCGAGGTCGAAATCCTGCCCGCCTGCGGCCACTACGGTTTGGGCGTGGTCCCCTACAGCCCGCTCGCCCGCGGCGTGCTCACCGGCAAATATCGCCCTGGGGATGAGCCGCCCGCCGACACCCGCGCCGGCCGCAAGGACCAGCGCATGATGAACACGGAATGGCGCAAGGAAAGTCTGGAAATCGCCCAGGAGATCAAGAGCCATGCCGAATCGCGCGGGATCACGGCGGGGCAATTCGCCGTTGCCTGGGTGCTCAACAATCGCCTTGTGACCGCTCCGATTGCCGGGCCGCGCACGGAAGAGCAATGGCGCGCTTACCTCGGCGCGCTGGATTACGCCTTCACTGCCGAGGACGAGGCGTTGATCGACCGGCTGGTAACGACCGGACATCCGTCGTCTCCAGGCTACAACGACCCTGCCTACCCCATCGAGGGTCGTCCCGCGCGAACCACCTCACCGCCTGCACCTTAGGCCAGGCCGGAGAACCCTGCCCCATTCCCGAGACCCTCGCAAAGCAATCCATTGCCTTTGCGGCGGCCGGTACGGGGCGAAAACCGCGGAGAGCCCGTCTCTAAATTGAACCACCCGACAACGGCCTTCTTAACGGCGTTGGCTCATGAAAATGATCCGAACCGGGCCGATCTTGTTGTGGAAATGCCGGAATCCGGTCAGTTCTGCCCAGCCCAAGGGAATCGCGGCAACGCTGACAGCACTGCGGTTTTTCGAGGCGTCCACCTGATCTCCGGGGCGAGGCGGCTGGCGATCCGGGCGCGCTGTTTCGCCGCACGCGCCGTAGCAAATGGCCGCAGGCTGGTGCGTTTGCCAGCCGGCGCTCTTTCAAAGCGGTTGCATAGCCAATGGCTCTCCTTAAAATAGAGCGCCTTGTGAAAAGCTCCTACTCTGAGGGGATTCGTGAACCATACCGCCACATTGACGCTGATTGCCATAATCGTTACTGCCAACTCTCCGGCGCTGGCCCGCGATGAGCGCCTCATGTTCCCGGTGGAGGCTGCGCTCAGCACAGCCGCAGCCCAGGATAAGTTGGACAGGGGCGTGAGGCTCTATTTCGGTGAGCAGAAGCACCCCAAGCCCGTTGCCAACCTCGGCGAGTGGGCGACCAACAAGAAGACCAACGCATTCAACAAATCCGACCGGGAAGCCTGCGAGTGGGTCTTCCTCAGCGCCGTTCTGGAACTGCAGGAGCGCGCCCGCAAACAGGGCGGCGATGCGGTGATCAACATCAAAAGCAATTACAAGAACACTGAGACATTCAGCAACACAGAATACATGTGCGGCGCCGGCAGCATCATGGCCGGCGTGGCGCTCAAGGGAACCGTGGTCAAATTGGGCGCCAAATAGGGCGGCCGTCATGGGCCTTGCGGCGGCGGCAATCCCTGCACGGGTACGGAAGGCGAGGAGCGAACGATGCGGCGTCGGCTGTTGCTGGCGGTGGCCTTTGCGGCGACGGTGCTGACCGGCGCCTGCACCGCTGATCCGCCGTCCCCGTCGCCGGCCGTGACCGCACCTCCGGTGCTGATGGGCGGAGCAATGATCGCCGATGACGGCACGCCGATACCGCTTCACACCTGGCGGGCAGAGAGCGAATTGCGCGCGGTGATCGTCGCCGCGCACGGCATGAACGATTACGGGTTTGCGTTCGACCGGCCGGCGCGGCTGTGGGCGCGGGCGGGCATCACCACCTACGCCATCGACCAGCGTGGCTTCGGAAAGGCCATGGAGCGCGGTCGCTGGTACGGCGGCGAGCGCATGGCCGACGATATCGTCGCGCTGTCCAGGCTGGCGCGCGAACGCCATCCCGGCGTGCCCGTCTATCTGCTGGGCGAAAGCATGGGCGGTGCGGTCGTCGTTCTGGCGGCGGCGCGGGCGGAGCGGGGACTGCTGTCCGGCATGGTGCTGTCCGCTCCGGCGGTCTGGGGCACCGGCTTTCGGGCGACGGTGACGCTGGATGCGGCCATGATCCTCGGTTCGCTGGTGCCGGACATGACCGTGCCGCCGCTCCGGGTGGCCACCCCCTCCACCGACGATCCCGTGGTCCTGCGGCGCATGCGCGAGGACCCTCTGATCATCCATCGGACGCGCTTCCAGACGCTGGCCGGCATCGTGGACCTGATGCACGACGCCCGTTTCGAGGCGCGCAAGGTGGACGTTCCGGTGCTGCTGATGCTGGGCGACCTGGATGTGCATGTGCCGCGCGACGGGGTGGCGGCGTTGGCCCGGTCTCTGCCACCGGACACGCGCATTGCGCTCTATCCGAAAGGGCGGCACCTGCTGATGCGCACGCTGGACGGCGACCGGGTGACGCAGGACGTGGCCGCGTGGGTGTCCGACACGCGGCGCGCCCTGCCAAGCGGCGCCGACGCGCGCGCCCAGGCATGCCCGGCTCTGATGACCAGGCCGAACCGCGGCTGCCCCCCGCCCCGGACGGCGGCCGCCCAACGCGCTCCCAAGCCGGCCATCGACGGCAAGACCGGCAGCCGCCTGCCCACGCCGGCCACCGCACCGCAGAATTGATGCGGGCCTCTATCCACAACGTGACCCTGTCATGATAGGGTCCCGACTCGCCCCCGTGGCGTCCGGTAACGTCAGGATATGACTTTGAAGACCGGTATCCGCACGCTTTTCCTAATTCTGGCGACGGTCGCCGTGCTTGGCGGCTGCAGCCGTCGGCAACCCATCTACAGGGTAACCGACCACCCCATCCCGGCGGCATCGCGCGATTTGCCCGCCGCGGCGCTCCAGCGGACGATCATGGAGGCGGCGACCGACCGCGGCTGGTCCGCGGAGTGGAAGGCGCCCGGTGAGATTCTGGCGACGAAGGCATGGAAGGAACACGAGGCGGTCGTTGAAATCCGGTATTCGCATGAAAGTTACACCATCGATCATGTGTCCACGACCAACCTGCGGGAGCGTGGTGAAACCGTTCATCACGCTTACAACACGTTGGTGCGCGCGTTGGAAGACGAGATCGAACGGCGCCTGCGCCAAGCCAAACACTGAGTCCGGCCCGCACCATGACTGAAACCCTGCGTGTCGCCATCCGCGGCTGGTGTGCCTGGGCACCGGACCGCAGCACTCGGGCTGCGTGGCGGGCTTGGGCGGGTGCGCCGGCAATCCCCGACGATGCCCAACCGCCGGCGCTCCCCATGATGCTGCGCCGTCGCACCTCGCCCATCGGGCAGAAGCTGATCGCCGCCGCGCTGGCCTGCGGCGACGCGGCGCACACGGCGCGCTACGTCCTCGCCTCCGGCCACGGGGAACTGGCGCGGACCGTCGGCATCATCGATTCGCTGCGGCAGGGCGAATTGCCGTCGCCGGCCGAGTTCAGCCTGTCCGTGCATCACGGCTTGGCCGGGTTGTTGTCCATCCACACCGGCAACCGCCGCGGCCACACGGCGCTGGCCGCCGGTCCCGACAGCTTCGGCTTCGGACTCCTGGAGGCCGCCGCCAGCGTGGCCGAAACCCCGTCGGAGCCGGTGCTGCTGCTCTACGCCGACGCGCCGATGCCTAAAGAGTACGCGCCGTTCCGCACCGCCGCCGACGAAGCCCTGCCGCTGGCGGTCGCCCTGGTGCTCGGCCCCGCGGATGGAGAGGGCGAAGGACTCGCACTGCGGTGCGCGCCCGCGAACGGCGAGCTGCCTGCGGAGTCCACGGCCGTGGATTTCCTGCGCTTCCTGCTGTCCGGGGCACCGCAGGCGACCTCGCACGGGGCGCGGCTCGACTGGGTGTGGCGCCGTGCTGACTAGGTTTTTCGACAAGCTGTGGCGGCGCGCGGCCACCGGCTTCGCCTTCGCCTTCCTGTTCGGCGGCGGCGCGATCCTGGCGCCCACCGTTTTTCCGCTGGTGGCGCTGACCAGCCCGGCGGGCGCGGTGCGGCGCCAGCGCTGCCAACATCTCGTCCATCTCATTTTCCGCTTCTACATCCGGATGCTGCGCGTGCTGCGCGTCATCGACGTGGAGGTCGAGGGCGCCGAGCGGCTGCGCGACGGGCGCGGCAAGCTGGTGGTGGCGAACCATCCCTCGCTGCTCGACGTGGTGCTTCTGATGGCGCTGATGCCACGCGCCCAGTGCATCGTGAAGAAGGAGCTGTGGGAGAGCCGCTGGCTGGGCGGCATGGTGCGCGGCGCCGGCTACATCCGCAACGACCTCGACCCCGAGGCGCTGCTCGACGCCTGCCGCGCCGCGCTGGAGGCCGGAGACGGAATCATCATCTTCCCCGAAGGCACGCGCACCGTCCCCGGCGAGCCGGTCCGCTTCCGCCGCGGTTTCGCCAATCTGGCAACCCTGCTGGAAGCCGAGGTGCAACCGGTCACGATAACCTGCGATCCGCCCACGCTCATAAAGGGCGAAAAATGGTGGATGATCCCGCCGCGCCGACCGATTTTTCGCGTCATGGTAGGGGATCGTCTGGACGTTACAGGGTTGCTCGGCTATCAGTACCGCTCGCTGGCGGCCAGGAAGTTGGTGCGCAGCCTCGAGGATTATTTTGCGGAACGGTTGGCCGATGGAAAAGCTTGAACGTGAGTTGAAGACCTTGATTGTAGACGCGCTCAAGCTGGAAGACATCGACCCGGGAGAGATTGACAGCGAGGAACCGCTCTTCAACGACGGGTTGGGCCTCGATTCCATCGACGCATTGGAATTGGGTGTCGCGCTGCGCAAAGCTTACGGCATCAAGATCGAGTCCGTGACCGACGACGTGAAGCAGCACTTCGCCAACGTGCGCTCCCTCGCCCGCTTTATTCAATCCCAGCGTGCGGAGTAAGGGCCATGCTGACGCCGGATGAGATTTACGCACGTCTGCAGAGCTATCTCGAAGACATGTTCGAGGTGCCGCCCGAGAAGATTTCCCGCGAGGCGCGGCTCTTCGAGGATCTCGACCTCGACAGCATCGACGCGGTCGACCTCGTGGTGAAGCTGCAGGAACTGACCGGCCGCAAGTTCAAGCCCGAGGAGTTCAAGAGCGTCCGCACGGTCGGCGATGTTCTCGACCGCGTGCATGCCCTCCTCCAGGAATAGGCCGGTCCCCTTCGGCGTCGCGGCCCTGGTCGTCGCCGGGGCCCTCTATCCCGTGCTGGTCTATGGCGGTCGGGCTTTGGTGCCGCCGCTGGCTTTCGTGGCGGTGGCCCTGGTGCTGATCGGCGCACGCATTGCCGCCTGCTCCGCGCCTGAGGCACGGGTCTGGCGCCTGCCGTTGGCGGCGGCGGCGGCCCTGGTCGGCCTGCTCGCCGCGCTCGATGGCGCGCTGGCGGCCAAGGCCTATCCGGTCGCGCTCAGCCTCGGCACCGCGGCGGTGTTCGGCGCCTCGCTGCGGCAGCCGCCCAGCCTCGTCGAGCGGTTCGCCCGTCTTCATGAGCCCGACTTGCCGCCGGCGGGTCAGGCCTACTGCCGCACCGTCACCGTGGTGTGGACCGTCTGGCTGGTGTTCAACGCCGCCGTTGCCGGCGCGCTGGCCCTGTGGGGCAGCGACGAGGCGTGGGCGCTGTGGACCGGACTCATCGCCTACATCGTCATGGGCCTGTTGTTCGGCGGCGAAATCCTGGTCCGCCGCTCCCTGCGCCGGAGGCACGCCGGGGCATGAGCGCCATCCCGCTCTCCCGCCTGTTCGCCGTGGGGCGGCCGGACGACGCGCCGGTTGCCGACGGCGTCACCTTCGCCCGCTTCCGCGCCGACGTGGCCGGCAACGCGGCACGGCTGAAGGGATGCCGGCGCGGGCTTCTGGTCGCGGCGGACGGCTACTGGGGGGCGGTCGGGTTGCTGGCGCTGCTGCACGCCGGCGCCGAGGTGACGATACCGCCCAACGCCCAGCCGGGAACGCTGGCCGCCCTGACCGTGGACGGGGCCGTGCCGGTCGGCAACGACCTACGCCCCGGTGGCGAGGGGATGACGCTGGCCCCGCTCGACCCCGAGACGCCGTTGACCTTCTTCACCTCCGGCTCGACCGGCGAGCCGAAGCGGGTGGTGCGCACCCTCGGCATGCTGGAGGCCGAAGCGCTGGCGACCGAGGCTGTGCTCGGACGGCTCGCCGGGCCAGCCGCCCGCGTGCACGCCACGGTCCCCCACCAGCACGTCTACGGTCTGAACTTCCGCCTGCTGTGGCCGCTGGTCACCGGCCGTCCCTTCGCCAGCGCCATGCACGAACTGTGGGAGACGGCGCTGGCCGCGCTCGACGCGGAGTCCGTGCTGGTCACCAGCCCGGCGCACCTGACGCGGCTGGCAGGCATCGCGCCGCTGCCGCCGTCGCGGCGTCCGGCGCTGGTGCTGTCGGCCGGAGCCCCTCTCCCGGAGCCGGCCGCGCGCGAAGCGGCGGCCCTCTTCGGCACGCCGATCACCGAGATTTTCGGCAGCACCGAAACCGGAGCCATCGCCCACCGCCGCCGAGAGGCCGGTGATCCGTCCTGGCGCCCGCTGCCCGGCGTCGTCGCCGGACGCACCCCGGACGGTCGCCTGCGGGTCGGGGCGACGCACGTCGAGGGTCGGGAGCATATCGGCTCGGACCTCGTGGAGATGGCTGAGGACGGCGGCTTCCGCGTCCTTGGCCGCGCCGACCGGATCGCGAAGGTGGAGGGCAAGCGCGTCAGCCTGCCCGAGGTGGAGGCGCAGCTGCGCCGCTCCCCCCTGGTGGCCGACGCCACCGCTCTGATGCTGGAGCAGCTCTGCGCCGTCGTGGTGCCGAGCGCCGAGGGCGCGGCGCGCCTGGCGGACCTCGGCGCCTTCCGCTTCGGCCGCCTGCTGCGGCGGGAATTGTCCGCCGTCCAGGAGCCCGCCGGCCTGCCGCGCCGCTGGCGTTTCGTGAGCCGTTTGCCGGATGGCGCGCTGGGCAAGCGCCGGCAGGCCGACATCGCCGCCCTGTTCCAGGAGACCGCCCTGTCTGAGATCGCCACACATCGGCCAACCGCCCCCGACGTTCGCGCCGTCCGGCCGCTTGCCGACGGGGTGGAACTGGACCTCTTCATTCCCGGCGGCCTTGCGCAGCTCGATGGTCATTTCCCCGGCATGCCGATCGTGCCGGGCGTGGCGCAGATCGATTGGGCGGTGATGTTCGCCAACGCGCATCTCGGCCTCGGGATCGAGGCGGCGCAGTCGCTCCAGGTGAAGTTTCGGCGCGTCACCGTTCCGGACACGCTGGTGACGCTGGCGTTGCGCCACGCCCCGGCACGGCGGCGCCTGACCTTCGAGTACCGCTGCGGGGACGAGACGCTGTCCTCCGGCTCCATCGGCGTGGAGGGGATCGCCCCATGATTTCGGCAGAGGTCAGCACCCGCGCGCAGTTCTACGACCTGGACCCCATGCAGGTGGTCTGGCATGGCAACTATGCCCGGTATCTGGAGCAGGCGCGCTGCGCGCTGCTCGACCGCATCGGTTACAATTACCCGGAAATGGCGTCGTCGGGATACGTGTTCCCCATCGTCGACCTCCATGTGAAGTACGTGCGGCCGATCCGCTTCGGCCAGTCGATCCGGATCACGGCCACGCTGGTCGAGTATGAAAACCGCATCCGCATCGACTACCGCATCCACGACGAGCCGAGCGGCGAATTGCTGACCAAGGCGCGCACCGTGCAGCTCGCGGTGAAGGAGGACGGGGGGGAGCTGTGCTTCGAATGCCCCGCGGTGTTCACGGACAAGGTGAGGGCTCTGCTGTGACGCGCATCGTCGTTCTCCTCCTGGCGCTGCTGGCCGCCTTTCCGGCGCTGGCCGCCGAAACATTGAGCGAGGGGCAGGTGCTGCGCGGCGCCTTCGTGCAGGAGCGTTTCCTCAAGGGCTTCCAGGCGCCGCTGAAGAGCGAGGGCCGCTTCGCCCTGGCGCCCGGCCGCGGGCTGATCTGGCGCACCGAAACCCCCTTCGCCGTCACCACCGTCATGAGCCCCGCCGGTCTCGTGCAGGAGGTGAAGGGCAACGAGACCATGCGCCTGCCCGCCGCGCGCCTGCCCTTCATGTCGAAGCTCTACACCATGCTGGGCGGCGCGCTGACCGGAGACTGGAACGCGCTGGAAGACATGTTCGCGGTGGAGCGCGGGGGCAGCACCGACGCCTGGACCCTCCACCTGACGCCGCGCCGGGCCGACGACCCGACCATGCCGATCCGCGCCATCGACGTGCGCGGCGGGCGCTTCGTGGACGAGGTGGACATCGTCAAGCCCGACGGCGACCGCGACCGCCTGACCTTCCGCGACCAGTTTTTGAAGGCGGAGCCGCCGACGGTGGACGAGGCGGCGCTGCTGGCCTCGGCGGCGCGCCCGTGAGACGTCTGGGCGCGCTGCTCTGGCTCGCGCTCGTTTTGCTGGCCAGCGGTTATCTCGCGCTGCGCCTCCACGACGGGCTGGGCTTCCGCACCGATCTGCTGGCCCTGCTGCCGCGCGAGGAGCAGGACCCTGTCCTGCAGCGCGCCAACGACGCGGTGACCAAGGCGCTGGGTCGCCGGGTGCTGGCGCTGGTCGGCCACGCCGACCGCGAAACCGCCCGCAAGGCGGCGGCGACGCTTGGCGACGCCCTTCTGGCCACGGGACAGGTGGAGCGGATCGGCGAGGGCATCGACGTCGACCGGCTGAAACGGCTGGGGGCTCTCTACTTCCCCCATCGCCAAAGCCTGCTCAGCGATGGCGACCGGGCGCTCCTGGCGGCCGGCAAGGGGGAGGAGGTCGCCACCCGCGCGCTGTCCCAGGCGTTCGGTTTCGCCGGGCTCGTGGATGCCGGGCTGCTGCGCAACGACCCGTTCCTGCTGCTGCCCTCCTTCCTCACCAACCTGCCCTTCCCGCTGTCGCGCCTCACCCCCGACGAGGGGATGCTCAGCGTCACCGAGGACGGCACGACCTGGGTGCTGGTCAGCGCCGTGCTCGCCGGCGAGCCGTTCGAGTTGGACCTGCAGGACCGGCTGGTCGGTGCCTTCGACGCCGCCGTTCGGGACATGCCGGGCGTTACGGTGAAACGGCTGGGCGCCGTGTTCTTCGCCCATGCCGGCTCCAAGACCGCGATCGCCGAGGCGTCCACGCTCGGCACGCTGTCATTGGTCGGCACCATACTGCTGGTGGGGCTGGCCTTCCGCCGGCCGGGGCCGCTGCTGCACAATCTGCTGGCCCTTGGCGTCGGGATGATGGTCGGGCTGAGCGGCAGCCTGCTGCTGTTCGGCGAACTGCATGTGGCGGCGCTGCTGTTCGGGTCCGGCCTGATCGGCGTGGCGGTGGACTACAGCCTGCATTACAACGCCAGCCTGTTCGACCCCTTGTCGGGGAGCCCGCGCGACCGGCTGCGCCACGTGCTGCCGGGCATCGCGCTGGGGCTGGTCACCACCTTGATCGGCTACGCGGCGCTGATGCTGGCACCCTTTCCGGGGCTCCGGCAGATCGCCGCCTTCTCGATCATCGGGCTGGTGGGCGCCTTCCTGACGGTGGTGCTGTGGCTGCCGTCGCTCGACCGGGCGGGACGGCTGACGCACGGCGCCTGGATGCTGCGCGCCGCGGCGGGCCTGTGGAGCTTCTGGGAGGAGCGGCGCTGGCGTGGCGTGCGCCTCGTTCTTGTGCTGGCCTGCGCGCTGGCCGGAGCGGTCGGGCTGGCGCGGCTGTCGGCGGACGACGACGTCCGGCGGTTGCAGGCGGTCTCGGCGGACCTGAGGCACGAGCAGGACGAGATCCAACGGCTGATCGGCGCCACCACCGCCGCGCAGTTCCTGCTGGTGCAGGCCGCGGACGACGAGGCGGCGCTGCGGCGGCAGGAGGACCTCGCCGCCACGCTGGCCGGGCTGAAGGCGAAGGGAAGCATCGCCGGCTACCAGATGCCGGCCGCCTTCGTGCCGTCCGCCCGGACGCAGCGGGAAAACCGCGCGCTGGTCGCCACGGCGCTCGACGCCCCGCTGCTGGCGGCGCAGCGCGCCAGCCTCGGCCTGCCGCCGGCCGAGCGAAATAAGGCGCCGGAGGGGGTGCTGACTTTGGACGATGCGCTGGCGGCGGACAGCGTGCCGTTCCTGCGCGAACTCGTGCTCGGGCCGGGATTGCATGTGGTGGCCTTGCAGGGGCTGAGCGATCCGGACGCCGTGCGCGCCGCGGTGGCCGGCACGGCGGGCGTCCGGCTGGTCAATCCGACGGCGGACTTCTCGGCGCTGCTCGCCAAGTACCGGCACCGGGCGCTGCTGCTGACCGGGCTGGCGGGGCTGCTGATGCTGCCCGTGCTGATGTGGCGCTACGGCTGGCGCGGGGGGCTGTGGGCGCTGCTGCCACCCGGGGCGGCGCTCCTCCTGGCGCCGGCGGCGGTGGGGCTGATGGGCCAGGACTTCACCTTCTTCCATGCCATGGCGCTGGTGCTGATCCTCTCCATCGGCGTGGACTACGCCGTCTTCTGCGCGGAGAGCGGCGTGGAGCAGCAGCCGGTGACCATGCTGGCGGTGTGGCTGGCGACGCTGACGACCCTGCTGTCCTTCGGGCTTCTGGCCTTCAGCGCCGTTCCGGCGGTGCACAGCTTCGGCGTGACCATGCTGGTTGGAATCTCCATTGCCTTTCTTTTCGCACCGCTGGCCGCGCGCGGCACACGCCATAATGAAACCACAAACAATGCGCGCCTACTCTGATTGGTGTATGCTTTACGTCAGATTCGCTTCTGGGAAATCACCTCACGTCATGACCATGCATAAGGGGTGGGTCGCGCTCCTGTTCCTGCTCGGAGCGTGTGCCTCCGTGCCCGGCAGCGGCCCGGCGGACCCAAGCACGCCGCTGCTCGCCCCCGGTGAGCCGCTGGCCCTGCCGCGCCCGTCCGATCTCGGGCATAGCGTCGAGGCGGCGCAGCTCATCACCGCCAGCCGCGACGGGCAGACCTTCGTGTTCGAGGGGCGGATCAGCGTCACGCCGGAGCGCTTCTTGCTGGTCGGGGTGGACAGCCTGGGCCGCCGCGCCATGACCGTCACCTGGAGCGATGCCGGGCTGGAGGTGGAAACGGCCCCCTGGCTGCCCCCGGCGCTCCGGCCGGGCAGCATGCTGGCCGACATCGTCGTGCTGTACTGGCCCGAGGCGGTCGTGCGGCAGGCGCTCGCTCCCGCGGGCGGCACGCTGAGCGCCGACGCGCACCGGCGCAGCGTGCGCATCGGCGGCGAGGAGGTGCTGCGCGCCGAACGCAGCTGGGCCGACGGCGCGCCGTGGAACGGCACGCTGCGCTACGCCAACCTCGCCTGGGGCTACGAGATCGAAGTGCAGTCCACAGCGGCGCCCACGCCGGCATCCACGGCGGCGGCGCAATGAGCCGTCCACTCGGACTTGCCGCCCTGGGCCTCGCCACCCCCATCGGCACCGGAACGGGCGCGGTCGCCGACGCCTTGTTTGCCGGCACCCGCGACGGCCTGCGCCCGCGCTCCGGCTTCGTGCCCGGCCGCGCCGTGCATGTCGGTTCGGTGGACGCGCCGCTGCCGCCGGTGCCGGCGGGGCTGGAGACCTACGACTGCCGCAACAACCGCCTGCTGCTGCTGGCCCTGGAGCAGATCCGCGACGCCGTCGAAACGGCGGCCGCGCGCCACGGCCGGCACCGGATCGCCGTGGTCATCGGCACCAGCACCTCGGGCATGGCCGAGGCAGAGGCTGGCTTCGCGGCGATGCGCCGCGACGGCGCGTGGACGGGGCCGTTCCATTACGACCAGCTTGCCACCGGCGGGCCGGGGGAGTTCGCGGCGCGCGCGCTCGACCTGCCGGGGCCGGCCTACACGGTGGCGACGGCCTGCTCCTCCAGCGGCAAGGTGTTCGCGTCCGCCCGGCGGCTGATCCGCGCCGGGCTGTGCGACGCCGCCCTCGTCGGCGGCGCCGACACACTGTGCGGCACCACGCTCGGCGGCTTCAGCGGGCTGGAAGCGGTGTCGGCGGGCCTCTGCAATCCCTTCAGCGCCAATCGCGACGGCATCAACATCGGCGAGGCGGCGGCGGTCTTCCTGCTGACCGCGGAGGACGCCCCGGTGCGGCTGCTGGGCGTGGGCGAAAGCTCCGACGCGCACCATGTCAGCGCCCCCGACCCGGAGGGCCGCGGCGCCTTCGCCGCCATGCGGGCGGCGCTGGACGACGCCGGGCTGACGCCGGCGGACATCGCCTACGTCAACCTGCACGGCACCGCGACGGCGCTGAACGATTCCATGGAGGGCAAGGCGGTGCACGCGCTGTTCGGCGGAGCAACCCCGTGCAGTTCCACAAAGGCGATGACTGGTCACACGCTGGGCGCCGCCGGAGCCTGCGAGGCGGCGTTCCTGTGGTTGACGCTGAACCCGGCGCACAACCCGAACGGCCTGCTGCCCCCGCACCTGTGGGACGGCGTGGCCGACCCGGAGATTCCGCCGCTGAACCTGATCGGAACCGGCGCCATCAAACCGGGCGCCACGCTTCCCGACGGGCCGGCGGCGATGCTCAGCAACTCCTTCGCGTTCGGCGGCAGCAACGTGGCCCTGGTGCTGGGCCGGGGGGAATGGCGATGAGCGCGTATCCGTGGCCCATCGAGGATCTGCTGCCGCACGCACGCCCGATGATCCTGCTGGACGAGGCGGTCGGACAGGTGGACGGCCGCTTCGTGTCGGCGCTGACCGTGCGGGAGGGGGCGCCCTTCGTGGTGACGGGGCGTGGCGTCCCGGCCCATGTCGCCGTGGAGTGGATGGCGCAGACCTGCGGCGCCCAGGTCGGAGCCGAGGCCAGGGAAGCCGGCGGCGACGTCCGCCTCGGGCTGCTGCTGGGCACGCGCGACTTCCGCGCCTCCGTCCCCTGGTTCGCCGTCGGCGAGCGGCTGGAGGTGTCGGTGGCCCCGGTCTTCCGGGACGAGAACATCGGGTCTTTCGATTGTGTGGTGACGCGCGCGGGCACCGGGGAGGAACTGGCGAAGGCGCAGCTCACCGTCTACCAGCCCGAGGACACGGCCGCGCTGCTTGCCAGTCAAGGGGTACAGGTCAAACGATGAAGAAGACGATCCTGGTCACCGGCGCCAGCAAGGGCATCGGCCGCGCGGTCGCGGAACGGCTGGCCGCCGACGGTTTCACGATGGTGGTGCATTACGGCCGCGACGCGGCCGGCGGCGAGGCGACGCTGGCCGACGTCCGCAGGGCCGGCGGCGAGGGCCGGCTGCTCGCTTTCGACATCGCCGACCGCGATGCGACCCGCGCCGCGCTGGAGGCCGACATGGAGGCGCACGGCCCCTATTGGGGCGCCGTCCTGAACGCCGGCATCGCCCGCGACGCCGCCTTCCCGGCCATGGCGGACGACGATTGGGATTCGGTCCTGAACACCAACCTCGACGGCTTCTACAACGTGCTGAAGCCGCTGGTGATGCCGATGGTCTCGGCCCGCCGGGGCGGGCGGATCGTGACGCTGTCGTCGGTGTCGGGTCTGATCGGCAACCGCGGACAGGTCAACTACAGCGCCGCGAAGGCCGGCATCATCGGCGCCACCAAGGCGCTGGCGATCGAGTTGGCGAAACGGAACATCACGGTGAACTGCGTGGCGCCCGGCATCATCGAAACGCAGATGACCGACGGGCTGCCCATGGAGGAGGCCCTGAAGCTGGTTCCCATGCGCCGGGCCGGCCAGCCGGAGGAGGTGGCGTCGGTGGTGTCCTTCCTCTGCTCCGAGGGGGCGGCGTACGTGACGCGGCAGGTGATCGCGGTGAACGGGGGTATGGTGTGATGCGCAGGGTTGTCGTCACGGGCATGGGCGGGGTGAGCGCGCTGGGCGAGGACTGGCCGACCATCCGCGCCCGCATGGCGAAGGGCGAAACCGCCGTCCGCACCATGGCGGAATGGGACCGTTTCCACGGAATCAACACGCGCCTCGCCGCCCCGGTGACCGGATTCACGGTGGACGACCGCTACCCGCGCAAGAAGACGCGGACCATGGGGCCGGTCTCCCGGATGGCGGTCTACGCCACCGAAAAGGCGCTCAACGACGCGGCCCTGCTGAACGATCCGTTCGTCCGCGGCGGGCGCATGGGCATCGCCTACGGATCGTCGTTCGGCAGCCCCGCCCCGGTGATCGCCTTCGCCGAGCTGATGACCCAGGGCGCGTCGAAGACGCTCAACGCCACCAGCTACATCCAGATGATGAGCCACACGGCGGCGGTGAACATCGGGTTGTTCTACGGCGTGACCGGCCGCATCATCCCGACCAGCAGCGCCTGCACCTCCGGCAGCCAGGCCATCGGCTACGCCTACGAGGCGATCAAGTGGGGCAAGGCCGACGCCATGATCGCCGGCGGCGCCGAGGAGTTGGACGTGACCGAGTCGGCGGTCTTCGACACGCTGTTCGCCACCTCCACCCGCAACGACCGCCCGCACACCAGCCCCCGCCCCTACGACCGCGACCGCGACGGGTTGGTGATCGGTGAAGGCGCCACCACCCTGGTCCTGGAGGAACGCGAGCGCGCCCTTGCCCGCGGCGCCAACATCCATGCGGAGATCGTCGGCTTCGCCTGCAACTCCGACGGCAGCCACGTCACCCAGCCGCAGGCCGGGACCATGGAGATCGCCCTGCGCATGGCCTTGGAGGACGCCGGGTTGACTCCGGACGCCATCGGCTTCGTCAACGGCCATGGCACGGCCACCGAGTGGGGCGACATCGCCGAGACCGCGGCGACCCACGCCGTCTTCGGCCCGCGCGCGCCCATCCATTCGCTGAAGAGCTATTTCGGCCATTCGCTGGGCGCCTGCGGCGCTCTGGAGGCGTGGCTGGGCATCGAGATGATGCGCGAGGGCTGGTTCGCCCCCACCGCCAACCTGGACAATGTGGACGAACGCTGCGCCGAGCTGGACTACGTCATGGGCGAGGGCCGGCGGATCGACACCGAGTTCCTGATGTCCAACAACTTCGCCTTCGGCGGCATCAACACGTCGCTGGTGTTCCGGCGCGGGTAGACGGGCGCCTACTCCGCCGCCTTGGCCTCCGCCGGGACCCCCGTCGCCAGGTTCGCCGCGCTCATGCCGGAGATCACCACCGCCTCGACGCCGGGACCGCTTTGGCAGCCGGCGCCGACCAGCATCAGCCCCGGCAACGGCGTCTTGTTCGGCGGGCACCATTGGCCGCGGGCGGCGCCGTAGATGGCGCCGTTGTCGGCGAGCGCGTAGCGGGTGAAGGTCGTCGGGCTGGCTGCCTGACGGTAGAGGATGCGCCCCCGCAGCCCGGGAAGCACGCTCTCCGCAGCGGTGACCAGACGGTTGGCGAAGGCTTCCTTGCGCCGGCGGTTGGCGGCCTTGTCGGCGGCGAACCATTCCGCGGCCTCCGGTTCGGGCCGCAGGCAGAGCATGGTGACGGCAGCGTGGCCCTCGGGGGCCAGGGACGGATCGATCGCGCTCGGGTTGCCGATTCCGAAATGCAGGCCGTCCGCCCCGACGAACACGCGGGCCGGCAGGTCCGGAACGCCATCCACGGCGAGGCTGACCAGCACCGCCGTAGGGCCGCGCTTCAGACCCTTCACACGCTGGGCGTAGCGTTTGGGCAGCAGCGCCGGGTCCACCAGCCGCGTCAACGTGCCGACCACGTCGGAATTGGCCAGCACCAGCGGCGCCCGGTGCACCGTTCCGTCGGCGGTGGCGATGCCGGCAGCCCGGCCGCCCTCGGTCAGGATGCGTTCGGCGCGGGTGCGCAGAAGGACAGCGCCGCCCCGCTCCCGCACCACCGCGCACAGCAGGTCCGCCAGCCGCTGAGAGCCGCCGGCCGGGTACCAGCCGCCTTCCAGATAGTAGCCGAACAGCGGGGCCATCTCACGCACGGGCAGCAGTTCGGGGCGGTCGGTGACGTACTCGCTGATGGTGGTCAGCAGGGCCTTCAGCCGCGGGTCGCGCAGATGGGTGTCCAGCATCTCGGCGTAGGGGCGGTGCATCCAACGCCAGGCGTCGGGCCGGCGGGCGGTCCAGGACCGCATGGCCTCCAACGTGGCGGGCGGCGTCGGCACGCCGCCGGTTTCGTCCACATCGGCGTAGAGATCGGCATAGACGCGCCCCATCTCCGCGAAGAAGGCGGCGATCCCCTGAGCCTCTTGCGGGAACAGCGCCTGGAGGCGCGTCACCAGATCCGCCGGGTGGTCCGGCACATCCAGGCACAGGCCGTCCTGCACATAGCGGTGGCGGACCCGGCGCCAATCCATGCGTTGCGCCACGCCCAGGCCGTCCAGCAGCCGCCGCAGCGGGCCACGCGGCCCCAGCCCGCTGAAATCCTGCACCCCGGCGTCGAAGACGTAGCGCCCCACCGAACCGTCCCGGCCGCGGACCTTGCGCAGCCAGGACGAGCAGTAGCCTCCCGGCCGGTCGTGCGCCTCAACCACCAGCACCTTCAGGCCGCGCGCCGCCAGGGTCGCCGCGGCCGACAGCCCGCCGATCCCGGCGCCGACCACCACCGCATGATGCTCGTGCTCCCCGGCCGGCCAACCGCCGAACGTCGGCATCGGCCACGCCGAGGACTGACCGGACGAGGGACGATGCGTCATGGAAGGAAAGCCGGGCAATGCAGGACGAGAGCCCAACATTCTAAACGCCACGCCCCACGCAATGCCATCTCAGGCTGTAAAATTCCGTAGAGTGGTCTCACCGCTGTCCGGCCTTCGGGTCGGCCCAGAAGTCGAAGAAGTTGTACCATTGCAGTGGGTCGCGCAAGCAATGGTGTTCCAGCCTTGCGGCATAGCGTGCGGCAAGCGCGGCGAGCGCGTCGTCCTTCCCGCGCCGCGGCAATTCGATGCGCTCGGCGAAGGGCTCGAAGGTGACGCGGTGGCCCTGCCCCTCGCGCAGGCAGAACAGGAGATAGACCGGGCAGCCCATCAACGCCGCCAACACGTAAGGCCCCTGCGAGAAGGCGGCTTCCCGGCCGAGGAACGGAACCCGGCTGACCCGGCCGTTGAACTCCACCGGTGTGCGGTCCCCGGCGATGGCGATCCACTCGCCACGCTCCACCCTCTCCTTGAGATCGATGGCGGTCTGCGGGCCGATGTCGGTGACCTGTATGGTGTGGTCCGCGGCGTCGGGACGGACGGAGCGGATCATCCGGTTGTAGCGGACGGCGTGCCGCGTGTGCAGCAGCACGTTGATGTCCTTCTCGAACCGGGTCCCCAGGCGGGCCCGCGACAACTCGGCGTTGCCCAGGTGCGAAACGATCAGCAGCGCCCCCCGCCCCTCCGCGGCGAGGCGGCTCAGCGCCTCCGCGCCGTCGACGGCGATGGGACCGGTGCGCTCCGGGGCGGCCCAGGCGATGAAGGTGTCAAGCGCCTTGACGGCGAAACTCATGTGGTGACGCAGCCCGTCCCGCCAGGAAGGAGCGGGCAGGCCTTTCGCCGCGTTGGCTCGCGCCAGGAAGTCCAGCGAATGCCGCCGCCCCACGGCGTTGGTCGCATAGAAATAGCTGACCACCGGCCACAGGAGCGCGATGCAGCCCGGCCGGCCGAGCAGCCGGTAGACCAGCGTCACCAGCCTCATGCCCCACCAGGCGCCCCGCTCCCCCACGGTCGACCAGTGCGCGTCGGCTCCCGTTCTTGGCGGACGGTTGCGCAGCACCGAGGGCAGGCGCAGCAACATGGTCAGCACGAGGCGCGTGTGCATGCGCGTCAGCAGCAGGTTGTCCCGCAGGAGGTTGAAGTTGGAGGTGTTTCCCTCGGGATAGACCACCCGCACGGGGATGTGGATCAGCGGAACGCCACGCCAGAACAGGCGGACGACGATTTCCGGGTCGAAGTCCATGCGGGTGCCGAGCCGTTCGCTGTCCAGCACCGCCATGGTGGGGGCCAGGGGGTAGACGCGGAAGCCGCACATGCTGTCCTTCACCCGCAGCGACAGCGTCTCCACCCAAATCCACACATGGGTGGCCCAGCGCGCGATCAGCCGTGAGCAGGGGACGGAGTGGTCATAGACCGGCCGGCCGCTGACCAGCGCATCGGGATGCGCCGCCGCGGTGGACAGGAGGTCGGCAACGGCAGCAAGGTCGTGCTGCCCGTCGGCGTCCACCTGCACCGCGTGGGTGAAACCGCGCTCATGAGCGCGCCGGAGTCCGGCCATGACGGCGCCGCCCTTGCCCCGGTTCACCTCCAGCCGCAGCACCTCGACCCCGTCCGCGGGGGCGTGCCGTGCCGCGATGGCGGTGCGGGCCGGTTCACCGCTGCCGTCATCGATCAGGATGACCTCCAGCCCATGCCCCCGCAGCGCCGCGACGATACCGCCGAGCGCCGTATGGTGATTGTGGCTGGGGATGATGGCGCAGGCCCGGATGCTCATGCCGTCTCCATGAGGCTTGCCGGTCGGAGAAGCGACCTCCTACCCCTGTTGGCGGAGCAACGTCAAGCGATCGAACTCAGCGGCGATCTGCGATCTGGTCCAGCTTGGCCGCAATGTCGCGTTCGAGGTTGCCAACCCAGCGGTTGTAGGCCCGCTCCACCCCGTCGTTGCTGCGCTCCATGTTCTTGGCGCTGACGTATTGGATGCGGTAGCTCCGGTTCGAGAACAGCACATCGGCCTCGGCCACCCACGGCCATTTGGTGTAGGTGGCGCGGACCTGTCCATCCGTAAGGTGCTGGAAACGCCAGCCGCGCCGGGCACCGGCCTCGACGATGGCGAGTTCGATGGCGTTCAGCGGCAGGGCCTGCGCCCCAGGGGGCACAGCGTGTTCCTGGGTCGTCGTGATCGGCCGGGTCTGGCAGGCGGCGAGAAAGAGAATGGCGGCGGCCGCCAGAATATTGCGCACAGGCCTGTCCTTTGTCGATGTGACGCGAGGACGGCATACTTCCTGTTTGAATGGTTGCAGTCAATGGCCTGCCTGCCATTTTCAGTTCCCCTACCCCGCATCCATGGATATGCTCGCCCCGGTGGTTTTTCCGTTCATGAATGCGCATGAGGAGACCGCCTCGACAACCGAAGGGGAAATTGGAATGCGAATGGCCGCGCTGTGTGCGCTGATGGCGGCAAGTTTGCTGGGCGCATGCTCGACGCATCAGGTCCCGATGACCTACAGTCCTGCCGCCGTGCAGAGACCACCGTTGGCGAAGCCGAACGTCGAGGTGCTCACCGTCACGGACGCGCGCAAATACACCGGCAAGCATCTGGGTGCGATCCGCGGCGGTTATGGCAACGCCTTGAAGACCATCGAAGCGTCAGGCCCGGTCAAGGACGTGGTGCACAAGGCTTTCGAGGACGCTCTCAACGCGCGCGGCCTTCTCGCCTCGACCAATGGCGGAAGCTACGGCCTGGACATCACGGTCGAGAAGCTCGATTGCAGTCAGTTGGTCCGCAAGGAGGCGCACGCGCGGTTCCGTGTCGCGGTTTTGGATAAGAGCACGGGCCAGCCGGTCTACAGCAAGGTCGTGCAAGACGACCGCGAGGACACGGGAAACCCGTTCGTAACCGGTGTCTTCGGTTCGGTTGAGGAGCTGAGCAAACTGACCAACGACAGCATGCAGGCGGCCATCGACCAAGCCCTCGACAACCCCGCCTTCCTCACCGTTGTCAGAGCACGCTGAACGGCGTTGGAAACCGGCAACAGCCGTGAATGGCGCAGCCTCGGGCAACCGGTTGCGTCTCAACAATCCAGGGCTTTTCCGCCCTCATAACAGACAGTCCCCTGGAATCGTTCGGTTCCAGGGGGTCTGATCCGGTCCCCGCTTCCCCGTCGCCGGGTTCGCCTTTCATCCTGGGCGAACCGAGCTTACCCGACTGTTCGGGAAACAGGGACCCGCCCTGCCATCATTACGCGCGCACGACGAGTGTGCGACAGAGCCGTCCAGTCCCACTCGGCCTTATGTTGGCGAGCCCGCCGGGACCGGAGCGGGAATGCCATAGGCCTGGGCAAGTTGGTTGAAGGTGTCGATGGTCGTCTGGTCGATGGGAATGCCAAGCGTCCTGCGGCGCCCCGCCTCGGCCCATTCGCGGTCGCCGGGCGCCATGACCGTTCGGCCCGGCACGGCCTGGGATCCGCGCAGAGCGGCCAGATAACGCGCCATGTTGTCCTCGAAGTTTTCCCGCGGCAGGAAGGCGTCCGGACGGATCGCCATCACGAAGGCGCCCATGCCGCGCGGCGTGCTCATGTCCGGCCCCGGCATCGGCAGGATCTCGAAGCTCAGCTTCATGCCGGTCAGGACGGCGCTCAGGATTTCCACGAAGCCCGCGAGCCCGGCCCCCTTGAAGCCGAACTCTCCGCCCAGCGGCGCCAGCATTTCGGCCCGCTCGGGATCGGTGGTGTTGCGCCCCTCGGGGTCCGACGCGGTGGCTTCGGGAAGCGCAAGCCCGAGGCTGCGGTAGAGCTGGACGCGGTTGTAGGGAATGGCGCTGGTGGCCATGTCGAACAGCCACGGATCGCCGTCCTTCACCGGAACGGCGATGGCGATCGGGTTGGTGCCGTGGAAGCGCTCGGCGCCGTCGTGCAGCCTCATGAAGCTGTCGGAGTTGCAGAAAGCCATGCCGATGCAGCCCGCCTCCGCCGCGGCGAGCGCGAAGGCGCCGGCCGGACCGAAATGGGAGTTGTTGCGGATGGCAACCGCGCCGATGCCGAACCGGCCGGCCAGTTCGACCGCCTTTTCCTGCGCGCGGTAGGCGCCGAGCGCGCCGTGGGCGTGGTCGGCATCCAGCGTGGCGACGGCCCCGAACTCGGACAGGACGCGCAATGCAGGACGCGGGTTCACCCGTCCCCGGGTCATCGTGGCCACATAATGCCCGAGCAGCCGCACGCCGTGGCTGTCGACCCCAAGCCGGGAGCCGTGCATCATCGCGCGCGTGGCCGCGTCCGCCGTCGCCTCGTCCGCTCCCGCGGCCAGGAACACCGCGCGGCAGAAGGAGTCCAGGGAATCCGCGTGGTAGCGCGCGGTCGGCTGAGCCTGTCCGGTCACAGCGTCTGCCCTCCGTCGGCGACGAGCAGGCCGCCGGTCATGAAGCCGGACTCGTCGCTGGCCAGATACACCGCGGCGGCGGCCATCTCCTCGACGGTGCCCAGGCGGCCCATCGGCTGGCGCGCGACGAACTGCGCCCGCATGCCCTCGGGATCGGCGCTCGACTGGATGCGCTCCTCCAGTGATGGCGAGTGGGTGGTGCCGGGGCACAGCGCGTTGCAGCGGACGCCGGCGCCGATGAAGTCGCGGGCCACGGCCTTGGTCAGGCCGATCACCGCCGCCTTGCTGGTCCCGTAGGCGGTGCGGTTGGCGACGCCGGTCAGGCTCGACGCCACCGAGGCGACGTTCACGATGGAGCCCCGGCGCCGCTCGATCATGCCCGGAAGCACCGCGCGGATGGTGTGGAACATCGAGGTGACGTTCTGGTCGAGGCTGCGCGCCCAATCCTCGTCGCTGCAGTCCAGGATCGTGCCGTTGTGGACCCACCCGGCGTTGTTGACGAGGATGTCGAGCGGCCCGGCCTCGGCGACGACGCGCCGGACCGCCACCGGATCGGTCACGTCGAGCGCGATCGGGGTGATCCGGGAATCGATGCGGGGCAGGTCCTCCATTTTGGACAGCGTGCGGCTGGCCGCGACGACGCTGGCCCCCTCCCGGGCGAAGGCGAGCGCGATGGCCCGTCCCATGCCTTGTCCCGCGCCGGTCACCAGGGCGCGTTTTCCGTCTAGTCTGCCGGTCATCGTGTTTGGAACTCCACCAGTCGGCGCCGTACGGGGCGCCGGTTTGGATGCAGGGATTCGGTGTCTCCATCGGACGGGCCGGGAGGGCGGCGTTTCCGCCGCCGCAACCGGCACGCCGCCATCATCCGAAGAGCAGGTTCGGGATCAGGAGGATCAACTCGGGCACGAAGATCAGAAGCAGGGTCGTCAGCCCGATGGCGACCATCAGGGGCAGGGACTCCCGCACATAGGCGCCCACCGACACCCTCAGGATCGAGCAGACGGTGAACATCGCCGCCCCGACCGGAGGCGTGAAGTTGCCGATCGTCGCCGCGACGATGAAGACGATGCCGAAATGCACCGGATCGCCGCCCATCGCCCGCACGGCGGGCAGGAAGATCGGGGTCATCATGATGATGATCACCGTCGCGTCGATGAACAGCCCGGCGGCCACAACCAGGAGGACGATCAGGACCATCACCAGCTGGACGTTGTCGGTGAGGCTGGTCAGGGACGAGGCGATGACTTCCGGAATGCGCTCGAAGACGATGCCGTAGCTGAAGATCGCCGACAGGCTGATGAGGAACATCGCGGAGCCGACGTCGGCAAGGCTGATCTCCAGCGCCTCGATGAAGCTTTTCGTCTTGAGCCTGCGGTAGACCACGAAGCCGATGAACAGCGCGTACAGCACCGCGAAGGCGCCGATCTCCGAGGGCGTGAAGATGCCCATGCGCAACCCGACGAGCAGGATGACCGGGAACAGCAGCGCCCAGACGCCGCCCTTCAGGGCGCTGCCGACCTCGGCCAGCGACGCCCGCTTCGCCCGCTCGGGAGGGTATCCGCGCTTGTTGGAGGTGTACCAGACGGCGATGCTCATGGCGATGCCGAGCAGAAGCGCCGGGGCGAAGCCCGCCGCGAACATCCGCCCGATCGACACCTGGCCGATGGTCCCGTAGAGGATCATGCCGATGCCCGGGGGAATCAGCGGGGTGAGGAGCGAGGTGAAGGAGATCACGCCGGCGGTGAAGCCGCGCGACATGCCCCGTTTCGTCATCTCCTCGCCGAGGATGCGCGACTGCATCGCCGCGTCCGCGATGGCCGACCCCGACACGCCGCCCATCAGCGCCGACAGGACGATGGAAATCTGGGCGAGCCCGCCCTTGAAGTGTCCGGTGGCCACCGACGCCAGATTCAACAGGCTTTCGGTGATGCCGGACCGGTTCATGTAGTTGCCCGCCATGATGAACAGGGGAACGGCGAGCAGGGCGAAATTCTGGGTCTGGGACACCGTCACCTGAAGCGGGATGGTGAAGGGCAGCTCCGGGTGCTGGAGGAAGAACAGGACCCCCGAGATGCCGATCGCGAACGCGACCGGCATGCCGATGAGAAGGAAAACCGCGAAGGCCAGAACGACAAGCAGCATGGTCAGGCGGCCTCCCCGCTGGCGGCGGCGGTGCACGGGACGCCGTCGGACCGCATCAGCGTCCGAATTTTGAGAAGCGTGGTGATGAGCATGAGGGCCGCCCCGACGGCGATGCTGGCGGTGACCCAGGAATAGCTGACGCCGGGAATGCCGTTGAAGGTCCGGGACCGGCTGGTCCAGGCGAGCAGGGTCCCACCGTAGATGGCGTAGCAGAGGAACAGCGCGATCGCCGCGTAGTTCACGAACAGCAGGGTCCGCTGGTACCGCTCGGACAGCTTCGCGGTCACCAGATCGAGGGACATCAGCATGTCCTTGCGCCAGGCGATGTCGGCGCACAGGAACACCGCCCAGGCGAAGAAACAGGTCGCCAGATCGATGGTCCAATTGAGCGGGTGCTGCATCATCCGCGCCACACCGCCCAGCAGGAGCAACCCCACCATCAGCATCAGGAACAAGCCGGCGAGGATCGCCTCCAGCTTCAGGACGTAGTCGTAGAGAGTCTTCATAAAGGCAGGCCTCGCCGGCTTCGGATGACTTAGCGACCCATTTCCTTGTAGACGGCCGCGCGCACCTCGGTGAGGCCGAGCTTCTGATACGCCGCGTCGCCGGCCTTGCGGAAGGCCTCCAGATCGACGTTCTCGGTCACCTTCATGCCACCCTTGACCAGCGCGGCCTTCTCGCTTTCGGCGGCGTCGGCGAGCACCTTCGACACCTTCTGGCCGGCGGCGCTGCATTCCTCGACCAGCGCGGTCTGGTAGTCCGCGGGCAGCTTCTTGAACCAGGCGGAACTCACGACCTCGAAGTTGATCAGCGTGATATGGCCGGTCTCGCTGACGTTCTTGACGACCTCCTGGAGGTTGCCCGGACGGATGTTGGCGTAGGTCAGTTCCGCGCCGTCGACGGCCCGCTGCTGAAGGCCGGGGTAGATGTCGCCGAAGCTCATCGCCGTCGGGGCCGCGCCGATCGCGCGCACCGATTCCTGCCAGATGGGGGCCGGCGGGGTGCGGATGCGCAGGCCGGACAGGTCGCCCGGGTTACGGACCGGCTTGTTGGCGAAGACATGGCGCTTGCCCTGCACGAAGTCGAAGCAGACGACCTGGAGGCCGTGCTTGTCCGCCAGCTCCGTCTTCCACTTCTTGACGGTGTCGAGCTTCGACAGCGCGAAGGCCTCGTCGAGCGTATCGACGAAGTACGGGCCGTTCAGGACCGCGATCTCGCGGACATAGTTGCCGAGGCGCGCCGCGTCGGTGTTCTGGCCGATGTTGGCGCCCTGGCGGATCTGCTCGATGATGTCCTCTTCGTTGCCGAGCTGGGCGCTGTGGAACACCTCGATCTTGAGGCCGCCTTTGGTCCGCTCCTCGACGCGCTTGGCCCATTCCTGGAACGCCGAATGATAGGCTTCGACCGGGCTGTGGACGTGGTTCATGCGCAGGATGTGCTTTTCCTGGGCCTGGGCCATGCCCATGCCGGCGATCAGCGTCAGCGCGGTGGCTCCGAGAAAAGCGCCAAGGCGCTTGGACATGTTGGTCACTTCCTACTCCCTAGAATGTCTTATGAGTTCTGAGATCAAGGGCGCCCGTTGCTTTGAGCGCGGAGCCTGAGAATGCCCTTATGCCACCTTTTACTGTTCGCTCGTGCGGAGCGAACGGTCGACGCGCGGACGGTGAACGGCCCAGCCAACGCATCTTGCGGCCATCTTGCACACTTGTATCCAAGGATGCAAGATGCTACGGATCATCCACAAGGCGTCATGATCAGTGTCTGATCGAACGCGGTTTCGGACGGAATTCCGTCAGGTGGGGGGGCGGCGTGGTGGAAGGGAGGCGCAACCAATAATGTCAAAGTGCTCGACCAGCCACACCAGACGTCGGCTCGTTTCCACCCGTGTTCCGGGCTGTGTTCAGCGGCGCCGCGACCTTGCGTGGGTCCGTCCGATCCGGCGATAATCGCGATTCTGGGCTCGGGAAGGGCGATGTCCGCTGACGCAGCGGCTGGGGGCACACGGTGAAGAACGAACGGCTGGTGTTGGAACGCAACACACTGGACAGCGTGATCTACAAGGAACTGCGGAAGAGGATCATTTCGCTGTCGCTCCAGCCCGGCTCGATGATCTACGAAAACGCCGTCGCCGACGAGTACGGCGTCAGCCGGACACCGGTCCGTCAGGCCTTCTCCCGGCTGGCGAACGAAGGTTTGCTGAGCATTCTGCCGCAGCGCGGCGCGCAGGTCTCTCGCCTGTCCGCGGCCAAGGTGAAGGAGGCCCAGTTCATCCGGGAAGCACTGGAGGTGTCGGCGTTCGGAGAGGTGGCGCGCATCTGGAACAGGACCGCCGATCACAGCGCGGCGCAAGCCAAGGCGCTGTCGCTGATCGAGCAGCAAAGACAAGTCGTGCGGGAGAAGGACTATGTCGGTTTCACCGAACTGGACGTGGCTTTCCACGACACCGTCATCGGGGTTCTGGGAAACGCCATGCTGCAGGAGATGCTGAGCGACGTGAGGACGCATCTGACACGGGTGCGCTTCCTCGAGCTTCGGGAGGCCCATCATGAGGACGATGCGATCGCCGACCACGTCAAGCTGATGCGATCGATCATGGCGAACGACGTCGCGGGGACCCAATCGCTCCTGCTGGCGCATTTGAAGATGATCGAGGCGATGCGCGACGACATCCTCAAGCGTCACGACATTCTCTTCGAATAGACCCCGTCCGGGAGCCCCGCCGAGGGAGCCCAACACCGGACGGTTCATCCAGACATCGCTGACGAACGCAAGGCCAAGCCGGTCGCACAACCTGCGGGGACGGAGGCCGCTTGCCCTTTGCGAGCCGTCGGCAAGACCAACGACCCCGCACGCGGGCGCGATCAGGAGGAAACGAGATGAACAGACGGTCGATCCACAGCTACACCTGGATTCCGAAGTGGTCCACCGAGGACGGCGCCTACGCGGCCGAGCGCGCCGCGGCCTTCGGCTACGGCCAGCTCGTCGTGCCGATCCGCGACCATGACAGCATCGAGCCGGCGGCCATCGCCGCGTTGTGCCAGCGGGCCGGGATCCGGCCGGTCGCGACCTCGCCGCTTCAGGTGGACAACGACATTTCGAGCACCGACCCGGACGTGCACCGCCGCGGGATCGAGCGGCATTGCGCGGCGCTCGCCCTGGCGCGCGACATGGGCGCGGACCGCATGGGCGGCATTCTCTACAGCGCCTTCGGGAAGGCGTCGAAGGTGCCGAGCGACGCCAACTTCCAGGCGGCGGCGGACGGGTTGCGGATCGTCGCCGAACGGGCCGCGTCCTACGGAATGCTGCTGGCGCTCGAAGTGGTCAACCGCTACGAGAGCAACCTGATCAACACGGCGGAACAGGCCGTCCGGATGGTCAAGCTGATCGGCGCCGACAACGTCCGCATCCACCTCGACACCTTCCACATGAACATCGAGGAGAACGACCTGCTGGGCGCGCTTGAACTGGCGATGCCCCATCTCGGCTATTTCGAGATCGACCAGAACCACCGGGGCCGCCTGACGGAGGGGTCCATCGACTTCGCCCCGATGCTGCGCCGCTTGAAGGCGGCCAATTATCAGGGCCTGATCGGCGTCGAAGCCTTCTCCTCCGCCGTGTCGCACCCCGACATCACCGCGGGCGTCGCGTCCTGGCGCAACCTGTTCGACCATGGCGACGACGTGGCGCGCGACGGGCAGCTGCTACTCGATCAGCACGGTCTCTGACAACGCCCGCCGCTGCCGGCGCACGCCCCGGGCCAACGTTCGCGGGTGTGCGCCGGGCGGCTTTGGTGCCGGGCGGCTTTGGTGATGAGACCCTGACCTCCCACCCAATGCACGCCCAGACCACAAGCCCCGTGCTAATGTCGGATCGGCTCAACGATGAAAGGGTCCAGGCCGGTCATGGCTCGACGATGGTCTTTCGCTGTGCTGACGATCCTTTGCGGGGTTTGGATCACCCGTGACGCGCCGGCGGCCGACTCGGTTCCCCGGTCGGCACCCTCGGCTTCCGGCGCGGTCCCGACGGATTTCAGCAGGGTGGCCTTGCAGCCGCCGATGCCGTCCCTCTCGGCACAGCCGATCGGCAGCTACGCCAACGGCTGCATTCGCGGCGCGCAGACGCTGCCTCCCGAGGGCCTCGGCTATCAGGCGGTCAACCTGTCGCGGAACCGGAACCACGGCCACCCCGACACCGTCGCGTTCGTCCAGGAGCTTGCCCGCCGGGCACAGGCCGAGCGGCTCGGGCGGCTGGCCATCGGCGACATCTCCAAGGTCTATGGCGGCCGCATGGAAAGCGGTCACGCCAGTCACCAGATCGGCCTCGACGTGGACGTGTGGTTCGATCTCGACCAGCCGCCTCTCGCGCGGGATGCGCGGGAGCGAACGGATTTCCCGACCATGGTGAACCGGCAGACGCAGCGCGTTCTCCCGGAGCGGTTCGGCCCCCGGCAGGCGCGCCTGCTGCAACTGGCGGCGACGAGCCCGAAGGTCGCGCGGGTGTTCGTGAACCCGGCGATCAAGCTGGCGCTGTGCCAGAGCGAGCACGGCGACCGCTCCTGGCTGAACACCGTTCGCCCCTGGGCCGGACACGACTCGCACTTCCATGTGCGGATGAACTGCCCGGCCGGATCGACGGCCTGCGTTCCGCAAGCCCCCATTCCGCCGGGCGACGGCTGCGGCCAGGACCTTCTGAGCTGGTTCGAGCCTCCGAAGGAAGCGCCGGCGCCCCGGCCACCCAAGCCCATCCCCGAGCCACCCGCAGCCTGCCTGGAAGTTTTGGCGGGGCATTGAGCCTCCGCCGGCAGCCGGGTCTTCGGGTTCGGCTGGGAGGAGGTTGGTCCATCGGTGGCCCGACAACGGCGGGACCTTCAGACACGCTGCCGGCGCGTGTCCTGCATCAATGGTCCCTACCGCTCCCAGGCGCGGACGATGGCGTCGATGGTGCCGTCCCGTTTGAGCTTTTCGTAGGCCGCCTGCAATCGCTCCGCCTTCTCCGCCCGCAATTTGGGAACGGAGATGTAGCGCGGCACCATGGCCAGCGGCTTGGGCAGGATCTTGACCGCACTCGCCCGGCCCTCGCTCTCGGCCAGATATTTGAGCACCTGCAGGTCGCCGGCGATGGCATCGACGCGGCCGAGAAGCAGACGGCGGAAGGACACGACGTTGCTGCTGCTGCGGACCTTTTCGAACAGGGATGATTTGTCGAACTCGGGGGTGTATTCGAAGCCGTCGACGACGCCGATCCGCAGACCTTGCAAGTCGTCGATGCGCGTGTAGTCGATCTCCGAGTTGCTGCGGACCATGAGAACGGTCGCCCCGACACGGTAGGGACCGATCAGATGGCCACGCTCCAAACGGCGTGGCGACGTGAAGAATTGGAAGGCGACGTCCACGTCGTTCTCGTCGTGCGCACGCACCACTTCCGGCCAGGCCATGGGACGATGAACCGGATAGACGCCGATGTCCTTCAGCATGGCATCGACGATCTCCGTGTCCATCCCCGTGCGCTTGCCGCGCTCGGTGAAATTGTACGGCGGGAAATAGTCTTCGGAGGCAACCGTCCAGTTCTCCCCGCGCGCCGGGGCCGAAGCCACAAGCAAGGCGGCGACCATCAATCGCGCCACCGTCGCCAAACACACGCGCAGCCTCGTCCTCATCAACCGTCTCCACTCAATTCCCGGGATCGCGCGCACGACCGTTCACGCGGCGGCACGGCGAAGGGCGGCCTCCGCATATCGCCGGGCACCGCGTACAGGGCAATCCGGTTGCCCTCAATGGGAAAAGAGCGGGCGGGTGTGATAACGCTCCGGCGGAAGCGGAAGTCGACCGTTCCAACAGATCGATGGGACCGGCCCCGCCCACGACGGCGGAACCGGTCCCACTCACTCAACCCAGGCCGGTCAGGCCGCGGCGCGCAAACGCATCGCCCCGACCAGATCCTCGATGCTCACGATCGGCATGCCGTGGCGCTCGGCGAAGGCCACCAGTTCGGGCAGGCGGGCCATGGTGCCGTCCGGGTTCATCACCTCGCACAGCACCCCCGCCGGACGACGCCCGGCCAGGGTGGTCAGCTCGACGGTCGCCTCGGTGTGGCCGCGCCGTGCCGCCAGCCCGCCCGCGTGCGCGCGGATCGGGAAGACGTGGCCGGGCCGGGCGAGGTCCTCCGGCCGGCAGCCGTCGGCGATGGCGGTGCGGATGGTGGTCACCCGGTCCGCCGCCGACACGCCGGTGGTCACCCCTTCCCGCGCCTCGATGGAGACGGTGAAGGCGGTGCCGAAACGCGCCGTGTTGCTGCCGACCATGGGCGGCAGGTCGAGGCGGCGCGCGTCGGCGTCGGTCAGGATCAGGCAGACGATCCCCGACCCTTCGCGGATCAGCAGGGCCATCTGCTCGGGGGTGATGGTCTCGGCGGCGTAGATCACGTCGCCTTCGTTCTCGCGGTCCTCGTCATCCACGACGACGACCCCGCCACCCTGGCGGATCGCCTCCACGGCGCGGATCACCCGTTCCTCGGCGGTGCCGAAGCGGTCGAGAAGGCCGCTCGAGAGGTGGTTGCTGGCAAAGGTCTGATTCATGGTTCTCACTCCGGTTGGGGCGAGCCTGAATCAGGGCGCAAAGAGACATCCGGCGGCGCGCGGGATGCCCCGCGCGGACCGCCGTCGCAGGCCAGCGCACGCGGACCGCGCCCAACGCCATGCGTTGCGGGCGGACCACGGTCGATGACCGGCTCGTCCTCTTCCATCCGGACTGTCACCGTCGGCTCCGGCCTTGAACCGGATCTGCTGACCTCCCGGCCTGACGGCCGGGAGCGCTCGCGGGCTCCCCCTCTTGCGAGAGGCTACCGCCGGTCGGGATTTTCACCCTGCCCTGAGAACAAGCGTCTGATGCGCCGCCCCCGGATGGGGACGGCACGGCCAGCGTCCCCCAGCGGGCCGGAAAAAGTCAAGACCGCTTTGCCCCGCCGACCGGCCCCTCCGTGCGGCGCAGCAGATAGTCCAGCCCGCCCAGCCGGTACCAGCGGTAGCCGTAGGGCTCCAGCACCAGGCGATGCCGCCCGTCCTCCTCGGGGTCGTTGTGGTCCTCCGCCAGAAGATTGACCAGCCGCGGCGATTCCCCCGTGCCATCGACCGCCAACGCCACCTCGTGGGGACGGTCGTCGAGGTTGTGCACGACCAGCACGGAGTTGTTGCGCCAGTCGTAGCGGATCGCCAGAACCGCGTTCGATCCGGTGGGCAGCACCCGGTAGTCCCCCCAGCCGATCTCCGGGCATTCCTTGCGCATCCGGATGATGCGCTCGGTCCAGTTCAGGAGGGCCGAAGGCTCGCGGCGCTGGTGGGCGGCGTTGATCCGCTCGTAGCCGTAGGCGCCGCCGCTGATGACCGGATGCACGGGGTCGTCCGCCTTGGTGAAGCCACCCTGCGGCTCGTCCGACCACTGCATCGGGGTGCGGGCGCAGTCGCGCTCCGGCAGTGACAGGTCGTCGCCCATGCCGATCTCGTCGCCGTAGCGCAGCACCGGCGTGCCGGGCAGCGTGAACAGCAGGCTGTAGGCCAGCTCCAGCCACCGCCGGTCGCCGCGCAGCATCGGGGCGAGCCGCCGCCGGATGCCGCGGTCGTAGAGCTGCATGTCCTTGTCCGGGCCGAAGGCGTCAAACACCCGCTTGCGCTGCGCCTCGGTCAGGCGCCCGAGGTCCAGCTCGTCGTGGTTGCGCAGGAACAGGCCCCATTGGTTGGTGCTGGGACGCGGCACCCGGGTGATGTCCAGGGCCTTGGCCAGTGGCCGCGTGTCCGCCGTGGCCAGCGCGTAGAACAGGGTCTGGTTGACCTGGAAATTGAAGACCATGTGCATGCGGTCGCCGTCGTCGCCGAAATACTCCTGGTCGATGTCCGGCAGCACATTGGCTTCGGCCAGCAGCATCGCGTCGCCGCACCGCCACTGCACGAACTCCCGGAAGGTGCGGAGCATGTCGAACTGCTGCTTGGGCTTCTTCACCTCCGGTCCCTTGGTCGCGATGACGAAGGGCACGGCGTCCACGCGAAAGCCCGACACGCCCAGTTCGATCCAGAAGCCCATCACCTTCAGCAGTTCGGCCTGCACCTCCGGGTTGGCGGTGTTCAGGTCCGGCTGGAACTCGTAGAAGCGGTGGAAGTAGTAGGCGCGGGCCTCCTTGTCCCAGCTCCAGGTCGTCTTCTGCACGCCGGGAAAGACGACGCCCTCGTCGGCGTCGGGCGGTTTCTTGTCCGACCAGACATACCAGCCCCGGTAAGGGGACTCCGGGTCCTTGCGCGCCGCCTGGAACCAGGGATGCTGGTCCGAGGTGTGGTTGACCACGAGGTCGATGATGACGCGGATGCCGCGCTGCTTGCAGGCGTGGCTGAACTCCACGAAGTCGCCCAACGTGCCATAGCGCGGATCGACGTTGTAGTAGTCGGCCACGTCATAGCCGTGGTCGCGCATCGGCGACGGCTGGAACGGCCCCAGCCAGAGGCAGGTCACGCCCAGCCCCTGCAGATAGTCCAGCCGGCGCTGCAAACCCTGGAAATCGCCGATCCCGTCGCCGTTGGCGTCCATGAAGCTGCCGACCGACAGGTTGTAGATGACCGCGTTCTTGTACCAGAGATCCTTGATCATGGCCCGCCCCCACACAAAACTGCCTAGGCCATAACAGGGCTGACCGGCCGAGGTCCCTCCACCACGCCGAGCCAACCGTAAGGGGGTGTCCTACGCCCTTAGGAAAAAGGTTAATGTATAGTTAAGGTCACAAGAAAGCCTTCAATCCTGCCCGCATGATGTCCCCCAAGACGCACAGAACCAGGGGAATCGTGCCATGAAGCGTGCCATGCGCCAGAACGCCGCCAAGGGCAGCGCCACCCAGAACGGCGCCAGCCAGACCACCACGACGCAGGCCGTCAGCTACGCCTACGGGAACAACGCCGGCGCCCTGGCGGCGACTCCCGCGGCGCCGGTCCCCACCAGCTTCGCCCCGGTGACCATCAACTACGCGGAAACGCGGGCGGACGGCGGCTTCGGCTGGGACGTGAAGTACGACCTCGCCTTCGACGGCACGGCCTTCGTCGTGCAGACCCGCATCCATCTGACCGGCGATGACGCCGGCTCGATGAAGCAGGTCTGGGAGCAGGGGATCGAGGGGATCTGGGGCGACAAGTACAGCCTGTCGGACGGCGCCAACAGCTACGCCATCCGCTTCGACGTGCAGTTCGTGGCGGCCGGGAACCAGCACTACAACGTGAACGTCAGCAACAGCTACGGGCGCTGCGACATGCTGAACTGGTGCACCCAGACCGACTGGGGCCCCGATTACCAGGACGAGCTGGCGGCCCACGAGTTCGGGCACATGATCGGCGCCTTCGACGAGTATGCGGGCGGGGCCACCTACGGCAACTTCGCCGCCACCGGCACCATCATGTCGGACCTGACCCCGACGCTGCGCCCCAACTACATGAACTCCATCGACTATTACGCCGAGCAGTTCACCGGCAAGAGCTTCCAGATCGTGGAGATCCCGAAGAACCTGACGCTGACCGGCAACACGTGGGCCGACAGCCTCTATGGCGGGGCCGGCAACGACACGCTGAGCGGGCTGAGCGGCAACGACCAGCTGTTCGGCGGTGCCGGCAACGACCTGCTGTGGGGCGACGCCGGAAACGACACGCTGCGCGGGCAGGCCGGCAACGACGCGCTGCACGGCGGCTCGGGCGCCGACCTGCTGATGGGGGACGAGGGGAACGACACGTTGTGGGGCGATGCCGGCAACGACGCGCTGTGGGGCGGCGCCGGGGCGGACCTGTTCGTCTTCACGCGCGGCGGCGGTCAGGACCGCATCGCCGACTTCAGCGGCGCGCAGAACGACCGCATCCAGATCGCGTCCAACATGACCTACCGCCTGGGATCGGACGGCAGCGGCAGCGCTCTGCTCGACTTCGGCGGCGGCGACCGGCTGCTCCTGGCCGGGATCGCCCCGATCCAGGTCGCCTCGTCCTTCTTCACCTACGGCTGAGGCGACGCGTAGCGCAGGAACTGGATGCGGGTGTCGCCATAGCGGCGCTCGTCCAGGTCCGTGAAGCCGGGCGGCAGGGGCAGCGGGTCGCGCCCGGCGACCTCGACCACCAGGACGGCGCCGGGGGCCAGCCAGCCGGCCTTGGCCAGCCCGGCCAGAGCCCGCGGCGCCAGATCCTGACCATAGGGTGGGTCGAGGAAGCCCAGCGTGCAGGGGCGGAGCGGCGGCGGCGGGCGGGTGGCGTCGGCGCGCAGGACCGCGGTGTTCGCCCCCTCCCCCAGCGCCGCGACGTTGGCCCGCACGGCCTCCAGAGCGGCGCGGCCCATGTCGAGAAAGCTGGCGTGGGCGGCTCCGCGGGACAGCGACTCCAGCCCCAGGGCGCCGGTTCCGCAGAAGGCGTCCACGACCACGGCGCCCTCCAGCAGGTCGGCGCCGTCCGGCCCCCAGTCGGCGTGGGACAGGATGTTGAACAGGGACTCGCGGGTGCGGTCGGTGGTCGGCCGCGTGTCGCTCCCCGCCGGGGCGGCCAGCCGCCGCCCGCGGTGCTTACCGCCGACGATCCGCACGGGTCCGCTCCGGTCCCCGGCCACCCGACGCGCCACCGCCGGACGCGCCACCGGTGCCGCGCGGCTTCGGCCCCGGCTTCCCGCCGCCGGGCTTTCCGCCCTTCAGCGTCAGCGTGCCGGGCTTGCCCGCCGGCTTGCCGTCCGGTTTGTTGGAAGCGGGCTTGCCGGAGGCGAAGCCGCCCGAGGACGGCTTGGCCGGGCCGCGCCGGTCGGACGCTGCCTTCGGTTCCGCCTTGGCCCAGCCGGCCTTGGCGTCGCGCGGCTTGGGCGCCTTCGCCGGAGCGGCAGGGCGGCTCGTGGAGCCTTCGGCGCCGGCGCTCCCGCTCCTGGCGGCGGCCTTGGCAGCGGCGGTCTTCCCGCCGCTCTTGGCCTTGCCCTCCTCCGCCGGATCGGCGCCGGTGAAGAATCGGGACACCTGCTCGCGCACGACGCGCTTCGGCACCTCCTCGACGGCGCTCTCCTCCAGCTTGCCGAGCTGGAACGGGCCGTAGGCCACGCGGATCAGCCGGTTCACCTGGAGGTCCAACGCCTCCATCACCTTGCGGATCTCGCGGTTCTTGCCTTCCTTCAGGCTGACGGTCAGCCAGGCGTTGCGGCCCTGGATGCGGTCCAGAACGGCTTCGATGGGACCGTACTTCACCCCCTCGATGGTCGGTCCCTTCGCCAGCTCGGCCAGCTTCACCTCGTTCACCTCGCCGAAGACGCGCACGCGGTAGCGGCGGGTCCAGCCGGTGGCCGGCAGTTCCAGGAAACGGGCCAGCTCACCGTCGTTGGTCAACAGCAGCAGCCCTTCGGTCGTCAGGTCGAGCCGACCGACCGAGATGACGCGCGGCATGTCCGGCGGCAGCCGTTCGAAGACGGTGGTGCGTCCCTTCTCGTCGCGGGCGGTGGTGACCAGCCCGGACGGCTTGTAATAGCGCCACAGCCGCGCCGGCTCCGGCTCGGGGATGACCTTGCCGTCCACCTGCACGACGTCGCCGGACCGCACGACGCAGGCCGGGCTGTCCAGGGTCGTGCCGTTGACGGCCACGCGGCCGTCGGCGATCCAGCGCTCGGCGTCGCGGCGCGAGCACAGGCCCGCGCGCGCCAGCCGCTTGGCGATGCGCTCGCCGGCATCGGGCTCGCCCGCGTCCGCATCGGCGGCGCCGGGCATGGCTTTGGAATGTTCGAAATCGGGGGTGTCCATGGGCACGGACCATAGGGCTTGCAAGCCCCGCCCGCAACCCACGGCACGGGGTCCCCGCCGTTATTCTTCGAGGCGGAAGCCGACCTTCATCACCACCTGGAAGTGGGCAACCTTGCCACCGCTGACGTGGCCGCGGATCTCGCCCACCTCGAACCAGTCGACGTTCTTCAGCGTCTTGGACGCCCGCTCGATGCCGTTGCGGATGGCGTCGTCGATGGTGGTCTCGGCGGTGCCGACGATTTCCACCTTCTTGTAGACATGGTTGCTCATGGATGTCCTCCCAGTTTCGTCCGATGCTTAACAACGCCGGAGGGCGTTCCGCGGCTTGACGAAAACAGGGACCGCCGGGCAGGGTGCCCCGCATGAGCCGCCCCCCCTCCCCCATGGACATCGCCTTCGCCGAGGCCGAGGCCGCCGCATCCCGCGGGGAGGTGCCGGTGGGTGCCGTGGTGGTCGATCCGGCGACCGGGACCGTTCTGGCCCGCGCCGGCAACCGGACCGAGGAGCTGAACGACCCCACCGCCCACGCCGAGGTGCTGGCGATCCGCGCCGCCTGCACGGCCCTGGACGAGCCGCGCCTGCCGGGGCTGGACCTCTATGTGACCCTGGAACCCTGCGCGCTGTGCGCCGCGGCGATCAGTTTCGCCCGGCTGCGGCGGGTCTATTTCGGCGCCTACGACCCCAAGGGCGGCGGGGTGGAGCACGGCCCCCGCTTCTACCACCAGCCGACCTGCCACCACGCCCCGGAGGTCTATGGCGGCATCGACGAGACGCGGGCGGGGGAAATGCTGCGGGAATTCTTCAGGAAACGCCGCCCCGGTTGAGGCAGGAGGTTGCCGCGCCGAATGGAATTGCATATCCTTTCGTCGAAACAACCCTAACATCACTATGCTGCGCAACGATGAACCATCGGATCATGGGAGCCGGCCGACTTTGCCCCATCCGGTGGTGGACACTCCCGGTCTGGACAAGCTTGAGGGCTCGCTGAACGATCTCAGCAAGGCAGCCGCGACCCAATCGCTGACCTATCTCCTGCTGTGGCTCTATCTGATCTTCACAGTCACGGCGGTCACCGATTACGACCTGCTGGTCGAGAAGCCGATCAAGCTGCCGATCTTCGACCTGGAGGTCGGGCTCCTGAAGTTCTTCATCGGCGCGCCGGCCCTGTTCTGGCTGGTTCAGCTGTACATGGTGCGCAAGGTGTCGGTGATCGCCGACGCGGTGCGCCATTACCTGACCGTTGCCGAGCGGGAAGCGGCCAAGCACGCGGCCTCGCCCGGCGCGGTGCTGGAGGCGTTGCGCCACCGGGTGGACGGCTTCGTCGTCACCCGCCTGCTGGCGCGGTTCGACACCGTGCGCTGCGGGGATGCCTGCGGCCCGGCGACCCCACCCCTGCCGCAGGCGCTGACCGTGCTGGCCGCGGCGGTGACTCTGGTGCTGGCCCCGGTGCTTCTGTACGGCGCTTTCCAGATCCGCTTCCTCGCCTATCAGCACGAATGGATCACGTGGTGGCACCGGGTCAGCCTGTTCGCCGGTCTGGCGCTGTCGGCGGCGGCGGCGCGGGAGGCGGGCCTCACCTGGGCCGGCACGGCGCGTGCGATGCGCGACCTGGGGACGGGGCTCTTCGGGGGGCTGCTGCGCCGCCACGCCGAGCGCAGACGGCCGGAGGGCGAGCGATGGCCCGATCGCCTGTCCCGCCGGCTGGCCGCCAATGCGGTGCCGGCCGTGGTGGCCGCTTCCCTGCTGGTCGCGACCACGCCGGGCGAGTTCCTATCCGACGGCGTAACGGTCGAAGGGCGCCCTTTGGGCGATCTGCTGGCTGAGGGCACGGTTCCGCGCAGCCTGAGTCCACGCGCCCCGAACGCGCGTTTGGCGATTGCACGCACTGACAGCGATGCGGACAACATCAGCAAAGCCGGGCTGCCGCGCTTGGAGCTAAGCCACCGCGATTTTTCACGGCGCAGCTTACGCAAGGCAAAGTTGGCAGACATGAATCTGAGCGGGTCTATACTAACTGGAGCTCAACTTCAAGGCGCAGACCTGCAAGGCACTCAGCTAAATGGGTCTAATCTTCTTTATGCTTCTCTTAAAGGAGCCAATCTGACTGACACCCAATTCAACGGAGCAGATCTTACCCGAGCTCAGCTACAAGAAGCAAAATTGGAAAGAACTCAGTTTCAAAGGGCGAAGCTCAACAGAACAGAATTTCAAGATTGTTATCTTGAAATGATACAGCTCGAGGGAGCGGAACTTGCAGAAGCTCAACTGCAGAATTCTTACATAGTTAAATCAAAACTAAATGGCGCACGCCTGCCCAGGGCGCAACTTCAAGGAGCGCACCTTTTTGAAACCTACCTCCAGGGAGCAGATCTCACTTACGCTTCCCTTCAGGGGGCAGATATCAACAACGCTCAGCTGCAAGGGGCAAATCTTACAGGAACACAGCTTCAAGGAGCAAAAATCGTCGATACACACCTCCAGGGAGCAGCACTTATAAGATCTCTGCTTCATGGTTCAATTATTGCTCATACCCATCTTCAGGGAGCCGATCTCGCGGATTCTCAACTACAGGGCGCTTTTCTATACAAAAATATGGTATGGAAAACGCGCTTTGGAGGCGCAGTGATTGACAATATCTTTATCCTTGAAGAAAATCAGGGCTTAGTGATTGATGAATCATCTAGCTACGCCTCAATGATAGAAGCTTTATTTCAAAAATACCCGCCTCTTTCTCAAGATTATTTGGTCGCAAGACGCTTACAATACCTAGCCGAAACAGAACACAATCAGAGAGAAATGGAGTACATTCTCAGAGTTCGCAGAATAATAACCGAGGCGTCTTTAATATCAACCACAGCAATCAGAACTAATCTCCTAGTAAAATTAGCATGCAAAGATAAAGAAAATAAGTATTTTTTAATTAAATTACTTTTTTATGCTAAATCTATTAGCTACGATAACAAAATTCGTTCATACCTGTCCATCCCATTGCTTAATAAAGCTATCAGTAACCCAAAAATTTGTCCATCATCTAACGAAATACACCCGTCAATTCTCCGAAACATTCAAGAAATTGCACGCCAGCTAGAAAACTCTGAGATCACATCAAAATAGATAACAAATTAATACCCAGAATTAATTTCATCCTTATTATTGGTATACTTGCAGTATCTCCAACACCAAAACGGAACTTCCGACGTTCAGCATCCACTTTAGTTTGGAGCCAGCACATCATTAAGCGGCCCCATCTCCCTCCATGACAACTCGGATTAGCGCAACCGCAGGTCCGGCGACAGCTTCTTCGTCGCTTCGCCAATGATCTCCAGATTGCGGATCACGCCATCCTGAAGGAGCGTACGGCGAAGAAATCATCGTGTCCGGTTGCCGTATACTCCATCACACGGCGGATCGCCTCGCGGACGTATTCCAAATAAGAGCTGTATGGGGTCACAAGGACCGTGCCGACTGAAGAATACTTTCGCGCATTTAGGGGGATAGGCCACACTCCGTCACCACATCAACGGCAGCGCCGATTCGCTCCTCCAAAGCGAACCTCGGCTCCAACTCCACGAGAAGGTCCAGGTCGCTGTCGGGCCGTGCTCTCCCCATGGCACGGGAGCCGAAGACGCGCAGGTTGCTGGCCCCAAAGCGGGAAGCCAGAGCCTTGATGTCTTCGGCTGACACGCCAGCCGGCAATTGCAGCGCCGTCGCCATCCTTCCAATATAGCGCCGAAGCGGGGCGCCGTCAGCGCCCCACCGCCCGCCAGCCGATGTCGCGGCGGCAGAAGCCGTCCGGCCAATTCAGCGCGTCGACGCCCTGGTAGGCGCGCTTTTGCGCCTCGGCCACGGTTGGGGCCTTGGCGGTCACGCCCAGCACGCGCCCGCCGGTGGACAGCACCCGGCCCTCAGAGAGCTTCGTGCCGGCGTGGAAGACGGTCACGCCCTCCACCGCGTTGGCGGCGTCGAAGCCCTTGATCTCGGTGTTCTTCACGTAGTCGCCGGGATAGCCGTTCGCCGCCATGACGACGCACAGCGCCGTCTCGTCGTGCCAGCGCAGGTCGATGTTCTTCAGTTGGCCGTCCGCCGCCGCGATCAGCGCGGCCAGCGCGTCGGACTTCAGGCGCATCATCAGCGTCTGGCATTCCGGGTCGCCGAAGCGGACGTTGAACTCCAGCGTCTTCGGCACCGGCTTGCCGGCGGCGTCCTTGCCGATCATCAGGCCGGCGAACAGCACGCCCTTGAAGGGACGTCCCTCCGCCGCCATGCCCTTGACCGTCGGCTCGACGATCTCGCGCATCACGCGGGCCTGGAGGTCCGGGGTCAGCGCCGGGGCCGGGGAGTAGGCGCCCATGCCGCCGGTGTTCGGGCCGGTGTCGCCGTCGCCCACCGCCTTGTGGTCCTGGGCCGAGGCCAGCGGCAGCGCCGATTCGCCGTCGCACAGCGCGAAGAAGCTGACCTCCTCGCCGTCCAGGAACTCCTCGACCACCACCTCGGCCCCGGCGGCGCCGAAGCGGCCCTCGACCAGGGCCTCGTCGATGGCGGCGAAGGCCTCCTCCTCGGTGCGGGCGACGGTCACGCCCTTGCCAGCAGCCAGACCGTCGGCCTTGACCACGATGGGGGCGCCGTTCTTGCGGACGAAATCCTTGGCGGCCTCGACGTCCTTGAAGCGGCCATAGGCGGCGGTCGGCACGCCGTACTTGGCCAGGATGTCCTTCATGAAGCCCTTGGAGCCCTCAAGCTCCGCCGCCGCGGCGCTGGGGCCGAAGGCCTTGATGCCGAGGGCGGTCAGCTTGTCGACGAGGCCGAGCACCAGCGGCCCTTCCGGCCCGACGACCACGAAGTCGATAGCCTTGTCCTGGGCGAAGCGGACCAGAGCGTCCACATCCTCCGCGCCGATGGCGACGCATTCGGCCACATCCGCGATGCCGGCGTTGCCCGGTGCGCAGTAGAGCGTGTCGCACAGCGGCGAGTTCTGAATGGCCCAGCACAGCGCATGCTCGCGCCCACCCGACCCGACCACCAGGACTTTCATGGCACCTCGTCCTTCCACGCTTGTTGCCGACACCGCGCCTTGTATCATGGTGCCGCCATGACTCAAGACCTTGATATGACCTCTCCGCTGATCGCTCCCGAGCCGCGCCCCGGCTCGAACCTTCCGGAATTCTCGGTGGGCGACCTCGCCCGGCGCCTGAAGCGCAGCATCGAGGAGGAGTTCGGCTTCGTCCGCGTGCGCGGCGAGATCTCCCAGCCGAAGCGCCACAGCTCCGGCCACTGCTACCTCCGCCTGAAGGACGACACGGCGGTGATCGAGGCGGTGTGCTGGCGCGGCACCGCGTCGAAGCTGGCCGTCCAGCCGGCGGAGGGGCTGGAGGTCATCGTCACCGGGCGCATGACGACCTACCCCGGACGCTCGCAATACCAGCTCATCATCGAGTCGATGGAGCTGGCCGGCGAGGGCGCCCTCCTGAAGATGCTGGAGGAGCGCAAGAAGCGCCTCGCGGCGGAGGGGCTGTTCGACGCCGGGCGCAAGAAGCCCATTCCCTTCCTGCCCGACGTGATCGGCGTCGTCACCTCCCCCACCGGGGCGGTCATCCGCGACATCCTGCACCGGCTGCACGACCGTTTCCCGCGCCGGGTCCTGCTCTGGCCGGTCGCCGTCCAGGGGGAGCGGGCGGCGGCGGAGGTCACCGCGGCGATCGACGGCTTCAACCGCATCCCGCCCGGCGGGCCGGTGCCGCGGCCGGACCTGCTGATCGTGGCGCGCGGCGGCGGCTCGCTGGAGGACCTGATGGCCTTCAACGAGGAGAACGTCGTCCGCGCGGCGGCGGCCAGCCGCATTCCGCTGATCTCGGCGGTCGGGCACGAGACGGACACCACCCTGATCGACTTCGCGTCCGACCGCCGCGCCCCCACCCCCACCGCGGCGGCGGAGATGGCCGTTCCGGTGCGGGCGGAACTGCTGGCCCAGGTGCTGGACGACGAGCGGCGCATGGTCGGCGCCGCCACCCGCCTGCTGGCCGAGCGGCGGACGCGGGTGGAGGGGCTGGCCCGCGGCCTCGGCGACCCGCGCGCCCTGCTGGAAAGCCATGCCCAGCGGCTGGACGACCGGGCGGAGCGGCTGGCCCTGGCTGCCGCTTCGCTCCTCGACCGCCGCCGCACCCGCCTGAACGAGCTGGGCGCCGCGCTGCGCCACCCGCGCGAGAAGCTGGCGGAAGCCGGGCAGCGGCTGGCGTCGGAGTCCCGGGCGCTCGACGGCGCGCTGCGCCACGCCGTCGTCGCGGCGCGCGGCCAGTATGAGCGCGTGAGCGGGCGGCTGACGCTCGGCCCGATCCGCGTGAAGTTCGGCGATGGCAGCCGACGGCTGTCCGACCTGACGCCGCGGCTGGACCGCAGCTACGGCAAGGCGGTGGAGGAGCGTGCGGCGAAGCTGGCGGCGGTGGGGCAGCTTCTGGAAAGCTATTCCTACAAGGGCGTTCTGGAGCGCGGCTTCGCCCTGGTGCAGTCCGGCGACGGCAAGCCGCTGACCAGGGCCGCCCAGGCCACGCCAGGTCTGGCGGTGTCGCTGGTCTTCGCCGACGGCCAGGCGGCCGCGACGGTGGACGGTGGGCCGCGGGTGGAGGCGCCGCCCGCCGCGGTTCCGGAGCCGAAGCCCAAGGCCACCAAGGCCAAGCCCGAACCGAAGAAGCCGCAGCGCCCGCCGGTTCAGGGGAGTTTGTTCTGAGGGGGAACCTTGCCCCCACCCTAACCCTCCCCCGCTATCGCAGGGGAGGGGACGGACGCCGCTTCGCAGAAGGCACCCTCCCCTGCGATAGCGGGGGAGGGCCGGGGTGGGGGCACCCGCAGCGGCAACGCCCGCGCCGGCGCCTCAAGCCGCGCCGACGAAGCTCCAGCGCGTCGTCTCGCCGCTGCGGAAGGGCAGCACGGCCTCGCCGTCGGCGGTCAGCACGATGTCCGGGGCGGTGGACGGCGTGCGCTCCAGAACCACCTTGTCCTCGTTGGCCGGCAGGCCGTAGAAGCGCGGGCCGTTCAGGCTGGCGAACGCCTCCAGCTTGTCCAGCGCGCCCGCCTCCTCGAAGGCTTCGGCGTAGAGTTCCAGGGCGTTGGCGGCGGTGAAGCAACCGGCGCAGCCGCAGGCGCTCTCCTTGGCGGTCACCGTGTGCGGGGCGGTGTCGGTGCCCAGGAAGAACGGCCCCTCGCCCGAGGTCGCCGCCTCGACCAGGGCCACGCGGTGCGTCTCGCGCTTGGCGATGGGCAGGCAGTAGAGGTGCGGGCGGATGCCGCCGGCGAACAGGTGGCTGCGGTTGATCAGCAGGTGATGCGCCGTGATGGTCGCCCCCACCCGGCCCGAGGCGGCGTGCTCGCGCACGAAGGCCACGGCCTCCGCGGTGGTCGCGTGCTCCAGAACCACGCGCAGCGCCTTGTAACGCTCCAGCAGCGGGCCGAGGGTGCGCTCGATGAAGACGGCCTCGCGGTCGAAGATGTCCACATGGGCGTCGGTCACCTCGCCGTGGATCAGCAGGGGCATGCCGATCTCCGCCATGCGCTCCAGCACCGGCGCGATCTTGCCGAGGTCGGTCACGCCGTGGGCGCTGTTGGTGGTGGCGTTGGCCGGGTAGAGCTTCGCGGCGGCGAACACGCCGTCCTCGAAGCCCTGGGCCAGATCCTCGGCGTCGGTGCCGTCGGTCAGGTAGGCGGTCATCAGCGGCGTGAAGGCGTGGCCCTCCGGCAGGGCGGCCAGGATGCGCTCCCGGTAGGCCACGGCGTCGGCGGTCCTGGTCACCGGCGGCTTCAGGTTCGGCATGATGATGGCGCGGCCGAACTGGTGGGCGGTGAAGGGCAGCACCGCCTTCAGCATGGCGCCGTCGCGCAGATGCACATGCCAGTCGTCGGGACGGCGGAGGACGAGACGGTCGGTGGGCATGGCGGCTCCGGCACGGATGCATGGGGGGTGCCGGAGTTCTAGCCCCTTACGGCCCCCCGCTCAACGGTATCGGGGCGGTATCGGGGCGGTATCGGGGCGGTATCCGGCCACTGCAATGGTGACGGGACCGGCGAAAGCCGCTAGAACCCTAGCCGAATCCCCAGGGACATTCGAAGCCGGACCCGCGCCGATGAGCCTCATTACCCCCCGCACCCCGCCCGGAACGATGGAGCTGCTGCCGCGCCAGCAAGTGGCCTTCCAGCGTCTGCTCGACACCATCCGCCGCGGCTACGAGCGGTTCGGCTTCGTGCCGGTGGAAACCCCGGTGTTCGAGACGGTGGACACCCTGCTGACCAAGTCCGGCGGCGAGACCGAGAAGCAGGTCTATTTCGTGCAGTCCACCGGCGCCCTCCAGCAGGGGAACAAGCCGGACATCGCGCTGCGCTTCGACCTGACGGTGCCGCTCGCCCGCTACGTGGCGGAGCATGAGCGCGACCTCGCCTTCCCCTTCCGCCGCTACCAGATCCAGCGCGTCTACCGCGGGGAACGGGCGCAGCGCGGGCGCTTCCGCGAATTCTACCAGTGCGATATCGACGTGATCGGCAAGGACAGCCTGTCCGCGCATTACGACGCGGAGATCCCGGCGGTCATCTACCACGTCTTCCGCGAACTGGACTTCGGCGGCTTCACCATCAACGTGAACAACCGCAAGGTTCTGCTCGGCCTGCTCGACGGGCTGGGCGTGGACGACGCGGAGAAGCGCGTCCTGGTCCTGCGCGAGATCGACAAGCTGGACAAGATCGGCCGCGACAAGGTGCGCGACAGCCTGACCGGCCTCGGCATGGCCGCCGACGCCGCGGAGAAGATCCTGTCCCTGATCGACGCCAAGGGCACCAACGAGGAGACGCTCGCCGCGCTGGGCGCGCTGGGCATCGACAACGAGACCTTCCGCCAGGGTGTCGCGGAGCTGACCACCGTCATCGAGGGGCTGAAGGCCCTCCAGGTGCCGGACGGCGTGGTGCGCATCAACCTCGCCATCGCGCGCGGCCTCGACTACTACACCGGCACGGTCTACGAAACCTTCCTGAACGACCATCCGGGGATCGGCAGCGTGTGCTCCGGCGGGCGCTACGACAACCTCGCCAGCCACTACACCAAGTCGAAGCTGCCGGGTGTGGGCATCTCGATCGGCGCGACGCGGCTGTTCTACCAGCTCATGGAAGCCGGCATCATCAAGGACGGCGGGGCGACCGCCCAGGTCCTGGTGACGCAGATGGACCCGGCCCTGTCCGCCGACTATTACGGTCTGGCGACGGCGCTGCGGGCGGCGGGCCTCAACACGGAAATCCAGCTCGACGGCGGCAAGCTCGCCAAGCAGATCAAGTACGCCGACAAGGCGGGCATCCCGCTGGTCGTCCTGATGGGCTCCGACGAGAAGGCGCGCGGCACGGCGACGCTGAAGCATCTGGTGAAGGGCGAGCAGGTCGAAGTCCCGCTGGCCGATCTCGCCGCCAAGGCGAAGGAACTGCTGGGGTCATAGCTCCCCACCACAGAGGGCCCCCGCCCATGGCCAGCGTCGCCGAAGCCCTGAACCTCGCGCTCGACCATCATCTGTCCGGGCGGCTGGAGGAGGCGCGGCTGCTCTACGGCCGCATCCTGGAGGTGGACCCGGACAACCCCCACGCCCTGCATTTCGCCGGGCTGCTGGCGGCCCAGACCGGCGCGGTGGCGGACGGGGTGGCGATGATCGGCAAGGCGGCGGCCCTCCTGCCGCTCGCCGCCGACATCCACGGCAATCTCGGCAAGGCGCTGATGGCGCTGGGCACGCCGGACGGGGCGGCGCAGGCGGCCGCCGCCTTCCGCCGCGTCCTAGCCCTGCAACCCGACGGCGCCGGCGACTGGTTCGCCCTGGGCGGCGCCCTGACCGAGGCCGGCGACGGTCCCGCCGCCCGCCGCGCCCTGACCCGCGCCCTGACGGCCAGCGCCGCCACCGACAGCGAGCCGCTGGCCGAAGCCTTCGAGCGGGCCGGCCTGCGGCTCTACGCCGCCGCCGACTGGGCAGGCGCCACCGACGCCTTCCGCAAGGCGCGCGGCCTCGCCCCGCAGCGCGCCGAGGCGCACCGCATGCTCGGCGCCGCACTGGCCCAGACGGGCGACCCGGAGGGCGCCGTGGAAGCGCTGGGCGAGGCGCTGCGGCTCGACCCCACGCTGGCCGACGCGCAGACCAACCTCGTCCATCTTCTGGTCACGCTTGGGCGCTTCGACGACGCCGAGCGCGCCGGGCGCCGGGCGGTGGTCCTGGACCCCGGCAACGCCGACGCCTACGGCAACATGGTGCCGCTGTTCGAACAGACCGTCCGCGTCGCGGAGGCGCTGCGCCTGTGCGGGCGGGCGACGCGCATCGCCCCGGAACGGGCCGCTTTCCACCGCAACCGTCTGTCGCTCCTGCTGCACGAGGGCCGCCGCGACGAGGCCGTCGCCGCCGGGCGGGAGGCCATCCGCCGCGCCCCCGCCGACGCCGAGGCCCATCTGGCGCTCGCGGTCGCCCTGCTCGCTTCCGGCCAACTGCGCGAGGGCTGGGAGGAGTTCGAATGGCGGTGGGAGACCCGGCAGCTCGACCCCGTGCACCGCAGCTTTCCGCAGCCGCAATGGACGGGGGCGGAGGATGTGGCGGGACGGACCATCCTGCTCTACGCCGAACAGGGGCTGGGCGACACCCTGCAGTTCGTCCGCTACGCGCCGCTGCTGGCCGGGCGGGGGGCGCGGGTGGTCGTCGGCTGCTCGCCCGCGCTGGTCCGGCTGATGGAGCGGGTGGACGGCGTGTCCGCCGCCGTCGCCTGGGGCGGGGAGCTTCCTGCCTTCGACCTGCACATCCCGATGATGAGCCTGCCCCGCGCCTTCGCGACCGATCTGCACAGCATCCCGGCCACGGTGCCCTATCTGCGCGCCGATCCCGCCGACGTCGCGGCGTGGCGCGAGCGCCTTCCGGTGAAGGATGGGCGTTTGCGCGTCGGGCTGGTCTGGGCGGGGTCGCCGCGCACGGTGCGCGGGGTGGCGAGCCCGATCGACCGGCGGCGCAGCCTGCCTCTGGCCGCCCTGGCTCCTCTGGCCGAGGTGCCGGGGGTGCGCTTCGTCAGCCTTCAGATGGGGCCGGGCGCGGCGCAGCTGGCCGAGGCCCCGGCGGGCATGGACATCGCCGACCCCATGAGCGGCGTCCGCGACTTCGCCGACACCGCGGCGCTGGCCATGACGCTGGACCTCGTCATCACGGTGGACACCTCCGTCTGCCACCTCGCGGGCGGGCTGGGTCGGCTCACCTGGACGCTGTCGCGCGCCGACGCCTGCTGGCGCTGGCTGGGCAACCGGGAGGTCAACCCCTGGTACCCGACCATGCGGGTGTTCGGCCAGGACCGCTCCGGCGACTGGTCCGGCGTGGTTGCCCGCCTGCGCACCGCGTTAACGGATTTCGTGGCGGCGCGCGGTCACGCCCCTTAACCCCACAACCACTGGGCGCATTCGTGGCGCCGCCGCAACGGTCCGCTACGAATTTGAGTTACACCGATTTCGGGGCGGACTCGCACCCCCGAAGGTCAGGGGATTACACCGGTTGTTAACCAAGGCACCTCTACATTCCGGCCATATCGCTCGGCCAGCTTGCCGGGCATTTTAACCAATTCGCGGGCGTCGCCCGCGGTCATGGCTGGAGCCGGACATGACACGGTTGTGGGTGCGGCGCGCGATCTGGGGTGTGACGCTGGCGGCGACGCTGGGCGGCGGCGCCCTTCTGGCGCAGGAGGAGATGCGCACGTCGCGGCTGCAGGCCCGCCTGCTCGCCGGCTACGCCAAGGACATGACCTACACGCTGAGCGAGGGACCGAACCCCGCCGCGCGCCACCCCACCCAGGGTCCCTACAACGAGCGGATGGGCTATGTCGGGCTGCCCGGCTATCTGCGCTCGCTGACCTCGGACATGTACGCGGTGGAGATGCAGGCGCATCTGTCGCCGACGCTCGACCAGTTCATGGCCGCCGGCGGCTTCCCGATCTACCACGAGAAGACGCGCGCCGGCCTGACCCTGCTGGACCGCAACGGCACCGCGCTGTTCTCCGCCCGCTACCCGGAGCGGGTCTTCGCAAAGTTCGAGGACGTGCCGCCGCTGGTCGCCGCCACGCTGCTGTTCATTGAGAACCGCGAGCTGCTGAACACCGACGAGCCGCGCCGCAACCCCGCCGTGGAGTGGGACCGCTTCGCCGGCGCCGTGGCGATGCTGCCGGTGCAGTGGGTCAAGCCCGGCCAGCGCTCGCCCGGCGGCTCGACCCTGGCGACGCAGATCGAGAAGTACCGCCACTCCCCCGATGGCCAGACCAGCGGCGCCACGGAGAAGCTGCGCCAGATGATCTCGGCCAGCACCCGCGCCTATCTGGACGGCGAGGACACCGGCGCCCACCGCCGCCGCATCCTGATCGACTATCTGAACTCCACCCCGCTGACCGGGCGCCCCGGCTTCGGCGAGGTGAACGGGCTGGGCGACGGGTTGTGGGCCTGGTTCGGCACCGACCTCGCCATCGCCGAGAAGGTGCTGTCGGAGGAGCCCGCCGACGACCGCGCCCTGCAGGTGAAGGCGCTGGCCTACAAGCAGGTGCTGAGCCTTCTGCTCGCCCAGCGCCGTCCCTCCTATTACCTGATTCAGGACCGCCAAGCGCTGGAGCGGTTGGCCGACAGCCATCTGCGCGTGCTGCACAACGCGGGCGTGATCGACACCGCGCTGCGCGACGCGGCCCTCGGCCTGACGTTGAAGTTCCGCGAGGACCCGCCGCAGGCCCAGACCGCCAATTTCGTGGAGCAGAAGGCCCCCAACGCCATCCGCGCCCGGCTTCTCTCCATGCTCGGCGTGTCCAGCCTCTACCAGCTCGACCGCATCGACCTGACCGCCGAATCGACGCTGGACGCCCCGGCGCAGCAGCGGGTGGTCGAGGTGCTGGCGAAGCTGGGCGATCCGGCCTTCGCCGCGCAGATGGGGCTGACCGGCGAGCGGCTGCTCGACGTCAAGGGCAGCGACCTGTCCAAGATCATCTATTCGGTCACGCTCTACGAACGCGGGCCGGACGCCAACTACCTGCGCGTCCAGGCCGACAACCTCGACCAGCCGCTGGACATCAACGAGGGCGCCAAGCTCGACCTCGGCTCCACGGCGAAGCTGCGCACCCTGGCCACCTACCTGGAGATCGTGGCGGAGCTGCACACCCGCTACGCCCATCTGCCCAAGGACTTCCTCGCCGACGTGGAGGAGGAGGCGTCCGACAACCTGACGCGCTGGGCGGCGAATTGGCTGTCGACGTCCGGCAACCGCGGATTGAGCGCCATGCTCGACGCCGCCATGGAGCGCCGCTATTCGGCGAACCCCGGCGAGGCCTTCTTCACCGGTGGCGGTCTGCACAGCTTCGTGAACTTCAACGCCAAAGACAACGGCAGCATCCTGACCGTGACCGAGTCGCTGCGCAATTCGGTCAACCTGCCCTTCATCCGCATGATGCGCGACGTCGTGCAGTTCTATCTGTCCGAAGGCGGCGACGACAGCACCGACATCCTGCACAACCCCGACCACCCCGCCCGCCAGGCCTATCTCGCCCGCTTCGCCGACAAGGAAGGCAGCGACTTCCTGAACCGCTTCTACAACAGCTACCGGAAGCACACGCCGGACGCGATGCTGACCATGCTGGCCGCCCGGTCGCGGCCGATGCCGCACCGCCTGTCGGTGATCTTCCGCACCGCCCGCCCGCAGGCCGGGGTGAAGGAGTTCGGCGCCTTCCTGCGCGCCCGCCTGCCCGACGCCAAGCTGGACGACGGCGACATCGCGTCGCTCTACGGCAAATACGGGCCGGGCAAGTTCCCGCTGAACGACCTCGGCTATCTGGCGCGCGTCCATCCGCTGGAGTTGTGGCTGGTCTCCTACCTGCAGAAGCGCCCCGACGCCAAGCGGCAGGAGGTGCTGGAGGCCAGCGTGCAGGAGCGCCAGGAAAGCTACCGCTGGCTGTTCAAGAAGGGGCAGTCGGCCCAGAACACCCGCATCCGCATCGGGCTGGAGGAGGAGGCCTTCCAGCGCATCACCGAGCAGTGGCGCAAGCTGGGCTACCCCTTCGAAACGCTCGTCCCGTCCTTCGCCACCGCCATCGGCAGCTCCGCCGACCGCCCGGCTGCCCTGGCCGAACTGGTCGGCATCATCCAGAACGACGGGGTGCGCCAGCCGACCGTGCGCGTGCGCAAGCTGCATTTCGCCGCCGGCACGCCCTACGAGGCCATCGTCGGCCTGGGCGAGCTGCGCGGCCAGCGCGTGATGAAGGCGGAGGTCGCGGCCACCCTGCGCAAGGCGCTGATGGACGTGGCGCAGAACGGCACGGCCAAGCGGGTCTGGGGCTCCTTCAAGGACTCGGCGGGGGCGGTCATCCCGATCGGCGGCAAGACCGGCACCGGCGACCACCGGCTGGACCGCTACGGCCCCGGCGGACACCTGATCGAGTCGCGGGCGGTGAACCGGACGGCGACCTTCGCCTTCTACATCGGCGACCGCTTCTTCGGCACCATGACGGCCTTCGTCCATGGCCCGGAGGCCGACAACTACCGCTTCACCAGCGCCCTGCCCGCCCAGCTGCTGAAGAGCATCGCCCCGGCGCTGCAGCCCCTCATCGACCCCGGCGTGACCAAGACGGCCGACACCGGCAAGCCGCAGACCGGGTTGTGAACGACGGGGCTGTGACCGGCGCGCTGGGGCCGCCGGTCCGGACAGTGAAAAGGCCCGCCCCGGAAAACCGGAGCGGGCCTTCATCGTAAGCCGAAGAGAAAACGGCCGGGCGCGCCTTACGCCAGAGCGGGCTCCTGCGCGGCGGAGACGGCGGCCGGTAGGGAGGCCAGCAGCAATTCCAGCTCCGCCGCGGCAACGTTCAGCGGCAAGCCGGGACGGTAACCGCGCAACGTCTCCAGCGCCCGGTCGAAGGCACTCTCATGATCGCCCTGATCCAGGTCGCTTTCATCCAGCGCCGCCAGATAGGCGTGCGCGACGGCGGCGGTCTCCTTCGGCGTCAGGTCGTCAACCTGCAAGGACGTGATGGGGAGCATGATGGCGGTTCCCGTACAGACTGAAGCGGAAACCCGCAATCTACGGCAACATGGTTAACAAGGCGTTGCCGACACCGCCCCGCCACTCTGCGAAAAAGGGGGGAAACGCAAAGGGGCGCGGCCCGTGTCCACGCCCCTCCGATCAGTCCCGAGCGGCTTCGAGCGGCTTCGAGCGGATCAGCTCTCGCCGTAGATCTGCTCCTGCTGGTAGGCGACGATGCCCACGCGCTGGATCAGGTCGAGCTGCGTCTCGATCCAGTCGATGTGCTCCTCGGTGTCGTCCAGCAGCTCGGTGAGCTGCGCACGCGTCTCGTAGTCGCGGACCTGCTCGCACAGGGTGATGGCGTCGATCAGATCGGTGCGGGCCTTGTGCTCCACCTTCAGATCGTTGCCGAGCATTTCCGGCACGTCCTCACCGATCATCAACTTGCCCAGGTCCTGAAGGTTGGGGAGACCTTCCAGGAACAGGATGCGCTCGATCATCTTGTCGGCGTGCTTCATCTCGTCGATGGATTCTTCGTAGATCTTGTGCGCAATGCGCTTCAGGCCCCAGTTCTTCAGCATGCGGGCATGCAGGAAGTACTGGTTGATCGCCGTCAGCTCGTTGGTCAGGATCTTGTTCAAATGGGTGATGACCTGCGGATCGCCCTTCACGCCCTGCCTCCATGCGGTTTGTTTGTCGAATCGCGACGTTTCTGGAATGACCATGCCCCATTTGTCGAGCCTTGGCAACCGGCTGGACGGCAGTCGACAGAACAAATTCTCCACACCGCATCAGAACAGCCATCGCAATTGCGAGTGAATATCAAAAACAATGCCGGTAAGGCTGTACGATGAAGTGAGATGCAGAAAATCAACCCAACGAATTTTGACAGTTTTACTTCATGAATCTGCGATATCAACACGACTTTTCTTGAAATATGGGAAGTTTCGGATGCCGGCTCTGCAATGCTCGTGAAGAGCAACAGAACCCACGGAAGCCCAAAGCGGGGCAATCGTAGCCCGCCACCAGCCCGGTCCACGCCCATCGGCGCGAGATCCTGGATATCGCCATTGTTGGATTTATGGTGCGGGCGGCGGGACTCGAACCCGCATGCCTAAGCGAAGGATTTTAAGTCCTTTGCGTCTACCGATTCCGCCACGCCCGCGCACCGTCGCGGATCGGCTCGGAGAACGGGTTGCCCCCGCCCGCCGGAGTTGCATATCATTGTATGCACCCCACCGTTCCGCTGGATTGACTTAGACAATCGGCGGGCGTTTGGTCAAGGATTGAGCGCGCTTGAGGCGCCGGACACGCAAAAATCCCCGCAACCCTGGCGTTCAAGGGAGGTGAGTTTGGAATCGATCAACTGGCTGGGTGTCGTGAGCGTGCTGATGATCGCCGTGCTGGTCGTCCCGGCGGCCTTGCGGCGCAACCGCAACACTTGGCTGCCCTACGCGGCGGTCTGGATCACCGCCATCGTGGCGCTGGTCTGGGCGTACGACAGCTTCGGGCCGTTCTGAGCGGCCCAGGCCCGGCCGGGCTTCATCCAAACGGGTGTCCGGCGCCGGTCAGGGGCGCGTGTCCTCGTTCAGGGTCATGATGCCGATGCCCATCGCCACGCTGCCGAAGGTGAGGATGAGACTGGCATACAGCATGATCGCGGCAATAATGCCGTGATCGCTGTTTCCCATCAGAGTCGCCAGATTGGCGACGTCAAGAACCAAAAGCCCCGTCGCCAGAACAACAGCCCCGGCCACGCCGGATGCCAGATGCTTCAGCAAGAACAGGATCGCCGCTTTTTCGAAGGGTTTCATGGCACGACTTTTCATGACCGTCACATCCCAGTCCTCAACATAGAATTACCCAGGGCGGCGACAATATGACCAAGGGTGGCTTGGCGTCCTAAGGGTTTCTCTAGCCTTTGGTCCCCACCGTGACGTTCGGCGTACCGCCCAAGCGCAGGACGATGCCCGCCAGCTCCTCCGTGGCCGCCACCACGCGCGTTTCGTCGGTGCCGCGCAGCACGAGGCTGACGCCGAAGAAGCCGTTGCGGAAATAGGGATAGCTGCCGATCTCCAAATCCGCGTAGCGATCCTGCAGGGCGCCGAGATCCGCGGCGATCTGGCCCTCGGCCAGTTCGCAGGCGACGGTGCGGGCGTGCAGGTCCGGCCCGCCCTCCAGCTGCGGCAGGACGCCGTCGAGCATCGCCTGCATGATGTTGGGCACGCCCGCCATGACGAAGACGTTGCCGATGCGGAAGCCCGGCGCGGCGCTGATCGGGTTGTCGATCAACGACGCGCCCGCCGGGATGTTGGCCATGCGCAGCCGCGCCTCATTCAGCTTCGACGGATCGCCGTAATGGCGTTCCAGCCGGGCCACGGCCTCGGCGTTGCGCTCCAGCGGCACGCCGAAGGCCTTGGCGACGCAGGCCGAGGTGATGTCGTCGTGGGTCGGCCCGATGCCGCCCGTGGTGAAGACGTAGCCGTAGCGGCCGCGCAGGGCGTCCAGCGCCGCGACGATCTCCTCCTCCACGTCCGGGACGACGCGGGCCTCGCGCAGGCGGACACCAATGCCGGCCAGCTTCTCCGCGATGTGCGGCAGGTTGGCGTCCTTGGTGCGGCCCGACAGGATCTCGTTGCCGATGACGAGGACGGCGGCGGTCGGGTTGGGATTCGGGGAGGGCGCGGACATGCGGAGTCGGCTCCGTTCTCGGTTGTGGCGGGGATGGCGGGCTTGCCGGGCGGCGGGGGCGCGCTTTAACCTGGGGCCCAAGATGCGCTTCCCCACCCCCCTCCTGCAAGGCCGCCTCGTCCGCCGCTACAAGCGGTTTCTCGCCGACGTGGACCTCGACGGCACCCTGGTCACCGCCCATGTGCCGAATTCGGGCAGCATGATCGGGCTGAACGCTCCCGGCGCCGCCGTCTGGTTGTCGCGGTCGGACAACCCCAAGCGCAAGCTCGCTCACACGCTGGAGCTGGTCGAGGCGCTGGACGAGCCCGACACTCCCTGTCTTGTCGGCGTCAACACGTCGCATCCCAATGGGCTGGTCGCCGCCGCCATCGCCGCCGGCACCATCCCGGAACTGGCCGGCTACGCCCGGCTGCGCCGCGAGGTGAAGTACGGCCGCAACTCCCGCATCGACATCCTGCTGGAGGACGAGGCCCGGCCGCCCGCCTATGTCGAGGTGAAGAACGTCCATCTGCGCCGCCCCGCGCGGGGCGACGGGCGGGCCGCCGAATTCCCCGACTGCGTGACCGCCCGCGGCGCCAAGCATCTGGTGGAGATGGCCGAGATGGTCCGCCAGGGCGCGCGGGCGGTCATGGTCTATCTTGTGCAGCGCGCCGACTGCACCCACTTCCGAGTCGCCGCCGACATCGACCCCGCCTACGCCGCAGGATTGCGCCTCGCGCTCGAATCGGGGGTGGAAGCCGTGTGCTGGTCCTGTAGGATCACCCCGCAGGCGATCGAGCTGGAACGGCCTTTGCCGATCCTGCATGGGCCGATCCGCACGGATTGACCGCGCTCTTCGTTCACCGCCGGGCCTTCCGGCGCGTTTTCCTGGGACCTGATCTGTAAGGGACGACTCTCTTGGACCACGACGACCTCGATTCCCATCGCATCCGGATTCATGGGCCGGAGGATTTCGAGGGCATGCGCAAGGCCGGACGGCTGGCCGCGGCCACGCTCGATTTCATCACGCCCTACGTCCAGCCGGGCGTCACCACGGGCGAGCTGGACCGGCTGCTGGAGCAGCACATCCGCGACCATGGCGGCGTCCCGGCGCCGCTCGGCTACCGCGGCTTCCCGAAGGCCAACTGCATCTCCGTCAACCATGTGGTCTGCCACGGCATCCCCGGCGACAAGCGGCTGCAGAACGGCGACATCCTGAACATCGACGTCACCCCGATCCTGGACGGCTGGTACGGCGACAGCAGCCGCATGTATCTGTGCGGCGACGTCGGCGTGAAGGCGAAGAAGCTGGTCGATGTCACCTACGACGCGCTGATGATCGGCATCGCCCAGGTGAAGCCGGGCGCCACGCTGGGAGACATCGGCCACGCCATCCAGACCTTCGCCGAAGGCCACCGCTATTCGGTCGTCCGCGACTTTTGCGGCCACGGGCTGGGCCGCGTCTTCCACGAGCCGCCGTCGGTCCTGCATTTCGGCAACCCCGGCACCGGCGCCGTCCTGCGCGAGGGCATGATCTTCACCATCGAGCCGATGATCAACGCCGGCCGCTACGACGTGAAGATCCTCGGCGACGGCTGGACCGCGGTGACCAAGGACAAGTCGCTGTCCGCCCAATTCGAGCATTCCATCGGCGTGACCAAGGACGGCTGCGAGATCTTCACCCTGTCCCCCGCCGGCTTCCACAAGCCCCCCTACGCCGTCCCGGCCGAGGAGGCGACCGCGGCCGTATGATGTTCCCGCGGCTGTGATTTTCGCGCGAAAGAGGTATAGTCCCGACGCACACATTCGTATGGTGGCGTCGGGATGGCGGGACGGAAGAGCGCGAAGCGGCCGGGGGATGCGGAGGAGGCTCAAGGGCTTCCCGGGCTGGAGCCGCCCCCGGACGTCTCCGTAGAGGAAGCCCATCACGAGGCCCATCACAAGGGCCACCGCCAGCGTCTCTACAGCCGCTTCCTCGACGGCGGGCCGGACGCGCTGCAGGACTATGAACTGCTGGAGATGATCCTGTTCGCGGTGAACCCGCGCCGCGACGTGAAGCCGCTGGCCAAGGCGCTGATCCGCGATTTCGGCGACCTCTGGAGCGTCGTCAACGCCCCGCCGCCCCGCCTGCGCGGCTATTGCGTCGGAGAGGTCTCGCTGGCCTCCGACAAGGCCGTCGCGACGCTGCGGGCGGTCGGGGCGGCGGCGCTGCGCGGGATGCGGCAGCGGGTGATGGACCGCCCCGTGCTGGCCAACTGGCAATCGCTGCTGGACTACTGCACCGCCGCCATGGCGCACCAACCGATGGAGCAGTTCCGCCTGCTCTTCCTCGACCGCAAGAACAAGCTGATCGCCGACGAGGTGCAGCAGACCGGCACCGTCGACCACACCCCGGTCTACCCGCGCGAGGTGGTGCGGCGGGCGTTGGAACTGTCGGCCAGCGCCATCATCCTGGTGCACAACCACCCCTCCGGCGACCCCACCCCCAGCCGCGCCGACATCGAGATGACCAAGGAGATCCTGCGCGCCGCCCACAGCCTGGGAATCGCGGTCCACGACCACGTCATCGTCGGCAAGGGCAAGCATGTCAGCTTCAAAGCCCAAGGGTTGATGTAGCCGCAACCCTGTCCCGCAGTTCCATCTTGTCGCCTGGATCGGCGCCCCCATATGTGCGGCGTTCGTGACCACAGAGGTAACACCATGGGCCTTTTCGACATGTTCAAGGGATCGGCGCCGCTGGATCTCACCCCCCGCCGGGCGCTGGTCGTCTCGCTGATCTACTGCATGGGTTCGGACGGGGAGTTGGACCCGGAGGAGGTCGGCCACCTGCTGTCGGTGATGGGCCGCAGCGCCACGCGGGAGGAGCTGGACCGCTGCTTCAAATACGCGCGCAGCACCCCGCCCGACGCCTTCCTGGCCGCCGCCACGCCGAACCTGAGCGAGCAGCAGCGGCTGTGCATCCTGCTGAACATGCTCGACAGCGCCATGGCCGACGGCGAGGCCGAACAGGGCGAGCGTGACCTGATCGCACGCTTTCAGCAGGCCTTCGGCCTCGACGACGCCAAGCTCGGCCCCTACTTCCAGGCGCTGGTCGCCAAAAACGACCGCAGCGTGCTGGGCGCGTAAGCCCGACCTCGCGGCGCATCGCCCGTCAGCCGACCACCCCGACCGCTTCCGGGGCGGCGTGACGGGCGATGAAGGCCACGAAATCGTCGTAGGGCATGGGGCGGCCCAGCAGATAGCCCTGGATCTGGTCGCAGCCCAGCCGGGCAAGCCCGCCGAACTGCTCCTCCGTCTCCACCCCCTCGGCCAGGGTCTGCATGCGCAGCGAGCGCGCCATGCCGATGATCGCCTCGGCGATGGCCCCGCCGTCGGACCCGTCGGTCAGGCTGGTCACGAAGGAACGGTCGATCTTCAGCTTGTCGACGCGGAAGCGCTTCAGATAGCTGAGGCTGGAATAGCCGGTGCCGAAATCGTCGATGGCCAGCGCCACCCCCATCTCGCGCAGCCGGGCGAAGGTGTTGGTCACCATGTCGGACTCGTCCATCAGGACGCTTTCCGTCACCTCCAGTTCCAGGCAGCGGGCCGGCACCTTGTAGGCGTCCAGCCAAAAGGCCACGCGGTCGGCCAGACCGGGGCGGCGCAATTGCACCGCCGACAGGTTGATGGCGATGAGAAGCGGATGGCCGCGGGCGAGCAGGTCGGCGGCGCGGCGGCAGGCCTCGCCCAGCACCCAGTCGCCGATCGGCTGGATCAGGCCGGTGTCCTCGGCCACCGGGATGAACTGGCCGGGCGGAATCATCGTGCCGTCGCGGCGGCGCCAGCGCAGCAGGCCCTCCGCCCCCACCAGACGGCGGCCGTCCACCGCGAACTGCGGCTGGAAATGCAGCTCCAGCTCGTTGTCGGCCAGGGCGTGGCGCAGGTTGCTCTCCAGCCACATCCGCTCCGACGCCCGCTTGTTCAGCGCCGGCGTGAAAAACTGGTGGTTGGCGCGCCCCGCCTCCTTGGCGGCGTACATCGCCATGTCCGCGCATTTCAGAAGCGCGTCGATGGTCGTCGCGTCGTCGGGATAGAGCGCGATGCCGATGGACGGGGAAATTTGCAGCTCGTGCCCGTCCACCGGGAAGGACTCGGCCATCGCGCGCAGCACCTTGCGGGCCACCGAACAGGCCGCGTCGGGTCCGTCCAGGTCGTTGACCAGAATGACGAACTCGTCTCCGCCCTGGCGGCTGACGGTGTCGCTGGCCCGCACCGTCTCCAGGAGCCGCGCCCCCACCGCGCGCAGCAGCCGGTCGCCGACGCCGTGCCCCAGGCTGTCGTTGATGGTCTTGAAGCGGTCGAGATCGACGAACAGCAGCCCCACCTTCGTGCCGTGCCGGTCGGCGGCGAGCATCGCGCGCTCCAGCCGGTCGCGCAGCAGGAAGCGGTTGGGCAGGTCGGTCAGGAAGTCATACTGCGCCAGATGCCGGATGCGCTCCTCCTGGGCGCGCTTCTCGGTGATGTCGGAGAAGGCGGCGATGTAGTTGACGGCCTCCCCCGCCTCGTTGCGCACCATCTGGATGCTGAGCCATTCCGGATAGACCTCGCCGGACTTGCGCTTGTTCCAGATCTCGCCGGACCAGTGGCCCTCCTCCCTCAGCTTCACCCACATCGCGGCGTAGAAGGCGCCGTCCTGCCGGCCCGAGGCGAGCATGGCCGGATCGCCGCCGATCACCTCCTCGCGGCTGTAGCCGGTGATGCGGCAGAAGGCGTCGTTGACCGCGACGATGCGGTTCCTCTCGTTGGTGACGACCATGCCCTCGGCGGCGTTGTCGAACACCTTGGCGGACAGCCGCAGTTCCCACTCCGCGCGCTTGCGCTCCGAGATGTCGCGGGCGATCGCGCAGTAGTAGGCGTCGCCCTCGTAGGTGACGCGGCTGGCCGTCACCTCCAGCTCCAGCGCCCGCCCGTCGCGCGTGTGGTAGAGCGTCTCGTAATGGGCCGACGCCTCCGCCGCCTCGTCGCGGAAACGTTCCAGAAGGTCGGCGTGGCTGCCGGCCAGCCCGGCCAGCGGCTCGCCCAGCGCGTCGCAGCCGAAGGGGTTGACGTAGGCGATGCGCAGCTCCGCATCCGCCAGCACGACGATCTCGGACACATGGTCCACGAAGAAGTTGGCGAGATAGAGCTGCCGCGCCCGCTCGCGCAGCATGCTGTCGCTCTCCCGCATGTTTGACTGGTAGCCGCGGACGATGCGGCGGACCCAGCCGGTGACCAGCCAGGACACCCCGGCCGATGCCCCCAGCGCCAGCGCCAGCACCGCCAGGGTGGTCAGGATGCGTTTCTTCATGCCGGCGCCGATCTCGGCCCGCCGCTGCGCCAGCACGGAATCGATGTCGTCGGTGTAGAAGCCGGCGATCAGCACCCATCCCCAGACGTCCGGCGCCGTCGCGTAGGACAGTTTCGGCGCCGGGCGCCCGGTGACCGGATGCACCCAGTCGAAGCGCAGCTCCCCGCCACCCTGCCGGCCGGCCTCCAGCAGTCGGGTGACCAGATCCCGCTCGGTCTCCCAGGGCAGGTCCCGGGCGTTCTTGCCTTCCGCCGCCGGGGAGGTCGGGGAGAGCAGCACCTCGCCATCCTCCCGCAGCACGGCGATGAAACCCGAATCCCCGAAACGTCGGGCGCGCAAACGCTCCAGCGTCTCGCGTTGAAGCTTCTCTTCCACCGCCCCGACATAGTCGCCGGTCCCGATCAGCCAGTTGAACGGCTCGAAGCGGCGGACGTAGGCGAACTTGTCGGACATGCTGTGCGGGTTGCCCGGCGCGTACCAGCGGTAGCGGGTGAAGCCCTGCATCTCCGGATCGTCCACGGCGCGGATCAGGTTGCGCATGATCGGGCGCCCCTGGTCGTCGCGGTTGTCGAGCAGCGAGCTGCCCTCCCGCTGCGGCTCGGTGGGCAGCAGCACGCAGGTGCCCTGCATGTCGTCGATGAAGTAGTAGCCGCGTCCGCCGAAGAAGCGCAGCGGCCGCAGGGTTTCCTTGATCGACTGCCGGATCGACGCCTCGGGCAGATACTCCTTCTCACGCTCGTAGATGGTCCAGGCGATGCCGTAGGCCTCGTCCACCTTGGCGCGCAGTTCGGCGCGCAGCAGCGGTTCGGTGCGCGACCGCATGTAGGCGAGGTAGGAGCGCGCGTTCTCCAGCTCCTCCTGCAGAGTCTGGCGCTGCACTTCCAGGTAGCGGGCTTCGGTCTGCTTCAGGTCGGCGTCGAAATCCAGCCGGTGCTGCCAAATGAAGTAGGCGCCCAAGCCCACCACCACCGCCGCGACCAGAAACAGAGAGGTCAGGAACTGCAGACGGTAAAGGCGCCTCTCGTCCGAAGTCCGGGACGGCTCGCGCATCAACTCGGCGATCGGATCGGACAACGAAAGCCCTCCTGGAACCACGCCCGGCGTTGCCCGTCCGCGGCGCATATGCCACATCATTAGTGCGCGTGGCCGGGGCTCGGCAAGATCAAGGTGAAGCAGCCGGCGCGACCAATTGCCAGTCTTTGCGATTTTTCCGGGAAGACGAGCCCGTCCTTGGAAACCTTATGACGCGCCCCCCGCGTCCATCAAGGCTGCGAAGGGGCTTTGCAGCGCCGTCCGGCGCGGTTATGGTCCCGCGCGCGAGCAACAGGGGGCGGTTTCCGCCACTGCAAAGTCCCGATACGCCCCGCCCGCCCCCAAGCGTTCAGGTCCGCCACCCCCGGAGAGTCCGATGATCCCCCGCTACACCCGCCCCGAAATGTCCCGCATCTGGGAGCCGGAGAACCGGTTCCGCATCTGGTTCGAGATCGAGGCGCACGCCTGCGACGCGCAGGCGGAGCTGGGGGTCATCCCGAAGGAGGCCGCCGCCGCCGTGTGGGAGCGCGGCAAGTGGGAGATCGACCGCATCGACGAGATCGAGCGGGAGACCCGCCACGACGTCATCGCCTTCCTGACCAACCTCGCCGAGCATGTCGGGCCGGAGGCGCGCTTCGTCCACCAGGGCATGACCTCGTCGGACGTGCTGGACACCTGCCTCGCCGTGCAGATGACCCAGGCCGCCGACCTTCTGCTCGACGACATGGACAAGCTGCTGGCCGTGCTGAAGCGCCGCGCCTACGAGCACAAGGACACCGTCACCATCGGGCGCAGCCACGGCATCCACGCCGAGCCGACGACCTTCGGCCTGAAGCTGGCCGGCCATTACGCCGCCTTCGCCCGCGGGCGGGAGCGTCTGGTCCAGGCCCGCGCCGACATCGCCACCTGCGCCATCTCCGGCGCCGTCGGCACCTTCGCCAACATCGACCCGCGGGTCGAGCAGCACGTCGCCGCCAAGATGGGGCTGACGCCGGAGCCGGTGTCCACCCAGGTCATCCCGCGCGACCGTCACGCCTTCTACTTCTCGGTTCTGGGCGTCATCGCCTCGTCGATCGAGAATCTGGCCGTGGAGATCCGCCACCTGCAACGCACCGAGGTGCGCGAGGCGGAGGAGTATTTCCATCCGGGCCAGAAGGGCTCCTCGGCGATGCCGCACAAGCGCAATCCGGTGCTGTCGGAGAATCTGACCGGTCTGGCGCGCATCGTCCGCGCCGCCGTCGTCCCGGCGCTGGAGAACGTCGCCCTGTGGCACGAGCGCGACATCTCCCACAGCTCGGTCGAGCGCATGTTCGGCCCCGACGCCACGGTGACGCTGGACTTCGCGCTGGCCCGCCTGACCGGGATGATGGACAAGCTGGTGGTCTATCCGGAGCGCATGCAGAAGAACCTGGACGATCTGGGCGGCCTGGTCTTCTCGCAGCGCGTCCTGCTGGCCCTGACCCAGGCCGGGATGAGCCGCGAGGACAGCTACAAGGCGGTGCAGCGCAACGCCATGCAGGTGTGGGAAAAGGGCGGCAACTTCCTGGACCTGCTGTCGTCGGACGCCGACGTCGTGAAGCACATCTCCCGCGAGACGCTGGCCCCGATGTTCGACATGACCTACCACACGAAGAACGTCGACATGGTGTTCAAGCGCGTGTTCGGCGAGTGAGGGTTCGGGGGCTTCGATGATCTTCGGAGCCCCCACCCTTCCCGCTTCGCGGGCCCCTTCCCTCCCCCGCCTTCGGCAAGGGAGGGAGCTTTATCCCCTCCCCTGCGAGAGCGGGGGAGGGTCAGGAAGGGGGCAACACCTCCCCCACGCGACAACTCTACTCCGCGTGCACCTGCTGGCGGGCGACGTCCAGAAGCAGGGCCAGCTCCTTCTCCACCCGGTGGTCGGAGATGTCCACGCCCTTGGCGTGCAGGTCGGCGGCCAGACGGTCGCGGATGTCGTGCGGTCCGGTGGCGCCGATGTCGGCGTCGATGATCTGGCGGACGTAGGCGTCGGCCTCGCCCCCGGTCAGGCCCAGCAGGCTTGCCGCCCAGAGTCCCGCCAGCCGGTCGCGGCGCGCGCGAATCCTGAAGAGCAGGTCCTGGTCGTGCTGGAACTTGTTCTCGAAGGCCCTCTCGCGCTCGTCGAAGGTCGTCATGGGACCCGGCTCCTTGGATTGGTTTTGCGCTCCCAGATACAAGACTATATAGCCGGTGGATCGGGCGTCGTCATCGCCCCTACCCACCGGCCAATCGACGAATCCGGCGTGCGGCGACATACCCAAGAGGGAAGCGGAAGGCAAGATTCCCCATGTGCAGCGTGATCCTCCTGCGACGACCGGACGCAACATGGCCCCTCATCCTGGGCGCCAACCGCGACGAAATGGCCGGACGGCCCTGGCAGGCGCCGGCGCGCCATTGGCCCGACCGCCCCAACGTCGTCGCCGGGCTGGACGAGCTGGCCGGCGGCTCCTGGCTGGGCATGAACGACGAAGGGGTGGTCGCCGCCGTGCTGAACCGCATGGGCACGCTGGGGCCGGAGGCCGGCAAGCGCTCCCGCGGTGAACTGGTGCTCGACGCGCTGGATTTCGCCGATGCGGCGGAGGCGGCGCTGGCCATGGCGCAGCTCGACACGCGGGCCTATCGCCCCTTCAACCTGCTGATCGCCGACAACCGCGACGCCCGGCTGCTGGTTCATCGCGGCCCTTCCCCGCGCAACCGCCCGGAGGTGATCGAGATCCCCGCAGGTGTGCACATGGTCACCGCCAGCGATCTGGACGACATGACGGAGGACCCGCGGCAGGCCCAGTATCTGCCCCTCTTCCAGCACGCAGCACCGCCCGACCCGGAGCGGGGCGAGGCCGGCGACCGGTGGGGCGGCTGGCCGGAATTGCTGGCCAGCCGAATCTGGGACGGCGAGCGGGGCGAGCGCGGGGCGATGAACTTCCTGCTGCCGACCGGCTTCGGCACGGTGTCGAGCGCGCTGATCGCCCTGCCCGCCGTGGAGCGCCCGGATCTGGACCCGGTCTGGCACTTCGCCGCCGGCCGTCCTCACGAGGCACCGTGGCAGCCCGTCTCCTTGGGGTAGGAGCCGCCGCGGACCCCGCGCATTGTGTTCCCTGGGCCAGCTTGCTATATCACTTGTGCATATCCCCTGGACCGGTCACCCGCCGGTCCAGGCTACACGTTTTTGGACGATCTCTCATGACACGACGTCGGCGCATCTACGAAGGCAAGGCGAAGGTCCTGTTCGAAGGTCCCGAGCCGGGCACGCTGGTGCAGTACTTCAAGGACGACGCGACCGCCTTCAACAACCAGAAGAAGGGCATCATCACCGGCAAGGGGGTGCTGAACAACCGCATCTCCGAGTACCTGATGAGCCGTCTGTCGGACATCGGCGTGCCGACTCACTTCGTGCGCCGTCTGAACATGCGCGAGCAGCTGGTTCGCGAGGTCGAGATCATCCCCATCGAGCTGGTCGTGCGCAACACCGCCGCCGGCTCGCTGTCCAAGCGCTTCGGCATCCCCGAGGGGACCCCGCTGCCGCGCTCGATCATCGAGTATTATTACAAGTCCGACGAGCTGAACAATCCCATGGTCACCGAGGAGCACATCACGGCCTTCGGCTGGGCGGCTCCGCAGGACCTCGACGACATGGTGGCGCTGTCGCTCCGCGTGAACGACTATCTGTCGGGTCTCTTCCTCGGCATCGGCCTGCGGCTGGTGGACTTCAAGCTGGAGTTCGGCCGGCTGTGGGAGAACGAGGAGATGCGCATCGTCCTGGCCGACGAGATCAGCCCCGACAACTGCCGCCTGTGGGACATCAAGACCAACGAGAAGCTGGACAAGGACCGTTTCCGCCAGGACCTCGGTCAGGTCGAGGAGGCCTACCAGGAGGTCGCCCGGCGCCTCGGCATCCTGCCCGAAGGCGGCCCGGTGGACGTCAAGGGCCCCAAGACGGTCCAGTAAACGACGGTCCAGTAATCAGTTTTCCCCAACCCATCAGCACCATCAAGCGAGCGGACATCCGATGAAGGCGAAGGTTCACGTCACCCTCAAGCGCGGCGTTCTCGACCCCCAGGGCAAGGCCATCGCGCACGCGCTGCACACGCTGGGCTTCGACGGCGTCGAGGACGTCCGCGCCGGCAAGGTCATCGAGCTTCAGCTCAAGAGCACCGACGAGGCCGCCGCCCGCAAGGAGGTCGAGGCCATGTGCACCAAGCTGCTGGCCAACACCGTGATCGAAGACTACGCGATCGAGCTGGTGGCCTGAGGCCGTCCGCGCTCAATCCTGCCTGTCGGAAAATGGGGGATGCGCAACCGCTGCGCATCCCCCATTTTCGTTCGACCATGTCCATCGACCATCTCTCCGCGCTCGATCCCATCTTCGCCGAGTCCCTGCGCGTCGGCGGCCCGACGGTGCGCGACTTCCGCCGTCCGGACGGCTTCTCCGGCCTGCTCTGCCTGATCATCGAGCAGCAGCTCTCCACCACGGTCGCCGCGGCGCTGTGGGCCAAGCTCCAGGCCATGGTCGGGGTGGTAACACCCGACGCCATCCTGGCCCTTCCCGACGAGGATCTGCGGGCCTGCGGCCTGTCGCGCCAGAAGATCGGCTACGCCCGCGGGCTGGCCCGGACCGTCGCGGACGGCCAACTCGATTTCGACCCCATTCACCGGATGGACGACGAGGAGGCCATCGCGGCCCTGATCGCGCTGAAGGGCATCGGGCGCTGGACCGCCGAGATCTACCTGATGATGGCGCTCGGTCGGCCGGACATCTGGCCGGTGGGCGACCTCGCCATCCAGCTCGGCGTGCAGCGGCTGAAAGGCTGGGCAGAGAAGCCGACCCAGGCACAGCTCCTCGCCGTCGCCGAGCCCTGGCGCCCGCACCGCAGCCTCGCCGCGCAGCTCGTCTGGCACCATTACGTGGCCTTGCAGGAACAGGCCAGGGCCTCGAAGCCGCCCAAAGGGAAGAAGACACCGTGACCGAAACCACCATCACCGCCGTGCTCGTCGGCAAGGCCGCCGCCTTCGGCCCGCCGGGGCGGACCAGCGCCATCGCCAAGCTCCCGGTGGACGGCCCGCGCGCCGTCGGCCCCGAGGGCTTTCTGGACGACGAGCAGGCCGACCGCCGCGTCCATGGCGGGCCGGACAAGGCCATCCACCATTACCCGCTGGACCACCACCCGGCGTGGCGGGACGAGCTGGGCGGGGACGTGCCGCTGCTTGGCCAGCCCGGCGCCTTCGGCGAGAACCTCGCGACGCTGGGGCTGACCGAGGCCGACGTCTGCGTCGGCGACCGCTTCCGCGCCGGCACCGCCCTGCTGGAGGTCGCCCAGGCCCGCCAGCCCTGCTGGAAGCTGAACCACCGCTTCGCCGTGTCCGACATGGCCAAGCGCGTCCAGACCACCGGGCGCACCGGCTGGTACTATCGCGTGCCGGAACCCGGCCGGATCGGCCCCGGCGACCGGCTGACCCTGGTGGAGCGCCCCTATCCGCAATGGACGCTCGCCCGGCTGCTGCACGTCCTCTACGTGGACACGCTGAACCGCGAGGCGCTGGCCGAGATGGCCGCCTTGCCGGTGCTGGCCCAGACGTGGCGCACGCTGGCCGAACGCCGGCTGACCCAGGGCGTCGAGGACTGGAACAAGCGCCTGAACGGCGGCGACTGACCGACGCCGTTCGAGGATCAGCGGCGGCCGGTCGCCCACAGCACGCCCGCCGCTCCCACCGCCACCAGCGCCAGGACGGCGGACAGCAGAAGCGCCGCCGTCTCCCCCGCCCGCTCGATGATGACCGCGTAGCCCATCGGCGCCAGAGCGGCGGCATAGAAGCTCGGCACCAGCAGCCGCCCGACCGTCCGGCCGTAGCTCTGCGGGTCGAACAGCACCAGCGGCAGCGTGCCGCGCACGATCGTCGCCAGCCCGGCCCCCGCTCCGAACAGCAGGGAGAAGGCGACGCCTGCGGCCAGCGCCTCGCCGCTCCACAGCCCGATCAGGAAGCCGGGCAGCAGCAGGCCGCAGGCGAGCAGCGCCAGGGCGGTGGGGTGCAGGCGGGACCCCGACAGCACCTCGCACAGCCGGGCCGAGGACTGGCCGATGCCGCGCACCGTGGAGATCCACACCGCCGCCGCGGGCGCCGCCCCCAGCCCGACCAGGATGCCGATCATGTGCGCCGACATCGCCGAGGTCAGCACGCCGACCGCCGTGGTCATCACCATGTAGAACAGCGGCGCCACCCAGCTCCGCCGCCGCGGGTCGGCGGGTCCGGCGGGCTCCGTCCCGGCCGGCACCGGCGGGCGCACGTAGCGGTCGGACGGGATGGTGGCGTGCAGCGGAATGGTCAGAAGCGCGATCACCGCGTAGGCGACCAGCGCGCCGCGCCAGCCCCAGGCGTCGGCCATCGCCTGCCCCACCGGCCACAGCACGGTGGAGGCCAGCCCGCCCAGCAGGGTGATCTGCGAGATCGGCACCCGCGCCAGCGGGCCGCCCAACCGGGCCAGGGCGGCGAAGGCCGCCTCGTACAGGCTCGCCCGCATCGCCAGCCCGAGCACCAGCCAGGAGGCGTAGTAGCTCACCAACCCCGTCGAGAATGCCAGCCCCAGGCAGCCCGCCGCCGTCAGCAGCGAGCCGATGACCATCACCGGGCGGCCGCCCCAGCGATCGATGGCCCGCCCGACGCTGCCCGACACCACCCCCATGACCAGCAGCGCCGCCGTGAAGCCGCCGAAGGCCACCGGCAGGCTGAGGCCCAGGTCGGCGGCCATGGGGTTCCCGAAGATGGCGATCAGGTAATAGGAAATCCCCCAGCACAAGAGCTGCGAGACGCCAAGGAACCAGACCAGCCGGCGGGTGATGTGCGACATGACGGACCAGGGGAGCACGGAAAGCGGCAGGCACCCTAGCCAGCCGGTCGGACACCGACAAACGACTTGTCTTCCGCCGACCGGTGAGAAAAACTCAACGGATGCCGTCCCGCCTTCCTCCGCTGAACGCCCTGAGGGCCTTCGTCGCCGCCGCCCGCCATTCCAGCTTCCGCCTCGCCGCGGAGGAGCTGAATGTCACCCCCGGCGCGGTCAGCCGGCAGATCCGCAGCCTGGAACTCTTCCTCGGCGTTCCCCTGTTCGACCGCAGCCAGCGGCAGGTCCGGCTGACCGAGGCCGGGGCGCGCTACTTCACCCGCATCGCCGACCTGTTCACCGAGATCCAGCAGGCCACCGACACGCTGCTCGACGGCGACGGGGGGCGGACGCTGCGGGTGGACTGCATCCCGACCTTCGCCATGCACTGGCTGCTGCCGCGCCTGCCCCTGTTCCAGCAGCGCTTCCCCGAGCTGGCAGTGTCGCTGTCCACCGCCCCCGGCCCGATCGACACCAGCCGGCCCTTCGACTACGCCATCCGCCGCGACCCCGCCCATTTCGCCGGACTGAAGCCGCTGCCGCTGATGCGCGAGCATTGCGTGCCGGTGTGCAGCCCGTCCCTGCCGGGGCTGGAGACTCTGCGCAGCCCCGCCGACCTGACGCGGCGGACGGTCATCACCATCCGCGCCCGCGCCGACCTGCTGCCGGCCTGGAGCACGGCGCACGGGCTGGAGCTGGACGCCTTCCGCAACCGGATGGAGGTCGACCACACCTACTTCGCCATCCAGGCGGCGGAGGACGGGCTGGGCGTCGCCATCGTGCCGCGGCTGTTCGTGGAGCGCCCGCTGGAGACGGGGCGGCTGACGGCGCCGCTGGGGGCCGAGGGGGTGGTGTCCGGCCATTATTACCTGCTGGAAAGCCGCCAGCGCGGCCACACCGAGGCGCCACAGTTCCGCGACTGGCTGACCGCGCAGACGATAGCGGGAGCCATGCCGTCGCCTTGATCTCCCGCTCGTCAACTACGCGCCGCTTATATTGTCTCTAAACGCCGCGAATACTGCAGCGCTAGCCGAATATGCCTCGCATCCTATAGACCTGTGTAGGCTGCAACCTGTTGAGAAGGACAGTTAGCAGTCGAATGAATGCAGAGGAAGAGTACCGCGGCGCCAATGCACCGACGCATCAGGCCAGCGCAGACCAGAAGGAAGCGGCGGGAGCCCTTAAAAAAACAGAACTCAAAAGACTCTCCGCTGGCAAAGGCCGACCTAGACTTAGAACGTCAAAATTTTACGTGTGCTTTAGAACAAACCCAGTAGTAATAGCATCCAAAAGAAGCGCCATATGATGAGGGCTGATGTTGCGATACCGCAAATTATAAATTAGCGATGTGTAATTAAACCAGTCGGCCAATGTCCAGTGAGAATACAAGTACTTCTCGAACTTCTCTCTCTTTGGATTCACAGAAAGCTTCCGCACCGCCTCCACAGCATGAGGGCTATCAGCATAGGACAGCAAAAACTCATGCATAAGCCATCGTCACTACCGGGAATGCAAAGGTAATGAAGTTGCGTGAAGCCGCCCATCTATATGTAGTGGGTCGCCGTTTCGGTTGATGACGCCAGAACGACACGCTTTTCTGGCCTGAACAGCGATTGCTGAGGCGGGATCCGAAGCGAGAACC
>NZ_JBFUHT010000015.1:0-98715 GCF_056402275.1 Azospirillum sp. P4_B5
CGCTGCGGGCGCCCTTTTCGTTTTGCGCGAAACAGCTTACTCGCCGAGATCCTTGAAGCCCATGTCGCTGTCGGCGGCGGTGACGAACCAGTTCTTCGGATCGCCGATCAGCGGCGTCAATTCCGGACGGTCGGCCGCGGGGCGGGCCATCATCCGGGTCGGTTGGCGCAGTCCGTTCTTCAGGCACAGAAAACCCATCATCGACAGGGGACGGGCGGCCTGCGCGTTCAGCGTGCGGCAGACCAGGGCGGCCAGCCGGTCCCGCCGGGCGCGCTCGACCAGCAGGGCGAAGGCGGGCATCAGCCAGCCCGGACGGGCCAAATAATCGCAGACCACCCCGACGCTCTCGCCGCGCCAGCGGTCCACGCGCAGAACCACATAGGCCATCACCGTGTCGCGGCGCATGACGAGGAAACGGCGGTGCCGCGCCGCGTTCGGGATCTTGTCGAAGCGCCACTGGAGATAGGCGTGGTCGCGTCGGGCGGCGCAGAGATGCTGCGGGGCCGCGGCCTCCCACAGCCCGTCCATCCGCTCATCGAAGCGGTCGACCTCGACCAGCCGGGCGCCGAAGGTCCGAGCCGCCGCGTGGCCGATCAGCGAGGCGGCGCTCATCGCCGGCTTGCCCAGCCGCGCCATCAGGCGGGCCAGCCCGCCGTCGTAGGGGCTGACGCGCAGGCAGCGCTGCGGGTCGATCACGCGCAGATAGGTCGGGATGTTCCCGAGATCGAGCCAGCCCGCCCGCTTGTAGGATTTGTAGGCGGCGTCGGTCATCGACAGGGAGACGCTCACCTCGCTGGCGGCGGCGTGGGTCTCCGAGAGGCCCGGCCCGACGCCGCGCAGCCGCCATTCCGGGGCGACCATCAGGTCGATCGCCCAGGAGGCGCGGCGCACCCGCTGCCCCACCTTCAACGCGAAGGGAATGCCCGCCTGCTGGCCGACGATCCCCCCGTTCCGCTTGCAGACCCAGAGCTGCATCCCCTCCGGATCGGGGGTCGGCGGCTCCTCGAACAGCCAATTGAAATGGGTGTCGTCCAGCAGCGGGGAGTCCGCGCCGAAGTGGTCGCGCTGGAAGGACTCCAGCGCGACGCGATCCTCGGACATGAACCGTTCCACACCCCGCTGAAGCCAGGGCATTGCGGTCATGCGTCGCTCCCATCCACCTCGACCGGCTGCACCAGCGCGGCGTTCCGCAGGATGCGGCCCGACGTGCGGCGCTTCAGGACGATGTCCTTGTAGACGCGGCGGACCTGCTCGACCGACAGGTTGAGGGCGCGGGCTGCCTCGTCCTCCGGCACGCCGCGGCCGTAGGCGCAGAGCGCCAAGTCCAGCTTGTCGTAGGGGATGGCGTAGTAGAACTCCTCCTGCGACTGCGGCAGGGTGTAGGTGTCGGTGCTCGGCGACTGGCTCTGGATGTCGTCGGGCAGGCCGAGGTACGCGGCCATCTGGTAGACCTGGGTCTTGAACAGATGGGCGATCGGCTTCAGGTCGGCCAGACCGTCGCCGCCGCGCACGAAGAAGCCCAGCTCATACTCCAGCCGGTTCGGCGTGCCGAGGACCGCGTAGTTCAGCCGGTCGGCGTGGGTGTATTCCATGGTCTTGCGGACGCGCTGCTTCAGGTTGGTGGCGGCGACCACCGACAGATAGACGTCCACCGGCATGCGGCTGGTCTGACGGTCGCCCTCCGGCGATTCCACCGTCATGGTGAAGTAGTTGACGCGGTCGGCGTCGAGCAGGCCGGCGGCCAGACCGATCTTCTGCTTCCAGCCCGGACCGTATTCCGGGAAGAGGCGGCGGATGGCGCTGTCGCGGCGGTCGTAGCAGCCGAGCGCGGTCAGCGGAGCGGTAAGGTTCTCCATGATCGGCTCGATGCCCAGGCTCTCGCAGAGCAACCGGCCCCGGCGGGTGCTGTCGGGCGAGGATTCCTTCTCCGGCATCAGGATGGCCAGGACGCGCTCCGGCCCAAGCGCGCGGACGGCCAACGCCGCGCAGACTGAGCTGTCGATGCCGCCGGACACGCCGAGCACGATGCCCTGGCGCTTCAGGTCGTGGGCGACGGTGCGCTGGATGAACTGTTCGATCTCCCGGGCCGCGGCCGCGCAGTCGAGCGAGAGGGCGTTGGCGTCGAAGGGATGCAGGGCGTTCAGCATGGTGTCGGTTTTCCCGGTTGGCGTTGTTGCATCGACTGTGGAAGGGGGACTGTGGAAGGGGGACTGTGGAATGGACTCTGCCTTGGGGACCGCGCCGGTCCGCCCGATCAGGCGGCGGCGGCGCTGTCCAAATGCTCTTCGAGAATGTGGATGGGCGCGGCGTCCAAGCGGGCGCGGAGCGTCGAGGCCCGGCCCGGCAGCTCGTCCAGCACGTTCCGGGCGAGCATCTGGAGGGTGAGAACGCCGACCAGGGCCATCTCCTCGCGCTCGCCGGCCATGCGCCCGTCGGTGCGGTGGGCCTTGGCGGCCAGCGCGGCGACGCCGGCGGCGTCGACCAGCCCGTAGCGGTTCAGCGACTCCTCCGACAGCAGGTCCTGGACATAGGCCGGGGCCTGGGCGCCGAAGAGGGCGGTGGTCATCGGGGCGCGGTAGGGGCGCTTCGGGCGGTGGAAGATCTCCGCCGGCAGCAGGCGCGAGGCGACCCGGCGCAGCGCCAGCTTGTCGCGCAGCCCCAGCATCTTGACCCGGTCGGGCAGGGCGGCGCAGAGGTCGTCCACCTCCGGGTCGAGGAAGGGGTAGCGGACCTCGATGCTGTTGGCCATCGCCACCCGGTCGCCCTGGCTGGTCAGCAGGTAGGGCGACATGAAGGCGGCGATCTCCGTCCACTGGGTGCGGGCGAGCGGGCTCCAGCGCGACCAGCCGGCGGGCAGATGGGCGGAGACGACGTCCTCGAAGGCCTGCGCGTTGGCGGCGGAGCGCACGTCCGGCGCCAGCAGGCGCTGCGTCCAGGCGGTGTTCTGCCAGCGGATGCGGTGGGCGTAGAAGGGATCGTCCGTCTCCGTCATGCCGCGCTTCCAGAAGGCCTGCCAGAGCGGGCTGTCCTTCTGGCCGCTGGTGGCGGCGTAGGGATGGATGCGGCTGAGCAGCTTGGGGCGCGCCGTGGATTGCGGCTGCCGCGCCCAGAAGCGGCGGACCTTGTCCTCCTTGAAGATGTCGTAGCCGGCCAGCCACTCGTCGGCGCCCTCGCCGGACAGCACGACGCGGATGCCGCTGTCGCGGACGAGGCGGGAGAGCAGGAAGAGCGGCGCCGGGGCGGTGCGGACCAGCGGCGACTCGCCGTGCCAGATCACGTCGGGCAGGGCCGCCTGGATGTCCTCCGCCGTGCAGAGGATGTCGTGATGCTCCGTCCCGACATGGCCGGCGACCAGCCGCTGCTGCGGCGTCTCGTCAAAGGCGTTGTCGGCGAAGCGCACGCCGAAGCTGTGCATCTGCGTGGTGTCGAGCTTGCGCGCCAGCGCCGCGATCACCGAGCTGTCCAGCCCGCCGCTGATGTAGACGCCCACCGGCACGTCGGCGCGCAGCCGCAGGCGGATGGCGTCGAGCAGCTTCTCCTCCAGCCGGTCCGCCGCCTCGTCCAGCGTGATGCCGGACAGGGCGGGATCGCCGGCCATGTCCGGCTCCCAATAGCGGGCCTCGTGCAGGCGCAGGTCGGCGTCGATGCGGATGGCGGTGGCCGGCGGCACGCTCTGCACCCCGGCGAAGACGCTGCCCTGGGGGGCGACGCTCCAGTGGGTGAAGACCTGGGCGAGGCGGGCGGCGTCGAAGCGCGGCTCGATCCGGCCGCCGCCGAACAGGGCCTTGGCCTCCGACGCGAAGGCGAGATGGTCGCCGCTGCGGGCGTAGAACAGCGGCAGGATGCCCAGCCGGTCGCGGACTAGCCACAGCTCGCGCTTCACCGCGTCCCACAGGCCGATGGCGAACTGGCCGTTCAGCTTGGCCCAGGCGGCGGGGCCGTACTCCTCGAAGGCGTGGACGATCACCTCGGTGTCGGTGCGGGTGTAGAAGCGGTGCCCGCGCGCCTCCAGGTCACGCCGCAGCTCGACGTGGTTGAAGATCTCGCCGTTGAAGGTGATCCACAGCGTCCGCTCCTCGTTGTGGATCGGCTGGAAGCCGCCGGCCAAACCGACGATGCTGAGGCGGGCATGGGCGAGCCCGATCCGCCCGTCGCGGTAGAAGCCGTAGCCGTCCGGGCCGCGGTGCCCGATCATGGCGATCATGCGCTTCAGTTCGTCGAGTCCGGCGGGCTCGGCACGCGGCCCGGCGAGAACTCCGGCGACACCACACATCGCACGCTCTCCTGTGTGTTGAAGGCCAGCGGAAAAGGATCAGGCGGAAAAGGGTCAGACGGTTTCGGCGAGCATCGCGCGCTTGATCTTGCCGGACTCGGTCTTCGGCAACTCGTCGCGGATCTCGATGAATTTGGGCACCAGATGGCTTTCCAGGCGGCCCCGGCAGTGCTGGCGGATCGCCATCTCGGTCAGGGTGGCGCCGGGGCGGACGACCAGATAGGCCTTCACCGCCATGCCGTCGGCGGGGTCGGGCACGCCGAGGACGGCGGCCTCGACCACGGCCTCCAGCTCGTAGAGGGCGTTCTCGACCTCCTTGGGGCTGACCTTCTCGCCGCGGCACTTGAAGACGTCGTCCTTGCGGCTGACGAAGTAGAGGCAGCCGTCGGCGTCCATGGTGAAGAGGTCGCCGGTGTAGAGCAGCGTCTCGCCCTGCGGCCCGCTGCGCAGGCGCTTGGCGGTTTCCTCCGGGCGGTTCCAGTAGCCGCGCATCACGTTGGCGCCGCGGACCACCAGCTCGCCGACCTCGCCGGGCGCGGCGCGGTTGCCCAACTCGTCCACCACATAGGCTTCGCAGTTGGGGATGGCCCGGCCCACCGAGGCGGTCTTGGTGCCGAGGTCCCGCGGGTCGAGGTAGCAGATGCGGGTGCAGCATTCCGTCATGCCGTACATCGAGTAGAAGGCGGCATCGGGAAAGCGCTCGCGCAGGCGGTCGATGTGGGCGGTCGGCAGCGGGGCCGCCGCGTTGGTCAGGTAGCGCAGCGAGGACAGGTCGGCGGTCTTCATCGCCTCCATCCCCAAGAGCGTAGAGAAGAAGGTCGGCACTCCGGGCAGGCCGGTGATGCGGTGCTTCACCATGCGCGCCAGCGTTTCCGCCGGGAAGGCGAAGGAGCGTTCCAGGACCACCGTGAAGCCGACCCGCGCCCCGGTCAGGATCTGCGACAGGCCGTACCCGAAGGTCAGCGGCAGGACGCACATCACGACGTCGTCGGGCGTGTTCTCCAGATAGGTGGAGATCGACCAGGTGGTGTTCACCAGCGCGGCGTGGCTGAGCATGACGCCCTTGGGCCGCCCGGTGGTTCCCGAGGTGTAGAGGATGGCGGCCAGATCCTGGTCGATCAGGCCGCGGTTCTGCGGCTTGGTGCCTCCGGACTGCGGGTCCGGGTGGGTGGCCACGATATCTGTGAAGGAGAGCCCGCCGGCCCCGGCCGGCACGGCGGGCCCGACCCACAGCGTGGTGGCGAGGTGGGGTGCCTCACCAGCCGCCGGCACAACCTGCCGGGCGAGCGCGGCGGGCGCGATGAGCGCCCGCACGCCGGCGTCGGTCAGGATGTAGGCCAGCTTGTCCGCCTTGGTGGACGGGTTGACGGGGACATAGACAGCCCCGGCCTTGAGCGCGCCGAACAAGCCCGCGACATACTCGATCGAGTTCTCCAGCATGACCGCCACTCGGTCGCCGCGCACCACCCCGGCGGACTGGAGCGCGCAAGCGACGGCGTCGCTCTGGCGGTCCAGTTCGGCGAAGGTGACGGCGTTCTCACCCGCGATCAGCGCGGTGTGGTGAGGCCGCCTTGCGGCGGTTTCGCTGAGAAGCTGATGAAGCAGGTGCGCCATGACGCTGTTCCCTTGCCTGGCTTCGGTGACTGTCCCGATGGCCCGTTCCGTCCTGGCGGAAGGATCAGGCCGCGTCCTTCAGGGCCCGCTTGCGCTCGACATAGGCGGCGATGCGGCTGACCGATTCGAGGTTGTCGGCCACCATGTCGTCGTCTTCGACGATGATGCCGAAGTGCTCCTCCAGGAAGGCCACGACGTGCATGATGCCGGTGGAGTCGATGATGCCGGTCTCCAGCAGGGATTCGGCGTTGTCGAAGCCGGAGTCGCTGCCCAGCAGGAAGTTCTCCACGATGAAGGCGCGGATCTCCTGGGTGGCGGGTGCGCTCAGGGTCGTCGTGTCGGTGGGGATGGCGGTCCGCATGTCGCTGGCAACTCCTGTGGGTTTGGTCGTCGATCCTTGGCCGGCAGATCGGGACGGAGAGGCCGGCCCCAGAGGGGGTTAATCCAAAGGGGCCGGTCCGTTCCTTTCGGTGCTACCGCCTCGTTGCGTGGGATCGGGAAAGGCATTTCCCGTTCTTTGCAGTGAGGTCCCGGCAACGCCGCCGAGTACGTCATTCTTTATTGCATTCGAATGCGGTGTTTTCGAGAGTGCAAAGGATGATCGGGCGGTGAAGACAGTGGCTAACCACTCAGGGTCATTGCAATTGATCAGGGAATACCTTCTCGTACACTTGGCGAGCCCTCTCTGACTTGCGGCGTAGGCGGGCCTATCGCTCACGTCGTGGTTGCTGAGGGGTGGCGGGCATACGAACCCCCACCCTAACCCTCCCCCGCTCCGCAGGGGAGGGAACTGCCGCCGCTTCGCAGAAATCGCCCTCCCCTGCGTTAGCGGGGGAGGGCCGGGGTGGGGGCCGAGAGAGTGATTTTGCCAGGATCACGCCGCCGGAAGCGGATCGCCGTGCGTCGGGGCCGGGGCGGGTGCACCGCCGCCGTTCTTGCGCTTGCGCAGCCAGGCCGGAATGCCGGTCACCTGCACCGACAGCCAGTCCACTGAGGCATCATCGGAAATGGGCACGGCGTGCAGCCGCAGCGGGTCGGTCTTCGGGCCGTTCCAGCCCGGATCGATGGTGCGCGCGGTGCGGTAGCCGGCCTGCCGGATGATCGCCACCTCGCGGTCGCTGAAATCGCCGTTGGGGAAGGCGAAATGGCGGCAGGGCTGGCCGATGGCCTCCTCCAGCTCGGTCTTGCACAGCGCGATCTCCTCGGCGCAGCGCTGGTCGTCGCATTGCAGGAGGATCGGGTGGGTGCGCGTGTGGGCGCCGTAATCGGTGACGGCGGCAAGATGTCGCACCTCGTCCCAGGTCAGCGACTGGCGGTCGGCGCCGTCCCGGTCGGGATCGTCGCCGGCTTCGGCGAGCCGGCGGCGGCGCTCGGGGTCGGGGAGGCGTTTCAGCGTCTCGGCGCCGATTCGCCCGGCCGCGGCGGTCTTCCACCAATAGGGGCGGGCGGTGCCGACCACCCGGCTGCACAGGTAGATGGTCGGGCGAACCCCGAACTCCTTGAACAGAGGTTCCAGGCGGGCGTTGTTGCGGTGGCCGTCGTCGAAGGTGACGACAAGCGGATAGGGCGGCAGGTCACCCCACCGCCCGCTCTCCATCGCGTCGGCCACCGCGTCCAGCGTGGTGAAGCTGTAGCGTTCGGCGTACCAGGCGAGGTGCGCGCGCATCACCTCCGGGTCCGGGTCGTGATACACGACGATGGTCACGTTCCGGCGCGCGAACAGGTTTCGGAACAGGGCACCGACTCCCGTCCAGCGCACGATTCCGGCCGCGATGGCTTGCTTCATGGGGATTGGACCTCTGCTGTGTGTCCGGTCCTTTGTTCACGGCTGGCGAGGCGGTTGCGGACCGGTTGAAAGGCAGGACGGGCCCGGTTCGGAAGCGGGCCCGGATCGGCGGGACGGTCAGCCGGACCGCGCCCGGCGCGGCCCGATGGATGCGGCCGGCGCCGGTTCGGACATCCAGCCGCGGGCGTTGCGTCGGTAGATCTCGACGATGCGCTCCCGGTAGACGGCGATGTCGAACTGGCGCTCGAAGCGGCGGCGGGCGCCCTGGCCCAGCCGGCGGCGCAGCTCGGCGTCGTCGATCACGCGGGCCAACGCCTCGGCCAGGGCCGTCCGGTCGCCCGGCGGCACCAGCAGGCCGGTCTCCTCGTCGGCGATGGCGTCGCCCACGCTGCCGACCGGGGTGGCGACGATGGTCAAGCCGTTGGCCATGGCCTCCAGCACCGACATCGGCAACCCCTCGAACATCGAGGGCTGGACCAGCACATGGGCCTGCACCAGCTCCTTGCGGCAGCCGGTCTGGTCGAGCCAGCCGGTGAAGCGCACACGCTCCTCCAGCCCCAGCGCCTTGGCCTGGGCGCGGTAGGTCTCCAAGTCGCCGTCACCGGCGATGGTCAACTGCCAGGAGCGGCTGCGGCAGGTCTCCGACGCCAGGGCGTCCAGCAGGACGTCGATGCCCTTCAGCTTGATCAGGCGGCCGAGGAACAGCAGGCGCACCGGCCCGTCCTCCGCACGCTCCGGGATCGTCTCCGGCCCCGGCACGGCGTTGTGCAGCAGGGTCGCGCGGCGCACGGTCGGGAAGGTGGTGACCACCCAGTTGCGCCAGTATTCGCCGAGCACCACCACCTCGCTGGTCATCTCCATCATGTGGCGGATGGCCCAGCGGGAGAGCGGCTTGGCGTCCTCGTAATGCTTCGGAAAGCGGCCCCCGTGCAGATGCAGGACGACCGGCACCCGGAACAGCGAGGCCATGGCGACGATCAGCCCCTTGCGCAGCACGCTGCCGTATTCGGCCATGTGGATGTGCACGAGCTGGGCCTTGCCGGTCGCGAAGCAGCCGAACAGGCGCAGCAGCGCGGCGGCGAAGTAGAAGGGCATCAGATGAAATTTCGCGTCCGGCCCATAGCTGTCGATCACCTCGAACTTCACGTCGGGACGGTTCTCCCGTAAGTCCGTCGTGAAGTTGTCGACGATTCGCCCCATGCCGCCCTTTTCGAGCGTGCCGCCGGGTGAAACGATGTAGATCATATCCGCTCCTGACTGTCGCGCTCCCCTCGCGAAGCTTCAGGGAGGAAGGAATTAGGGACGCCGCGGAAAAATGGGTTCTTACTGCCGGCCCGCGCGGGTCAGCGATGGCTTGGCCGTCGCGGCGTCGGGCAGCGCCCCCAATGAGGGGCGCCGAACGGCGTCGGGGCGGTTCAGCTCCGCATAGATGTCCTGAAGGCTGCGGCCATAGGACTCGATGACGAATTTCTCCAGGAACAGCCGGCGCCCCTGCGCCGACAGGCGCGCGTAGAGCGCCGGCCGGGCGGCGAGGTCGCAGACCGCGTGGGCCAGCGCCTCCGGGTCGTTGACCGGGACGATGCGCGCCGTTTCACCGTCGGTCAGCACCTCCGGGATCGAGCCGACCGGGGTGGTGACCACCGGCATGCCGGTGGACAGCGCCTCCAGGATCACCATGGGCAACCCCTCGTGGGTCGAGGGCAGCAGCAGCATGTCGTGGTCGCGCAGATGGGCGTGCGCCTGCTCGCGGGAGATCCAGCCCTCGAACCGGCATTCGCCGTCCACGCTCAGCTCCGCCGCCATGCGGCGGTAGCCCTCGACGTCGCCGCCACCGCCGATGGTCACCCGGAAGCGGAAGCCCCGGTCCTTCATCAGCCGGCAGGAGCGCAGCAGCGTGCCGATGCCCTTGCGCTCCGACAGGTTGGCGAGCACGAGGAGCGACACGATCGCCCCCTCCGGCGGAGCCGCGCGGACCGGCAGGTCGGCGCCAATGTCCGGCACGGCATTGTAGAGCACGCGCACCTTGTGCGGGTCCGTCCCGACCGATTGCACCAGGAAGTTCCGCCAGCTCTCGCCGAGCACCAGGGCGATGCCGCAGCGGTCGAACAGCCAGCGGCTGATCGCGCGGGACACCGGCCCCTTGTCGAAATACTCCATGAAGGACGCGCCGTGCAGATGCACGACCGTGGGGCAGGAGAACAGGCCGGCGAAGAGCTGGACCACCGCCTTGCGCCAGACGCTGGCGTTCTCCGACACGTTGATGTGCACGACCGTCGGGCGGCGGCGCAGCATCATCGCGCCAAGTCGTGCCAGCGTGCCGGCCAGATAGAGCGGCGACAGCAGGGCGCTGCCGGTGCCGCGGGTGTCGAGCACCACGGTTTCCGGAGCGGCGGGGCTGTTCTGGAAGGCGTCGACGATGTAGCCCGTCATCCGCCCGATCCCCCCGCCGCCGTCGAGCGCGCCGGGGGTGGCGAAGACAATGCAGGCGCGGGACGCCTTCTTGCGCCGGAAACCCCTGTCGATCAAACCCATTCTGCCCTCACGCTGCGCCGGGAGCCGAGAAGATGGCCTGACGCAGCCGGCGCCGCAGCCCGACCGGCATCAGCGAATGCATCAGGAAGGTGGTCAGCGCCATCGGGGTCGGCGCGCCGTCCCGCAGCGCCGATTTCAGGATGCGCTTGCGCACCGCCGGGGTCCGCGCCGCCTGTTCCCCGCCCGTGGCCTGGAGCAGCAGGCTGGCGTAGGCACGGGGCGACAGCCGGGGCCGAACCGACTCCGCCCAGTTCAGGGCCATGTCGATGTTGTGGCAGGTCGACAGGGTGATGCGGTCCGATTCCGTGTAGTGGATCGCCAGCACCTCCGGCACCGTCACCAGGGCGCAGCCTTCGATCTGGCCGCAGGCGATCAGCCACTCCCAGTCGTCGAAGGCCGATTTCGGGATCGGCTGGCGCTGGAGCAGCGCCTTCGGGGCCAGCAGGGTGGTGGTGGGGGCGAAGGTCTCGCCCTTGAACAGCCCGTGCCGGACGAACAGGTAGTCGCCGATCCGGTCCCGCGGGGTGCACAGGCGCCGCGGCCATTCGAAGTCGCCGCGGGCGGTCACCACCTTGCAGCGGCAGCTCATGATCGGGTAGCGCACGCCGGGCGGGCGGGCGGCCATCTGAAGGGCGACCTTGCCCGGCATCCATTCGTCGTCGTCGTCGAGGAAGGCGATCCAGGCGCCCTTCGCGCGGTCCACGCCCAGATTGCGGGCGCCGGCGGCGCCGCGGTTCTGTTCCAGCGCGATCACGGTCAGCCGCGGATCGCCGAACGCCCTCAGGCGCTCCTCGGTGGCGGGGTCGGGCCCGTCGATGACGACGACCACCTCAAGCGGGGCGTAGGTCTGTCCCAGGGCGCTTTCCACGGCCCGCGCGACCATGTCCGGCCGGTTGCGGGTGGGAATGACGACGGTGACCATCTCTTGCGGGGCCATCTCTTGCGGGCCCGTCTCTTGCGGCGGCGTCATGACACTACCTTCTGTCGCGACGGAGAATTCGGGGGGCGGAACATGCGGGGGCTCCTTTCCGTCAGCCGGGCCGGACCGGACCGCTCCAGCCGGCGGCCGGAGGCCCGCCGTAGGAGGTTCCGTAGGGGGAGGAACTGGCGAAGGCGGCGTGGGACGCCTGATGCTGGTCCTGAATCCGGGTCTGCATCTTCGCCCAGCGGCGGCGTTGCACGAGGCGGGTCACCGCGATCACCAGCACGATCCAGTTCAGGGAATGGCGTTCCAGGAACACGCTCTCCGACACCGAGATCAGCAACAGGGCGCAGCCGACGGTGAAGATCCAGGCGGGCTCGGCGCGGTTCTCGCTGTAGCGGATGGCGGCGAAGCCCTGGATCAGCAGGCGGCCCATCAGCATCGCCGTCAGGATCACGCCGGCCAGGCCGAGGTCGAGCCACGCCTCCATCCACCCGTTGTGGGCGGAGTTGATGCCCCAGCCCTGGGTGAAGGTGCTGCCCGGACCGTAGGCCCCGTACCAGTAGGCGCCGTAGCCCCAGCCGAGCATGAAGCGGTCCTGGATCGACATCAGCGTGTGTTCCCACAGCACCGTGCGTCCGGTCAGCGTCGGATCGCGCCCCAGCATGTAGAGGATGTCGTGCCAGAAGGTGGTGCCGCTGGTGATGCCGATCACCGCGACCAGCAGGACGAAGGCCATGGCCGGCGCGAAGCTGCGGATGCCGCCGCGCACGAAGCCGCTGACCAGCAGCAGCCCGGCGACCAGGATCGAGGTCACCAGGCCGGTGCCCGACCGGCTCATCACGATCAGCAGCAGGGCCATCAGCAGCAGCGGGCGGACCACCCAGCGTTTGCCCTCGCGCGTCCAGTCGAGCCAGAGCAGGCAGAGCACCAGCCAGACCATCATGCGGCCCGTGACGTTCTTCTGCCAGAAGACACCCTTCCAGGCGCCGACATGCTGCTCGTGGTCGAGCCCGACCGCCGGCATGGCGAAGACCGAGACGTAGGACAGCACCATCAGGATCGACAGACCCGTCGCCAGCATCCGGACGATTTCCGGAAAGGTGTAGCGCAGGGCCAGATAGACGGCGAAGGCGGTGGTGAACAGGAAGGCCACCGCGCGGCGCAGCGTCACGTCGGGGTAGATCGACCACAGGGCCGACAGGAAGGCCAGCGCCACGATCAGCGACACCGCCGGGCTTCCCGTCGGGATGCGGAAGGCCAGGCTCGGCCGCAGCGCCATCAGGCCCAGGATCATGACGTAGACGGCCATGAAGTAGATCACCGCGCCCGGTGCGTCTGGATCGGTCGCGCCGCCGCCGGTCAGCAGCGCCGGGAGCACCGACCCGCCGAACGAGACGATGCAGAAGACGGTGATGCTCTTTTCCAGAACTTCGAGGACTTTCATGGGGCCGCTGTTCCGGTGAAAAGGGCTGCTATGGCAGTGAACGCCCATGACGGGCGCACCGCATCGTTTTCTGAAGATGCCAACCCGATGCCCGGACCTGTAGCCGGGCGGAGGCATTAGGCCTAAGGAGGTCGTCCCCGTCAGGGCTACCTCCGCTTGGGCCACCCACCCCGATCTTGCGGGTCCCGCAGGGCATATGCAGCCCAGGTCCGGAAAAGACCCCGGAAAAGGGAAAGCCCCTCTCCCGCGTGGGAAGAGGGGCCTGGATGGGGCGCCGCAGGGTCATGACCCGTCGCCCTTGAGGACGATCACCGCGGTCTTGCACAGGATGTAGAAGTCGAACAGCAGGCCGCAGTTGCGGACGTAGAAGACGTCCATGGCGACGCGTTCCTGGAAGGTGGTGCGGTGGCGCCCCGACACCTGCCAGTAGCCGGTCAGGCCCGGACGGACGGAGCCGATGACCTCGGCCGAGGCGCCGACCTCCGGCAGTTCCTTCGGCATGTAGGCGCGCGGGCCGATCAAGCTCATGTCGCCCATCAGAATGTTCACCAGCTGCGGCAGCTCGTCGAGCGAGGTCTTGCGCAGGAAGCGGCCGACCGGGGTGATGCGCGGGTCGTAGGTCAGCTTGTGGTAGGTCATGTACTCTTCGCGCATCTTCGGATCGTTCTCCAGCAGGCGCTGGAGATGCTCTTCCGCGTTGATGTGCATCGAGCGGAACTTCAGCACGTCGAAGGTCTTGTCGCCGCCGGCCCAGCGCTTCTGGCGGAACATGACCGGGCCGGGGCTGTCCAGGCGGATCGCCGCGGCGATGCCCAGCATCAGAGGCGCCACCGCCACCAGCAGGATGCCCGACAGCAGGATGTCCAGCGCGCGGCGGATGCGCAGGTAGCTGGTCGGCGGACGGACCGAGACGCGCAGCGCCAGCGAGCCGTGCAGGTTGTGGTAGGTGGCGTCCACCGCGCTGACGTTGCCCTCGCCCAGCAGGCAGTAGACCTGCTTGAAGGGCAGCCGCTCGACCAGGGCGGTCAGCTCCTTCTTGTGGCGACCGATGTCGGCGACGATGGCCGCCTGGGCCTGCTGGGCGTAGGCCGGGGACTTGGCGAGCAGGTCGGTCGAGCCGACCACCGGCAGGTTGGCGACGCGGGTCTGCCACAGCGTGTCGTCGTCGTCGAAGAAGCAGACCGGGCGCATCCCCAGCCAGGGCAGGCGCTGCAGCTTCTCCGCGATGGCGGCACCCTGCGGGCCGGCGCCGACGATCACCACCGGCGTCCGCCAGTTCAGCGCGCTGGCCATCAGGCCGTGCACCAGCAGCAGGTCGGCGGCGTAGGTGATCGCGAAGCCGATCAGGGCGACCGACAGCGCCTCGACGAAGAAGGAGCGGAAGCCGTCCATCACGATGAAGGGCACGGCCAGCACGGCGACCGACAGCAGGGCCGCCTGGAAGGTGCGGCGGGTCCGCTCCAGATAGTCGAAGCGGCCCAGCGAATAAATTCCGAAAACCGATTTCACCAGCGGCACCAGCATCAGGCCGGTGACCAGGGCGCGCTGCGACAGGTCCGCTTCCGCGGTCAGGGTGTCGCTTCCGAACAGCTGGATGAGCGTCCAGCCGAGCAGGGCGAGCATGAAGCCGTCGGACAGCGCCAACAGCAGCCCGGGTCCCACCGTCGGCATGGCCGTCTTCTTCACCGGGGCCAGATTGATGACCGCTTCTGGGTCGAGTTTGCTCATCGCAGGTCCCATTTATATGTGAAACGGAATGTCATCCGTCTCGCGCCTGACCTAACGCGCGGCAGCGAAAGACGGTTTCTCATCAGCTTTTTCTTTGAGTCTTTCTGTGTTCAGAAAGACACACAAATATCAGCGCATGCCTCGCCTCTGTGCAGACAGATCAGAAGGTTGCGCTGTTCTCCACGAATTAGGATAAAGGCTGCCGTCAATCAACAAATCACAAGAGGCCTCCTGCGCCAGCGGCGATACCCCTTACATCCAGCGTGGATTCCCTCGGGTGAGTTTGAAGAGATTAAGGAAAGCGGGTGACTTCGTCCGGGTCATCCGGATCGGTGGCGACGCTGCCACCGCCGTTCCCCGGCTACTCCTTTTCTTCCCGCAAATTGGGGGTATTGGGGGGATGTTCCCCGTCTCCTATGGTCGGGGGCGAAGCCGGGTGGTGGCGGGTTTCGCCGGGTTGGACCGCCCGTCCCTCCGAGGCGGCGGCACGGACGTATCCCATAAGAAGCCGCCGGACGATTCCGGATGAGACGGTGTCTCCAAAGCCCCGTTGATCGCGGTGGAGTGCCCTCGCAGGCTGGGTCGGTTGTCTGCCGGGTGGTTCGGCCGATTGCCCCCACCCCGGCCCTCCCCCGCTTTTGCAGGGGAGGGTGCCTTCTGCGAAGTGGCGGCAGTCCCCTCCCCTGCGCAGCTCTCGCGCAAACCATAGGTTTGCGCTGACGCGACAGGCGGACCTTCGGTCCGCCGAGAGCGGGGGAGGGTTAGGGTGGGGGCGGGGACGCCGCCGATGCGCCTTCATGGGGATAAGCCTGAAGAACAGCGCGACGGCACCAACGCGAAATTGAAACGTCCCGGTCCGGTTCCAATCATCGGAATTGCGTTCGCGGGTGCGGCAGTGCCGCCCCACCGGAGTTCTAGGCGGAGTTCCTGATGGCGTCCGAAGCAGCGACGATCTTGAAACACGGTTGGCTGTTCATGCTGGCCAACGTGGTGAACCGGGCTGCCGGGCTTCTGCTCCTGCCGCTCTACACCCGGCTTCTCAGCCCTTCCGAATTCGGTGTCTACGCGCTGGTGGTGGTCGTCGCCGACCTGCTGGCGGTCATGCTGATGATCGGCATGAACAACGCCTTCACCGCTGTCTATTTCGAACACGCGGAGGAGAGCGACCGGCGACGCGTCGCCAGCACCTGCCTGCTGGCGGTGGTCGGCACGTCGGTGGCGATGGTCGGGCTGGCCTGGCCGCTGGGCATGGCGGGAAGCTGGGCGATGTTCGGCGACACCGGCCACGCGGCGGTGATGGCGATCGCGCTCGCCGGCGTCGCCCTGACCACCCTGTTCGAGCTGGCGCTGGCCTATTACCGGGCGCGCAAGCGGTCGGGCCTGTGCCTGCTGGTGTCGCTGGCCAAGGTGGTGGCCCTGCTTGCCTTCAACCTGCTGTTCCTGTGGGCGCTCGGCCTCGGGGTGGAGGGCATCTTCCTGGCGAACGGCGCGTCCTTCCTGGCGCTCGGCCTCCTGCTGGTGGTGGCGATCCTGAAGGACACGGGGTTCTCCTTCTCCTTCCCGATCCTGAAGCGGGTGGCGGCGCTGGGGCTGCCCTACGCGCCGCAGTCGCTGCTGGACATCGCCAACAATTTCGTCTCGCGCTGGCTGCTGAACATCCTGCTGTCCACGGCGGCGGTGGGGCTGTTCGCCTTCGGGATGCGGCTGTCGCAGATCCTCTTCATGTTCCTGACCGCCTCCTTCCTGCAGATCTGGTCGGTCAGCCGGCTGGAGGCGCAGCATGGCGCGGCGGACCACGGCCAGGCGGACTTCGTCTTCCACCTGTTCGTCGTCCTGCTGACCGGGGCCGGGCTGGGGCTGGCGCTGACCGCGCCGGAAATCCTCTGGCTGATCGCGTCCGCCGACTACACGCCGGTGCTAACCAGCATGCCCTTCCTGGTGCTGGCCTATGTGCTGCACGGGGTGCGTATGAACCCGGAGGTGGCGATCCTGAAGGCCAAGCGCGTCGGCGTGCTGCCTTGGATCTCCGCGGCCAGCCTCGCCGTGGGGTCGGCGTTGGCCCTGGCGCTGGTCTGGCAGTGGGGCCTGCTCGGCGCCGCGCTGGCCAATCTCGGGCGCGAGGTCTTCCAGATCGCCCTGACCGAGACGGTGCGCCGCCGCATCTGCCGCGACGAGGTGCCGCTGAACGCCGTGCGGATCGGCTGGATCCTGGTGCCGGCGGCCTTCGCCTACGCGGCGGGCTGGTACCTGTTCGGCACCGAGGTCGACCCGGCCTTCACAGCGGAGAAGGTGGTGCTGGTGCTGGTGTTCCTGGCGGCGGCGGTGTTCGGTCCGGGCATGGGGTCGACGGGCCGGGCGATGCTGGGCAAGCTGCTGCTCGGCCGCGTCCGCCGCCTGCAATCGGCGTCCTGAGAGCGCATGCCCTGGAAACGGAACGGGCCGGCGGATCGCTCCGCCGGCCCTTCCTCATGGTCCGCTTTCGCGGTCGTTACGCGGCCTGATGCTCGAGCAGCAGGTTCGCGGCGTCCACCGTCATCATGTGCGAGAAGTCGATCGACGACAGGTCGATGGCGGACTGCACGCCCACCGACTGCACCGTCGCCGTGTCCTGGGCCAGGGTATGGGCCAGCAGGTCCGCCGACAGGGCCTGGGCGCTGCCCGGCGCGTTGATGGTGCCGATGCCGGTCCCGTCGGCGATGGTCGCCTGCGTCGGGTTGGAGAGCTTCAGGTTGAAGGTCTCGACGCCCTCCGTCACGTCGTCGCTCAGCACCTTGACGGCGACCGTCTTGGTGGTCTCGCCGGCGGCGAAGGTCAGCTTGCCGCTGGTCGCCAGATAGTCCGACCCGGCCTTGGCCGTGCCGTCCGCCGTGGCGTAGTCCACCGTCACCGTCTGGCTGTAGGCCTGGGACAGCTTCACCGTGAACACCGCGTCGGTGGTGACCGGGCTGGCGGCGGTGCTGCTGTACAGGCCGGACTTGATGGCGTTGTACTTGTTGTAGTCCACCTTCCAGCTGTCGTTCATGATGCCGCCGGTGTCGCCCGAACCGGGGCTCCAGGCCCAGTAGGTCCAGCTCGCCCCCTGGTCGCCCGCGGCGAGATCGATCTTGCCGTCGCCGTTCCAGTCGCCGTTCATGTACTGGATCAGCTTGGGCATCCACGCCTTGTCGATGGCGGTTTCCATGCGGCTGCCGAACTCGCCGACCAGGATCGGGGTCTCGTCGTTCTGGATGAAGTGGCCCCACATCTGGTCCCACTTCGCCGGCATGTTGTTCGGGAAGTTGTTGGCCTTGAACCAGTCCATCATGTAGAGCGACGGCCCGTAGTCGTGGACCGAATAGACCAGCTTGCCCGGCTCGTTGAACTTCACCTCGTAGTTCTTCTCGCCGAGCAGATTGCCGCCCCACCAGTACCACTGGTTCTGATAGGTCTCGACGCCCTCGACGATCAGCAGCCAATCCTTGTTGACCGACTGGATGGCGTTGCCGATGCGCTCCGCGGCGCGGGCCCAGTCGTTCGGGCCGCCGTCGCCCCAGGTGGCTGGGTTGTGCGGCTCGTTGTGCAGGTCGGCGCCGATGACGGCGTCGTTGCCCTTGTAACGGGTCGCCAGCATCTTCCAGTTCTCGATCATCTTCGATTCCGGGTACTGGCTGGTGTACCAGAGCCCGTTCTCGTTGGCCGACGCGCCATCGCCGGAGCGGTGGTGGTCGAGGATGATCTTCATGCCGATCTTGTCGGCGTAATCGATGATCTTGTCGAAGACCTCCAGCGAGGTCTTGCCGCGCAGGTCGGGGTTCTTCGAATAGTCGATGCCGGTCGGCATGCGGCCATTGTCGAGCATCGCGTCGGAGTAGGGCAGGCGGATGGTGTTGAAGCCCAGATCCTTCATCTGATTCATGTGGCTCTGGTAGCTGTCCATCCACAGCCCCTGCGGCGCGAAGGCGTAGCCCTCGGACCCGAACCAGTTCACGCCGGTCAGCTTCACGGCCTTGCCGCTGCTGTCCATGATCTGGCCGCCCTCGGTGTGCAGGAAGCCCGGCGCGATGCCGGTGGTCTTGCCGGTCGGCTCGGTCACCGACACGTCGCTGACCGTCAGGGTCGGCTTTGTCGGGGTGGGGGCCGGCGGCGTGGTCGGGTTGGAGGAACCGGGGAAGAAGCTCTTGTCGGCGTCGACCACCAGCGTGCCGTTCCACCACAGGCCGGACTGGCCCTTGACCACGTCCTTGCCGTCCAAGGCACCCTTGTCATAGGTGACGTTGCTGTCGGTGGGCATGACCGACTTGCCGTTGATGGTGATCTTGTTGACCAGCAGGTTGCGGTCCTGGCCGTTCACCGTGGCGTCGTTGTCGTACTGGATCTGGACCTTGTGCGCCTGATCCGCCGTGGCGTTGATCGAGAAGGCGTAGTCCTTGGCCGACACGCCGGCCATGCCCTCGCCGACCTTCTTGCCGTCGATCAGCAGGTTGAAATGCGCGTTGACGCCGCCCGCGGCGTTGCCTTGCAGGTTCAGGATGACCTGGGTGTTGCCGGCGGGGGCCGGCGGCGTCGGGACCGGGAAGTAGTCCTTGGTCAGGGCGAAATCGAGCGAACCGTCCCACCACATGCCTTCCTGGCCGGGAATCACGTCCTTGCCGTCGGAGGCGCCGCGGTCGTAGCTGACCAGCGAGCTGGTGGAGGCGACGGGCTTGCCGTTCACTTCCAGCGACTTGACGAGCAGGTTGCGGTCCTGCCCGTTCACATAGCCGTCGTTGAAGTAGACGATCTGAAGCTTGTGAGCCTGGTCCGGAGCGACCTGGGCCTTGAAGGTGTACCGGCCGTCGCTGGTCGAGCTGACCGTCGCCTGGCCGAGGTTGACACCATCCAGGAGCAGCCGGAACTGCGGCCAGATCCCGCCGGCAGCCTGCCCCGAGGCGTTGACGACGAAGGTCGTGTCGACGAGACCCGTGGTGGTCGTTGCCATTGGAAGTAACCTCTCTCCATTTTCGGTGGAGCAAAGGTGGCGCCCAATTGGTTAACGAGGTATTTCGTATTTTAGGGAAATGCGGCTCAAAAGCCACGCGGAGCTGTGAAAAGAATGAGGCGCGAAAAACCGCTTTCGCTGCGGTTTCCGCGCCACAGTGGGGCTTTGCGGCCACGAGGAGGGGAAAGTGTAAAGTCTTGTTACAGAAAGGTTTCCGGAATCCGCCGCCTCAGCCCTCGGGACTTTTGTGAGCCACCATGAAGACCTCCGGGCGGAACAGGTAGAGCTGGCCGAGCTTGCCGAGCTTGCGGCGCAGGGTTAACGGCATCGCCCCCATGACGGATTCAACGGCCTTCACGTAGGCCAGATAGCCGGCTCCGGAGCCGTGGATGGGCAGGCGCTTGCGGACCGCCATCGGGGCGACATAGACGGCCTCCATCCGGGCGAAGCCGGCCTCGCGCAGGGCGCGCTCGGTCTCGCTCCAGGTGTATTCGCGCAGATGCATGCAGATCGGCTCGTCCAGCCCGAAGACCTCCGACAGGTCCATCGGCCCGGCGTGCTTGTGCGGCATGCTGAGCACGTAGCGGCCGCCCGGCTTGAGGATGGCGTGCACATTGGAGAGGTGCACGGACACGTCCTCCGGGTGGAGATGCTCGATGACGTGGGTGGAGACGACGGCGTCGTAATGGCCGCGCGGCTCGAACTCGGCGAGGTTGACGCCGTCGCAGCAGCGCCACGTCACGTTGGAGCGTTCGTCGGTCCAACGCTCCCCGCGCTCGCGGGTGATCTCGGTGGCGACGCAGCGGTGGCCGTGGCGGGCCAGATAGGTCAGCAGCCGGCCCTTGCCCGACCCGACCTCGTAGACGTCCCGCGCGCCCTTGAGCAGCGTCAGGAAGTGGCGGAAGTCCAGCTCGTCGTTCTGCGCCGCCGTGTCCACCGCATCGTTCAGCCAGGGGCACTCGCTGTAGAGGGTGGTGTAGTTCCGCTCGAACACCGTCCAGCGCTCTTCGCGGCGGGAATCCAGCAGCTCGCGGGCGAGCTGGCGTTCCAGGTCCCAATGCTGGCGGACCATGGTTTCGCTGAGGGGGTAGTTCGGGGCCAGACCGAACTTCCGCTTGTAGCGGGCGACCAGCTCATCCGACGTCAACGTGTCCACAGATCACCTCGTTGGGAGAAACGCCGCTGTTCCGATAATCTAAGGGCGCTGTCGGAAATCCTTACAGGCGCGGACGGCGGAGCGGGCCGCGCGATCGGGCGGGGTAGCGGGACCGGAAGAGGTACCGCACCGCTTCCTGACCGGCCTCAACCAGACCGGTTGCGCCCGCGCAGCGCCTGCACCGACGCCTCATAGAGCGGCAGCGGGCGCGACGCCGCGTCGTAGGGGGAGGGGTGGGGCTTCAGCTCCGGCATCTCCCGGGAAATGTAGTTCAGGTCGGAGCGCAGGTGCCACCAGCACAGCTCGGCCAGCCGGGCGTTCCCGGCGATGTCGCCCAGATACTGCCCGGCCAGGAAGGCCATGGCGCGGTCCTTCTCCGCCCGCGACCAGGAGCGCGGCAGATGCTTCTCGTTCACGTCGAACTCGGTGACGTGGATGGGCAGGCCCAGCCGGTCCATGGCCCGCAGGAAGCCCTTCATGCCCTCGCGGTCGTAGGGCTTGCCGGCCATCAGGTGGCTCTGCAGCCCCACCCCGTCGATCGGCACGCCGCGCTTGACCGCGTCGGTCAGCCAGGTCTGGAAATAGGCGCGCTTGCGCTGCTGCCAGCCCTCGTCGATCTCGATGCCGAACTCGTTTATGACCAGCTTGGCGGAGGGAAACTCCTTGCGGATGTGGTGGAAGAAGGGGTCGAGCCATTCCGGCCCCTTGGCGCCGCCGGCCACCACCCACCACATGCCCTTGCGGAAGCCATAGCGGTCCTGCTCCTGGGGGTGGCTGCGCTCGGTCTCCCAGAAGAAGGCCTCGTTCATCACGTCGATGCGGTAGAAGCTGTCGCCGTAGCGCTGCTTGACCGCCGCAACCATGGCGGTGAAGCGCGGCCAGTAATTGTCCTCGGACAGCGTGCCGTCTGAGGAGAAATAAGCGCTCTCGCCGATGCCCAGCGCGCGCTGGCGGCTGGCCGGCAGCGTCATGTAGTCGGGCATGCCCATGTGCTGCCACAGGACGCAGTGCCAATTGGGCTTGGCGCCGATGCGGCGGGCCAGTTCCACCCCGGCGTCGAAGCGGCCCCACTCGAACTTGCCCTCCTGCGGCTGGAAGACGGCCCATTTGCCGCCGTTCTCGGGAGTCACCACGTCGCATTCCCGCGCCATCAGCGTGTCGAGCATGGGGTCTTCCGGCTCGATCAGATGGTCGCGGGCGGCGCCGTGGAGGATGCCGGCGGCCCGGCAGGCGTCGCGCAGAGTGGGGTGGGGCACAACGTTCGCCCCAGTGGCGGAGGCCGCCTCGGCGACGGACGGGCCGGCGGCGGCCTTGCAGCTTGCCAGCACCGCGGCGGCGGCGGCGGCGCGCAGCGCGTCCCGGCGGGAGAGTGAGGTTGTCTTTGGCGAGGTCTGGGCCATGGGCGTCGGGCCTCGTGTGGTTTGATGGAAAATGAAAATCCCCTCTCCCCTCTGGGGAGAGGGTTAGGGTGAGGGGGTTGCGCCTGTGCCGGACGAACCAACAAGCGCACCCCCCTCACCGGCCCTCCGGGCCACCCTCTCCCCTGAGGGGAGAGGGCTATGCGGGCAGAGGTGAAGGAAGCGTCGCTTACGGCGCGGCGCGCAGGGTCTGGTCGCCGTAGTATTTCCGCGTGGCGACGTAGCTGTTGTACGGACCCTGGTAGCCCTTGCTGGCAGCCTTCTTCAAGTTCACGTCGGTCATCACGCAGACGAACTTGCTGTGGTCGATCGGACCCAGGTCGGCCACCGCGTCCAGGTCGCTCGCCGTGGTGTGGCCCCAGCGGGTGACGAACAGCACCTTGGAGGCGGCGCCGCAGACGATGCGGGCATCCGACACGGCCAGCGCCGGGGCTGTGTCGAACACCACCAGATCGAAGCTGGGCGACAGGCCGGCCATCAACTGCACCAGGCTGTCGACGTTGAAGCGGTCCAGCGTCATCGGGTTCAGCTTGCCCGCCGGAACCATGGCGAAGGGCACGTCGTCGGAGGTGTGGACGATCTCGTCCAGCATGGCGTCGCCGGCGATCCAGTCCGACAGACCCTTCTTGGTGGACAGGTCGAACAGACCCTCCATGCGGGAGCGGCGGAAGTCGGTGTCCACCACCACCACCCGGCGGCCGGCCTGGCTGGCCACCTGGGCGACGGCGAGCGTCAGCGAGGTCTTGCCGTCCTGCGGGCGGGCCGAGGTCACCGCCAGCGCACCGACCGGACCGAGATCCGACAGATGGTTGCGGAACAGGGCGCGCAGGGATTCGCTGAACAGCGAGAAGGGGTGGCGCTGGAAGATCTTGTAGAGCCGGCCCTTGGCCCCGCGGTCGCTGTGGTGCGGCACGATGTGGACGGTGCCGACGCCCAGGATGCGGCGCACGGCGTCCGGGGTGTGGATGCGGCGCTGGAGAAGCTCCAGACCGAAGACGCTGAAGATGGCGAGCGCGAGAGAGGCGACGAAGCCGGCCAGCAGCAGCAGGACGCGGAGAGGGCCCGACGGCTCGTGCGGCACCTGCGGCGCGGAGACCAGCTTGACGGCGGCCGGGAAGGCGCGGCTGTCCTTCTGGGCCTCGACCTCCTCCAGACGGCCCAGCAGGCTGTCGAGAAGCTGGCGCTTGGCGGTCGCCTCGGATTCCAGGGTGCGCAGCGGGATGGCCTGCTCCTGCATGGTGGCGTAGCTGCCCTCCATGCGGGTGATCATGGAGCGGAGCGCGGTCTCCTGCTCGACCGCGACCTGGGCGGCTTCGCGGACACCGTTGATCTCACGGCGGATTTCCTGCTGGAGCGAGGAGTTGGCCTCGTTCAGGCGGCCCTGAAGTTCGAGGATGCGCGGATGCTTCGGCCCGTACTGGCGGGAGAGCTGGGCCATTTCCGTGGAGATGGCGGCGACCGTGGCGCGGAGCTGGGCGACGACCGGCGAGGCGATGCTGCCGCCGATGGCGTTCCAGTTGCCGGCCTTCAGGTTGCGCTCCAGCGTGTCGGCCTGGGCGACCGAGCGGGCGCGGATGGCCGACGCCTCGCTCAGGCGCAGGCGGGTCTGCTCAAGCTCGTTCTGGGCCATCAGGCCGGTGCCGCCCTTCAGCAGGCCGCCCTTGACGCGGGCCTCCTCGACCTTGGAGTCGGCTTCGGCAACCTCGCGGCGCAGCAGGACGATGCGGTCCTGCAGCCAGGAAATCGCGCTGGTCGACAGGTCCCGGTCCATCTGCTGGCGGGTTTCCATGTAGCGGCGGACGATGCCGTCCACCACGTCGCGGCTCAGCTGCGGCTCCTTGGAGGTGAAGCGCACCTGGATCACGCGCGACCGGCCGACGATGGCGACGTCCAGCTTGCGGTGGATGCGCGCRATGATCTGGTCGTTGCCCAGCGCCGCGTGCGCCTCGCGCGCCCGGATGTCCTGCGCCACCTCGTCGCCATGGCTCAGCAGCCAGGCGACCGGGGCCGGCGGGGCGCCTTCCCAGAAGCGGTCGGCGAGGCCGCGGCCATAGGCCACCGCGCGCTCGACCAGCGGGAGCGTCTCGTCCTCCTGCGCCGGCGGGTTGAATTCCGGATGCTGGGCGAGCTGGAGATCGTTCACCACCTGGTTCAGCACCTGCGGCGACTTCAGGATCTCGATCTCGCTCAGGATGGCGGCGTCCTCGGTGGGGATGGCACCCACCACCTGCTCGACCTCGCGGACGACGCGGACCTGCCGGTTGTCGACCAGCAGAAGCGCTTCGGAGGTGTATTGGTCCTTGAGCGTGGAGACGCCCAGGGCCGACAGGCCGGTCAGCACCACCACGATGGCCATGATCAGCCACTTGTGGCTGCCCAGCACGCGCAGGATGAAGCGGAAGTCGGGACCCATGGACGGGGTCTGGGATTCGAACTCGCTGCGCCGGGACGGGCCGGGGGAGGCGGGCCATGCCGGAACCGGAGCCGGCATGTTTCCCGGGTTATGCCCGCCGTGATGGCCGCCATGATTGACTTGGGGCAGATTTTCCACGTCTCAAAGCTCCTTATGCATGGGCGCTGGTGCTGGGGCGCTGGACGAACGCATGGCGGCACGGCGCATAAGCATGACGGTGTGGGCGAAGCCGAAAGCGCCGACGCAATAGCGGCGAAACAGACGGCGGGGCTCCTGGACCAGCCGGAACGCCCATTCCAGCCCGATGCGCTGGACGGCGGCGGGGGCCCGGGTGAAGCGCCCGGCGAGGAAATCGATGATGGCGCCGCCGTTGACGATCAGCACCTTATGGTCCAGCGCGCGCTTGAGCTGCACCGCGACCTCCTCCTGGCGGGGCATGCCCATGGCCAGGATGATGATGTCGGGCCGAAGCTCCCGCGCACGGGCGATGTAATGCTCCACGGAGTGAAAGCCGTGCTGGGCATCGACATAGTCGTGCGGGGTCCGCTCCTTCAGCCGCTCGATCCCCTCGTCCAGCCAGGGCGCGGCGGTGCCGTAGACGGCGACCCGACGGGGCGACAGGTGGCGGAGGAGAAGCGGGATGAAGTCGGTGCCGTTCATGTTCAGCCCGACCGGCTGGTCGAGCCACGGCAGGGCGGTCTCCAGCGCCACCCCGTCCCGCAACAGGACGTCGGAGGCGCGGAAGGCCGACCACGCGGCGGAGGACCCCGCGCAGAGGTTCACGCCGTGAGCGTTGAGGAACGACAGGATGGTCGGTCGCTCGACGGCTGACAATGTCTTTATCAATGCATGGCGCTCGTCCTCGCAAGAAATACACCGTATTCTCTCGATCAGTGCCAGGACGTCACGAGGGGTCGGCATGCACATCTCCTAACCAAATCTGCGAAGCGACGACTGTTACGTTGTCAGTGCAACGATGATGCCCGACGGTTTGCGGTGCAGTAAGACGATATTGCTTGCTAACACTTTCGATTGGTGGCAGCCGGTAAGAGCGCTGCCGGTTACCCCTTTCGACGCGACCGCTCGGACAACAGGGAATGATGTGGCCGGCACCGCCCCTTTTTCGCAGCGGTGGGATGGGAGAGGGGAAAGTTCAGGCGAATTAGCCCGGCCACGCCGGTGGAACCCCTGAATCGGCTTGCCCTATCCTATGGCTCCGACCATATAGGTACGCCCGTGGGGTGCCGGTGTGCAGAATAGGGGGTGGGCGTCCGCCCCGCGGCACGGCACTGTTCGAGGTCCGGCAAAGCCCCCTAGGACCGCCAGCCCCAACCAGTTCCTTGAATCCCCAGGCCGATCTCTCCGGGGGCGGCGACGGAAGAAGACCAGTCCATGAGCAACGACGAAACCACCCCTCGCCAACCGGGCACCGCCGACGAATTCGACCGCCGCGACGCGCTGCGCGCCATCGCCGCGGTGGTGCGCGGCGACGGGATCGAGGTGGATGCCGACAGCACCCCGGCCCGCTGGTCGGTCGCCGTCGTCCACGAGGTGGTCGTTCCCGGAACCGACCGGAAGCTGAAGCTGCGCTTCCGCGTGGCGCTCGGCCCGCTGCCCGACATCGAGGCGGACCTCTGGGGCCTGATGACCGCGGAGGAGGGCTTCGGCCGTCCCCAGGCGAAGGCGCTGGGCAAGCGGGTCAAGGCGGCCTGCCTGTCCTCCGCCGCCATCGAGAAGGCGCGCGGGCGGGTGGACGGCTGGTTCGCCTCCATGGCCCAGCGCGCCAACGGCTTCGGTGAGGCGTGGCGGCCCAAGGGTTTCGCCGACGAGCTGGGCCGGGTGATCGGCTTCGGCGGGCGCATCCCGCGCCTGCAGACCCTGCTGGACGCGCTGGAGGAGGCCTTCTCCACCGCCGCCGCCCGCGCCGGCCTGAAGGTTCGGCGGGAGCGGCTGGAGAACGCCTCCGGCCTCGGCGTCTATCTCGACAGCTTCGCCACGGCCCGCGCCATGGTGCGCAAACTGCGGCTGTTCGTCGGCCCGACCAACTCCGGCAAGACCCACGCCGCCATGGACCGGCTGGCCGAGGCGCAGAGCGGCTGCTACCTCGCCCCGCTGCGCCTGCTGGCGCTGGAGGGGCAGGAGGCGCTGGAGACGCGCGGGCGCCCGTGCAGCCTCGTCACTGGTGAGGAGCGCGACGTGCGGCCCGGCGCCTCCTTCACCTCCTCGACCATCGAGATGGTCAACACCTCGAAGGTCTGGGGCGCCTGCGTCATCGACGAGATCCAGATGATCGGCGACCCCGACCGCGGTTGGGCCTGGACCCAGGCGGTGGCCGGCGTGGCCGCCCCGGAAATCCTGATGACCGGCTCCGCCGACGCCATCCCCTACGTGCAGCGCCTCGCCACCGCGCTGGGGGAGGAGCTGGAGGTCGTGGAGTTCACCCGCAAGTCGCCGCTGCGCGTGCAGGAGGAGCGGGTGCCGCTGGAGAATGTCCGCCGCGGCGACGCGGTGATCGCCTTCTCGCGCAAGGACGTGATGGGGCTGCGGCGCGAGCTGCTGGCCCGCGACCACACGGTGGCGGTGATCTACGGCGCCCTGTCGCCGGAGGTGCGGCGGGCCGAGGCGCGGCGCTTCCGCGACGGCTCGGCCGACGTGCTGGTGGCGACCGACGCCATCGGCATGGGGCTGAACCTGCCGGTCGCCCGCGTCGTCCTGTCGACCACCCGCAAGTATGACGGGCGGGAGGAGCGCGACCTGAATTCCTCCGAAATCCGCCAGATCGGCGGGCGGGCGGGGCGCTTCGGCATGCACGAGGAAGGCCGCGTCGCGGTGCTGGAGGGGGAGAACATCAACCCGGTGCGCCGGGCGCTGACCACCCCGCCGGTCCCGCCGGAGGACCCGCGCGCCTGGATCAGCCCCAACCTGACCCATGTCGAGGCCATCGCGCGCGAGTTGGACACCGACAGCCTTGCCAAGGTGCTGCGCACGGCGGGGCAGGAGCTGCTGCGCGCCAACCAGACCTTCCGCATGACCGACCTGGAGCAGCGCATCCAGGCCGCCACGGCGGTGGACCGGGCGAAGCTGCCGCTGGCGGAGCGCGACATGCTGGCGCGCTGCCCGATCGACGTGCGCGACCAGAACAATCTGCGCCTTCTGGCGCTGTGGGCGACGAACCAGGGCAAGGGCGTTGCCAATTCCGCCCCCGACGCCGCCGAGCGCTTCCACCACCGCGTCGGCACCGACGTGGAACTGGAGAAGGCGGAGCGCGCGGTGAAGGAACTGACCGCCTACGCCTGGCTGGCCTACCGCTTTCCCGACGCTTATCCGGACATGGACCTGTGCCAGGAGCGCCGGGCCATGCTGAACGCCTTCATCGAGCGGACCTTGGCTGAACGCTCGCTGGCCCGCGCCTGCCCGGTCTGCGGCACACGGCTGAAGGCCAACCACCGTTTCCGGGTCTGCGACAATTGCTACGCCGGGCGTGTGGAGGAAAGGCAGGGTGAACGGCATGGCCGTCGCGGTGCCAACGGCGGCCCGCGCAGGGATGGCCGAGGCAGCGCGCCGTCGGACAACGCATCCGGTCAGCCGCAACCGCCGCAGGGTGGGCACCCGCACTTCCACCATCCCTTGCCGGGCCGCAAGCGCGGGAAGGGCGGGGCCGGTCACCGCGGGCGGAGGCCGGCCTCGTCCTAGACGCCCGGCCCGCCGCTTTCCATGCGATCGAACTCGCCGGCCTTGGAGCCGGTTCATCCATGATGTGATTTCACGGACTTCTCTGCCCCCTCGTCCTCCAAGAGCGACCGGTGGTTCCCGTTTCGGGCGCTTCCGCCGGCGGGAAGAGGGGGCAGAAGATGTTTCACATAATCTACAACCTGATCAATTCCGCGAATTGCAGTGGAATGGCGCCTGAACCGGCCGACGGCGGCGGATTCACCAACGCCACCCTGCCGGACGGCATGGCGATGCCTGGCTTCTACATCATCGTGAACACGCTGACGAACAACCGCTACATCGGGATTTCAGGAAACATCAGGGAGCGCTTCAAGACGCGGCTCGCCACCGTGACGGAGATGGGCTTCAACGCTGCGGTGATGCGGGCGATCGGGGTAACCTGGGGGAGGGTTCAAGCACTGGACTCCGACCGCGATCAAGTGCTTGAACTCCCAACGGGTCCGGTATGGAATCCCATCAACCACGGTGCGGTCATCCCGCCCGGAGACGACAGCACCTTCAAATTGACGCTGGACGGCGTCGACATCAACCTGGAGAGACTGCTGATCCGCTTCGTCTTGATCCAGTTGGGCGCCGGAGGGACCGTGTCGAACAACCAGATGGCGGCCACCCCCTATGTCAACCCCACGCAGAACACGATCAGGGTCTGGCTGGGCTGGGACGGAATGGGCGGGCTGTTCGATCCCGGCTGGCAGAGGGCCGATTGGCTTCCCGGCGACGACGGCGCTTGGTGAGCCTTCGGCCCGGACGCCCTGGAACGGTCCGGCCCGATCAGGCGACCGCGCTGCCGGTGTCTACCTCCCTGTCCGGGCCGGTCCAGGCGATCTCCTCCACCGCGCCGCCTTCGGTCAGGAAGTAGCGGCGCAGCGGGACCAGATCGGCGCCAAGCTCATAGACCAGCGGACGACTGGTGGGAATTTCAAAGAGCGGAATGTCCTGGTCGGGCACCTTGTCCAGATGCTTGACAAGGCCGCGCAGGCTGTTGCCGTGGGCCGACACCAGCACCCGCGCACCCAGCCGAAGGGCCGGGCAGATGCCTTCCTCCCAGAAGGGGATCACCCGGTCCGTGGTGTCCTTCAGGCTTTCGCCGCGGGGCAGATTCGCGCGGCCGATGCCGGCGTAGCGCCGGTCCGACACCGCGGAGCACGGGTCCTCGGGCTCGACCGGAGGGGGCGGAACGTCCCAGCTCCATCGCCACAGGAAGACCTGATCGGCGCCGTGGCGGGCCGCCGTCTCCGTCTTGTTCAGCCCCTGGAGCGCGCCGTAATGACGCTCGTTCAGGCGCCAGTGCTTGTGCACCGGCAGCCACATCCGGTCCATGTCCTCCAGAACGATGTCGAGCGTCCTGATCGCCCGCTTCAGGACGGAGGTGAAGGCCACGTCGAAATCGAATCCGGCCTGCTTCATCAGACCGGCGGCGTGGCGGGTCTCGGCCATCCCTTGTTCGGTGAGATCGACGTCGGTCCAGCCGGTGAACAGATCCGAGCGGTTCCAGACGCTCTGACCGTGCCGCAGCAGCACGAGCCGATGCATGGTCCCTCCTCCTGACGTGACGGTGTCTCCTTCCGGGAACGGGAGGGCGGCGGAAGGGTTCCGGACGCGGAGTCACAAAGGGCGCGGCTTTATGTCAACTTGGAAACACGCGCGACACATTCGGACAACAAAGGCGGGGTAGCCTGCGGAGCAAGCGAAATTATCCGTCCGGCGCCTGCGCAGCCGGACTGCGACGCCGAGCCAACTTGCGTTCCGAGGCCGCCATGCAGCATCATGACCTCCTCTCCAGGACCGTTTCGACCGATCGGGACATCACCCTGGAGGCGCTTCGTGTGTTCACCTACCTGAGCCGGCGGCTCCACTTCGACCGTCCCGTGCCGGTGCTTCAGTCCGAATTGGCTGACGCGCTCGGCATGCAGCGGCCCAATGTCAACCGGGCCATCAAGCTGCTGGAAACCAAGCAGATCCTTCTGCGGGATTCCAAACTGGGGCGTGCGATCACGTTCCGGTTGAACCCGGAACTGGAGGGCGGCCGGGCCTGAAACTGGTCCGGAATGATTTTCGAAACGCGTCACCTTGTCTTCACGAACTCGGCCCTCAAGAAAGCCTTCGGCTGGTACCAGAAGGTGCCGAATCAGACCGATCTTCCGTTGGGCATGATCTCCTCCGTCGTTCCGAAATCGGACGGGGGCGTGGTGGTCATGGTGCAGCAGGGGGCTGCGAAGGTGCGGGACGTCGCCTTCATGCCCAGCAAGACGCTCGGCATCCTCCTGCTCTTCTGCCGTCGTCAGAAAATTCCCATCCCACGCGACGCCGACAAGGACATCTTCCCGTCCGACGACGGGATCATGCTGACGATCCGCGGCAGTTGCAGCACCACGCCGCCGCCGCCGTGACCTTGCCCCGCCCGCTCAGTCGGTTCCGCAGCCGGCGGGTTGGGCCACGGCCAGGGGAATGTCCGCCTCGGTGAACCGAAAGCCGTGACCGGCGGCGAAATCGACCAGATCGCCCAGAGTCAACAGGCCGCGCGACGCCCGCCGCAACGCCGCGCGCAGGGCCGGGTCGGCCTCGGTCGCGACCAGGAATCGGATGTAGTCGCCATGACACATGCTCAGACCTCCTGGAGTCGTTGCGGTCGTTCTTGGCCCTGGAGCACGGGAACGCGGCCAATGCGGCGTTGCGTACACAAGCAATGGCCCAGGACAGACTGTCCGATGTCTTGATATCGCCGATTTGCCTAAAATTGTAGACAAAAATGAGAAAGGAACGGTGCGGCGTCCGGCCGCACCGTACCTTGATGGCCTATCCCGACCCGTCGATCACTCGCCCGGCTGATGCACCGTCTCGGCTGGGCTGGCGCCCGACGCGATGCTGTCCGGCGTGATGGCCGCCACCGGCTCACCGGGCCCGGAGGCGGCGCGCAGAGCCCGCGCGGCGGCCTTCAGCCCGATGTCGGAATGGCGGTCGGGCATCAGCTCGAACAGCAGCAGGGAGCGCCCGTTGACCGGGATCTCATCGCCGGTCTGGGCAGTGGCGACCTCCAGACGGTCGGGCTCCGTGGTGTCCACCAGGGTCAGCCAGCGGCTGCCGCCGGCGACCTCCGGCAGCTTGAAGGGCACCACGTCGTGGTAGGCGTTGATGATCAGCAACAACGTGGCGTCGGACGCCACCTTCTTGATGCCGGTGGCCTGCGCCCGCCCGTCGAGCAGCATGCCCAGGCAGCGCGCCATGGGGTCCTGCCACTGCTCGGTCGTCTTCTCCTCGCCGGCGGGGGTGATCCAGGTGAGGTCCTTCACCTCCAGGTCGGGGTTGTAAGCCCCGGTGAAGAAGCGCCCGCGGCGCAGCAACGGATGGCTCTGCCGCAGCCCGATCAGGTGGCGGACGAAGTCGGTCAGCGCCCAGCCCTCGTCGCTGACGCCCTCCCAGTCGATCCAGCTGATCTCGTTGTCCTGGCAATAGGCGTTGTTGTTGCCGTTCTGGCTGCGCGCGAACTCGTCGCCGGCCAGGATCATCGGCGTGCCCTGGGACAGCAGCAGCGTGGCCAACAGGTTGCGCATCTGGCGGAAGCGCAGGGCGTTGATCTCCGGATCGTCGGTCGGCCCCTCCGCCCCGTGGTTCCAGGAGATGTTGTGCGAATGGCCGTCGCGGTTGTCCTCGCCGTTCGCGTCGTTGTGCTTGTCGTTGTAGGAGACGAGGTCGTGCAGCGTGAAGCCGTCATGGGCGGTGACGAAGTTGACGCTGGCCCAAGGCTTGCGGCCTCGTCGGTTGAACATATCCGCCGAGGCGGCCATGCGGGTCGCCAGTTCGGGCAGCTTGCCCTCGTCGCCCTTCCAGTAGGAGCGCACGGTGTCGCGGAACTTGTCGTTCCACTCCGCCCAGCCCGGCGGGAAGCCGCCGACCTGATAGCCGCCGGGGCCGCAGTCCCACGGCTCGGCGATCAGCTTGACGCGCGACAGCACCGGGTCCTGCCGGCAGGCGTCGAGGAAGCCGCCGCTGTGGTCGAAGCCGTAGGTCTCCCGCGCCAGGATGGTGGCGAGGTCGAAGCGGAAGCCGTCCACATGCATCTCGGTCACCCAGTAGCGCAAGCTGTCGGTGACCATCTGGAGGACGCGCGCATGCACGAGGTTCAGTGTGTTGCCCGTGCCGGTGTCGTTGATGTAGTAGCGCGGGTCCGGCGCCAGCCGGTAGTAGGAGGCGTTGTCGATGCCCTTGAAGGACAGCGTCGGCCCCATCTCGTTGCCTTCGGCGGTGTGGTTGTAGACGACGTCGAGGATCACCTCGATCCCGGCGTCGTGCAGGCGGGCGACCATCTCCTTGAACTCGTGGATCGCGCCGGTCGCCATATAGCGCGGGTCGGGCGCGAAGAAGGAGATGCTGTTGTAGCCCCAGTAGTTGCGCAGCCCCTTCTCCAGCAGGTAGCGGTCGTCGACGAAGGCGTGGACCGGCAGAAGCTCCACCGCCGTGACGCCCAGCGAGCGGATGTACTCCACCACCTCCTGCTGGGCGAAGCCGGCGAAGGTGCCGCGGTACTGCGGCGGCACCGCCGGGTGCCGCATGGTGTAGCCGCGCACGTGGGTCTCGTAGAAGATCGACTTCTCCCAGGGGATCGCCGGGTGGCGGTCGTGGCCCCAGGTGAAGGCCGGGTCGATCACCACGCATTTCGGCATGCCGGGGGCGCTGTCGCGCCGGTCGAAGGACAGGTCGCCGCGCGGCGAGCCGACGCGGTAGCCGAAATGCGCGTCCGACCAGCGCAGCGGTCCGACCATATGCTTGGCGTAGGGGTCGAGCAGCAGCTTGTTCGGGTTGAAGCGGTGGCCCGCCTTGGGCTCGTACGGCCCGTGCACGCGGTAGCCGTAGACCGTACCGGGGCGGGCGTCCGGCAAATAGCCGTGCCACACCTCGTCGGTGTATTCGGGCAACTCGATCCGTTCCAGCTCGCGGCGTCCGTCCTGGTCGAACAGGCACAGCTCCACCTTGGTGGCGTTGGCGGAAAACAACGCGAAGTTGACGCCCAGCCCGTCCCATGTGGCGCCGAGGGGATAGGGAAGACCTTCCCGGATGCGGGACTGGCGGAAAACCTTAGGAGCGAACGGCGGCTTCTTCACGGTTGAACCTCGTGTGGGCGCGTTGCGGCATGAAGCAGCACAGGAACGCGCAGACCGCCTTGGTGATCCCGTCATCGGCACAATTTCCGATGTTCGGCGAAGCTTCAACTCCTGGCCGAACCATTTCGTGCCACCTCACCCAAAGAGTGGGTCCGGTATGAGCATTGTCATAGTCGTCATGGCAGGTCGCGCCGATATCTATCGCGTGCTATCATCGGTTCCAGACAATAAAGGCAAATAAACTTCTAGGGGATGTCCGGGAGCTGTCCGACATAAGACCAAGGAAGCGGGTGTAACGCAAATGACAACTTTCGCTGTGCCGCGTCATCACCGCTTCTTTCGTGCTGAAGACGTGGCGAGTTCAGCGTCCAGCAGTTCCGAAGGCCAGTCCTCTCCGGCCTTTGCGGCTCATGAGCGATTTTCTATCCAACAATCCGTAGACCATTGAGTCCGCTCTCCACACATCGGTCATCGCCCCCGGCTCCGGCATCGTCGGTGCCCGGCGGCATCGTGCATTCGGCGGACCGGCGGCGCCGCTCCCGATCCGCCTCACCAAGACGCCCCCGCCCATGATCCGGCTTTCGGTCAACGCCCTGCTCAATTTCCACCCGAAGGCCATCCTGACGGCCATCGTCCTGGCGATGACCCTGCTGGGCGGCGCGGCCTGGGGGTCGCTGTCGCTGGTCGATTACGTCAACACGCTTGACCGGGCCGAGCGCGGCACCCGGCAGGCCGCGGCCTTTCTCGAAGGCCACGCCGACGCGGTGCTGGACGGTGGCGCCGCCGTCCTGGCGCGGGTGGCCGACCGGCTGGAGGGAGGTGGGCTCGCGTCGCTTTCCGACAGCGCCCTGGGCAGCGCCCTGGGAGAGGCGCTGGCGGCGTCGCAGTTCGCCGTGCTGTCCATCCTGGACGCCGACGGCCGGACGGTGTTCGGCCCCTCCATCGAACCGGACGGCGGCACCGCCAGCCTCTTTCACGGGGCGGCCGGCGGGTTGGAGCTGTTGCATGGGCAGGTCGACGGGCAGGATTCCATCCTGATGGTCCGCCACATCCTGGGGCGCGGGGGCGCCGTGGACGGCGCGGTCCTGCTGGCGCTTCCCTCCTCCAGCCTGCACACGGTTCTCGATGTCTTCAGCGACGGGCGGCACAGCGTCGCGGGCCTGTTCCGCCTGGACGGCACACGGCTGGCCGGCATTGGAGGGGCTGGGATCGGCGGCATCGGCCCGCTGCCCACGCTGGAGCCGGGGGCGGAAAGCGTCGAGGGCGACTGGACCATCGGCGGTCAGGACGGCGGAGAAGGCGTGGTCATCGGCCTGAAGCGGATGCGCGACTTTCCGGCGGTGGCGGCGGTGGCCCTGCCGCGCGCCGTCGTTCTGGAGCCGTGGAGCAGCCGTCTGCAGCACGGCTTCACGATGGTCGGCGTCAGCGTCATCGCGCTGTTCGGGCTCGGCGCACTGGGTTGGGCCAGCCTGCGGCGCGAGGCGGCGGCCCGCGACGCCCTGCGCGACGCCAACGCCCGGCTGGAGCAGCGGGTGGAGGAGCGCACCGCCGACCTGCGCTCCCTGAACCAGAAGCTGGTCCGCGCCCTGGCCGAGAAGGAGCGCGCCAATCAGGCCAAGGCCCGCTTCCTGTCGGCGGCCAACCACGACCTGCGCCAGCCCTTCCAGGCGTTGCGCTTGTTCCATCACCTCCTGATGGAGCGGCTGAAGGAGTCGCGCGAGCGGTCCATCGCCGAGAAGATGGGCGAGGCGCTGGACAGCGGCGAGAAGCTGCTGCACGCGCTTCTGGAGGTCGCCACGCTGGACGCCGGGGTGGTCCGCCCGAACATCGCCGAGGTGTCCATCGCCACCGTCCTGGACGGCGTGGCGGCGGAGTTCCGGGGACTGGCGGCGGACAAGCGGCTGGATTTGCGGGTGCGCGGCTGCGCCGCCATGGTGCGCACCGACGCCACCCTGCTGACCAGGATGCTCGGCGATCTGCTGCGCAACGCCATCGCCTACACGCCGGCGGGCGGGGTGGTGGTCGGCTGTCGGCGGCGCGGCCAATGGCTGCGCATCGAGGTGTGGGACACCGGCCCGGGCATCGCGGCGGAGCATCTGGACGCCATCTTCGAAGACTTCGTGCAGCTGGGCAACCCGGAGCGCGACCGCCGCCGCGGCTTGGGATTGGGGCTGCCCAAGGTGCGCCGCAAGGCCGCGCTGCTGGGCCACGCGGTGGAGGTTCGCTCGCGGCCGGGCCAGGGTTCGGTCTTCTCCGTCATGGTCCCGTTGGCCGCCAGCGAATCGCGGGCGGACGCGGCGGCCCCGGCCCCCGCCGGCCGGGCGGAGGATCCGACGGCCCGCCTGATCCTGATCGTCGAGGACGACCCGGTGCAGAGCGCCGGGATGCAGCTCCTGCTGGAAAGCTGGGGACACGACGTGCTGCTGGCGGCGGACGGGCCGGCGGCGTTGGCGGTCTTGCGCGCCGCCCCGCGCTGCCCGGACGTCATCCTGTCGGATTTCCGTTTGCCGGGACCGCTGACCGGCGCCGAGACGGTCACCCGTGCGGCGGAGCAGGAAGGGCGGCCCATTCCCGGCATCATCCTGACCGGCGACACCGGCCCCGAACGCATCCGCGAGGCGGTGGCCGCCGGCTGCCGCCTGCTGCACAAGCCCGTCACCCCCGACGTGCTGCGCGACGCGCTGAACGCCTTGGGAGCCGAGCGCGTGCCGGTGCGGCAAAGCCAGTCATCCGCGGCGTGAAGGCCGGAGGACGCTTTTCCCGGCAGGAAAAGCATCCCATTGTGGGTTGCATTAATCATTCGTGAAGGCTGCGAAGGGTACTCTGAAACCGTGATCGGAGGCGAACACGGCCATGCAGCAGCGTCCTCTCACCCGTCTGGATCAGGTCCAGCTCGACGCGGTGGTGCGCCGGCACGAGATGTTCCGGAATGCCCGCATCGGCGGGGCGCGGGCGACGCTGTCCTTTTTCGACCTGAGCGGGCTGGACCTCACGGGGCGTGACCTCGCCCACGCCGACTTCGTCGGGGCCAGCCTGCGCGGCGCCAATCTGGCCGGGGCGCGGCTGGACTGCGCGTCGATGTTCGCCACCGACCTGCGTCTGACCAACCTGGAGAACGCCAGCCTCATCAAGACCGACCTGCGCGGGGCCTGCCTGCGCGGGGCCATCCTGATCGGCGCCAACCTGTTCGAGGCCGACCTGCGCGACGGCTCGCTGGCGGAAAAGGATCGCGACGGCAGCCTGCGCGTCATCCGGGTGGAGGGCCAGCCGACGGAAGCGTCGGGGGCCGACCTGTCCGGCGCCAACCTGACCAACGCCCGGCTGTCCGGGGCCATGGCGATCCACACCGACTTCACCGACGCGCTGATGCGCGGGTGCAAGCTGGTGCGCGCCACCATGCGCGGGGCCAACTTCACCGGGTCGAACCTGGAGGGGGCGGACCTCTCGGGGGCGGACCTGCGCGGCGCCTGCCTGCGCGGCGCGGTGCTGACCGGCGCCACCATGATCATGACCGAGCTGGCGGACGCCGACCTGGAGGACGCCCTGACCGACGATCCGGTGGGCCGCGTCGTCGCCGAACTCGGGCGCCCGCTGGACGAGCTTCTGCACGAGCACATCCGCTGGGTCGGGTCCAGCGGGGCGGAGGGAACGGCGCTCGACCTCTCGGGCTTCGACCTGCGGCACGCCCCGTCGCTGGCCCACACCTGCCTGACCATGCTGCGGGCGGTCGGGGCGACCCTGTACGGGCTGGACCTGACCAGCGTGCAGTTGCAGGCCGCCGTGCTGGAGAAGGGCGACCTGCGCCTCGCCAAACTGATCAACGGCGACCTGCGCGGCGTGAACCTGCGGCTTGCCAAGCTGAACAACGCCGACCTGCGCAAGGCCAACCTGCGCCCGCTCTATTTCGACGAGAAGCGGTCGATGGCCTCCGACCTGTCGGGCGCGCGGCTGCGCTACGCCGACCTGCGCGGCGCCTGCCTGCGCGAGGTGAATTTCGCGGGCGCCGACCTGTCCTTCGCCAACCTGTCCGGCTGCGACCTGACGAACACGGACCTGACCAACGCCCGCATGTTCGGAGCGAAGGTGGACCTGCGCTCGCTGTCCGACGGGGCAATTCTCGACGGTGTGGCGGGGCTCAAGCTTTAAGGAAAAAGGCCCTTCCCCCGGCAGGAGGAAGGGCCTTTCTTTTGGAACCGGTGGCGATTACCAGGCCGGAACCACGGCGCCCTTGAAGCGGTCGAGGATGAACTGCTTCACCTCGTCGCTCTGATACACCTTCACCAGCGTGGCGACCCACGGCTTGTCCTGGTCGACCTTGCGGACGGCGATGACGTTGGCGTAGGGGCTCTCGCTGGCCTCGCGGGCGATGGCGTCCTTGTTCGGGTCCAGGCCGGATTCCATGGCGAAGTTGGTGTTGATGACCGCCACGGTCACGTCGTCCAGCGAGCGCGGAAGCTGGGCGGCGTCGAGTTCCAGGATCTGCAGCTTCTTGGGGTTCTCGGAAATGTCGAGCGGCGAGGCCTTCAGGCCGGCGCTCTCCTTCACCTTCAGCAGCCCCTTGGCCTGGAGCAGAAGCAGGGCGCGGCCGCCGTTGGTCGGGTCGTTGGGGATGGAGACCTTGGCGCCGTCGGGCAGCTCGTCCAGGCTCTTCACCTTCTTCGAGTAGACGCCCATCGGGAAGATCACCGTTTTGGCGACGCTGACCAGCTCATAGCCGCGGTCCTTCACCTGATTGTCCAGGTAGGGCTGGTGCTGGAAGGAGTTGGCGTTCAGGTCGCCCTGCGACAGCGCCTGGTTCGGGATGACGTAGTCGGAGAACTCCAGCACCGTCAGGTCGAGGCCCTCCTTGGCGGCCAGCGGCTTGACCTTCTCCAGGATCTGGCCGTGCGGGCCGGGGGTGACGCCGATCTTCAGGGCTTCGGCCGACGCGCCGACGGCGGTCGCCAGGGTCGCGATGCCGGCCACCAGACCAAAGGCCGCGCCGAGCACACGGGTACGGAACATCTCCAACTCCTCAGGACTTCAGGTTGCGTTTGTTGACGCGGCGGGCGATCCAGTCGCCCGTCGATTGAACGATCTGCACCAGCACGATCAGCACGATGACCACGGCCAGCATCACCTCCGGCAGGAAGCGCTGGTAGCCGTAGCGGATGCCGAGATCGCCCAGCCCGCCGCCGCCGACCGCGCCGACCATGGCCGAATAGCCGATCAGGCTGACCACCGACAGCGTCAGGCCCAGCGCGATGGCGGGCATCGCCTCCGGCAGCAGGACCTTGCGGATGATCTGGAAGGGCGTGGCGCCCATGGATTGCGCCGCCTCGATCAGGCCGCGGTCGACCTCGCGCACGGCGCCCTCGACGATGCGGGCGATGAAGGGCACGGCGGCGACCGTCAGCGGCACGATGGCCGCGGCGGTGCCGATGGAGGTGCCGGCGATCAGCCGGGTGAAGGGGATGATCGCCACCACCAGGATGATGAAGGGGGTGGAGCGCGTCATGTTCACCAGCACGCCGGCGATCCGGTTGAAGGCGAGATTCTGCAGCAGCTCCCCCCGGCCGGTGACGGCCAGGAGCACGCCCAGCGGAAGGCCCAGCGCCGTGCCCAGAAGGCCCGACACCGCCACCATGTAGAGCGTGTCGAGAAGCGCCTTAAACAGCAGCGCGTAGATTTCCGGGGACAGCATGACCGAGCACCTCGACACCGAGCTTGTTGACGTTCAGGAGGCTGATGGCCGCCTCGATGGACTGCGGGTTGCCGATGGCCTCCACCACCAGCGTTCCGAAGGGCGCGCCCTGGATCTCGTCGATCTGGCCGTGCCAGATGTTCAGGTCCAGGTTCAGCTTGCGGCTGATCGCGCTGATCACCGGGGAGGTCGCGCGCTCCCCCGTGAAGGTGATGCGCAGCACCATGTTCGATCCCGGAACCGGCGTGGCCGACAGGCGGGCGCGCAAGGACTCCGGGATGCCGCGGTTGATCACCGGATCGACGAAGGTCTTCGTCGTCTCGTGCTTGGGGTGCGCGAAGATGTCGAAGACCGGCCCCTGCTCGATGATCCGCCCGTTCTCCATCACCGCCACCTTGTGGCAGATCTCCTTGATGACGGCGATCTCGTGGGTGATCAGGACGATGGTCAGCCCCAGCCGCTTGTTGATGTCGGCCAGCAGATGGAGGATCTGGGTCGTCGTCTCCGGATCGAGGGCGGAGGTCGCCTCGTCGGACAGCAGCACCTTGGGCTTGCTGGCCAGCGCGCGGGCGATGCCGACGCGCTGCTTCTGCCCGCCCGACAGCTCCGCCGGGTAGCGGTCGCGCTTGTCGGTGAGGCCGACGAGGTCGAGCAGCGGCTCCACCGTCGCGCGGATCTGCGCCTTCGCCACCCCGGCCAGTTCCAGCGGCAGGGCGACGTTGTCGAACACCGTGCGCGAAGACAGCAGGTTGAAGTGCTGGAAGATCATGCCGATGCTGTGCCGCGCCTCGCGCAGCGCGCGGGGCGACAGGGCGGTGACGTCCACCCCGTCCACCAGGACGCGGCCGGAGGTCGGCTTCTCCAGCAGGTTCACGGTGCGCAGCAGCGTGGATTTGCCGGCGCCCGACCGCCCGATGATCCCGTAGATCTCGCCGCGCCCGATGGTCAGGTCGATGTCGGCGAGCGCCTGGACCGGCTGCCCGGTGCCGCGGGACGGATAGGTTTTCTGAAGCTGTTCGAAGGTTATCATACGCTCTTGGCCTCCCGACGCGCGCCCAGATCGCGGGCGGCGTCGCGCAGGACGGTCTTCTGGATTTTACCGGTCGATGTCTTCGGCAGATCGCTGAACACGACGGTGCGGGGCACCTTGTAGTGCGCAATGCGGTCGCGGCACCATTGAAATATGTCGGACTCAGAGGGGCGCTCCGCGCCGGGCTTCACCGTGACGAAGGCGCAGGGACTCTCGCCCCAACGGTCGTCGGGACGGGCGACCACGGCGGCCTCCAGAACGGCGGGGTGCCGGTACAACGCCTCCTCCACCTCCAGGGAAGAGATGTTCTCGCCGCCGGATATGATGATGTCCTTGCTGCGGTCCTTCACCTCGATATAGCCGTCGGAATGCAGCACGCCCAGATCCCCGGTGCGGAACCAGCCGTCCTTCAGCGCCTCCTTCGTCGCCGCGGGATTCTTCAGATAGCCCTTCATCACCGTGTTGCCGCGCAGCGCGATCTCGCCGATGGTCTGGGCGTCGGCGGGGACCGGCCGGCCGGTCTCGCGGTCGAGCACGGTCGCGTCCTCCACCGCGACGTGGTTCACCCCCTGCCGCGCGAACTGCAGAGCCAGCCCGTCGGCGTCCAGATCCTCCCAGCCGTCCTGCGGCGCGCAGACGGTGGCCGGGCCGTAGCATTCGGTCAGCCCGTACATGTGCACAACCTCGAAGCCCAGCGCCGCCATGCCGGCCAGCACGGCGGACGGGGGAGCGGCCCCGCCGGTCCCCACGATCACCTGGCGGGGGGCGGGCCGCCGCACCGCCGCCGGGGCGTGGATCAGCATGTTCAGCACGATCGGCGCGCCGCACAAATGGGTGACGCCCAGCTCCGCGATGGCGTCGAAGATCGCCGCCGGCTCCACCCGGCGCAGGCAGACATGGGTGCCGCCCGCGGCGGTGACCGCCCAGCTGTAGGTCCAGCCGTTGCAGTGGAACATCGGCAGGGTCCACAGGAAGACGCTCTCAGGCCGGACGTTCAGCGTGAAGGCGTTGCCCAGCGCGTTGAGATAGGCGCCGCGGTGGTGGTAGACGACGCCCTTCGGATTGCCGGTGGTGCCGCTGGTGTAATTGAGCGCGATGGCCTGCCACTCGTCGTCCGGCCCGCGCCAGGGAGCGGGGTCGGCGGCGGCGAGGAAGTCCTCATACTCCACGGCACCCAGCGACGGGGCGTCGGGCGCCTGCTTGTCGGCGATCTCCACCACCGTGACCGGGCGTTCGGTCAGAGCCAGCGCGGCCTTGGCGACCGGGGACAGCTCGCGGTCCACGATCAGCAGCCGCGTCTCGCTGTGGTCCAGGATGAAGGCGATGGCCGCGGCGTCCAGCCGGGTGTTCAGCGCGTTCAGGACCGCGCCGGCCAACGGCACCGCGTAATGGGCCTCCAGCAGCGCCGGGACGTTGGGCGCCAGCACCGACACCGTGTCGCCGCGCCTCACCCCGGCCCGCAGCAGCGCCCCGGCGAAGCGTCGCACCCGGTCGTGGAACTGGGCGTAGGTGATGGTCCGGCGGCCGTGGCGGATGGCCGGCTTGTCCGGATAGACCTTCGCGGCGCGCTTCAGGAAGCTGAGCGGGCTGAGCGGGATGTGGTTCGCGGGATCGGGGGCGAGGTCGCGGTCATAGATCGAGGCGGTGCGGCTGAACGGGCCGGTCATGACGGAGCTTCCTGGAAAGGAGGAGTTTTCTGGCCTTCAAATCCCCTCTCCCGGGACGGGAGAGGGAATCGGCGGACAGCGCTCACCAGGTCGGGATGATGGTGCCGTTGAAGCGCGTGTTGATGAAGTCCCGCACCTCGGCGGATCGGTACAGCTCGATGAAGCGCTTGATCGCCGGGTCCTCGGCGCGATCCTTGCGGACGGCCCAGACGAGGTGCCATTTCGACTGGTCGTCCTCCAGCACCAGGGCGGTCTTGGGGGTCAGGCCCGCCAGGACCGCGTAGTTCAGCGTGATGACCGAGGCATCCACATCGTCCAGCGAGCGGGGAAGCTGGGCGGCGTCCAACTCCACCAACTTGATCTTCTTCGGGTTGGACGCGATGTCGGCGATGGAGGTGTTCAGCCCCGCCCCGTCCTTCAGCCCGATCACCCCGGCCTTGGCCAGCAGGAACAGCGCGCGGGCGCCGTTGGTCGGGTCGTTGGGGATGGAGACGCTGGCCCCTTCCTTCAGGTCGGCCAGCGACTGCACCTTCTTCGCGTAGATGCCCATCGGCACGACGATGCTCTTGGCGACCGGCACGATGTCGTAGCCGCGCTGCTTGATCTGGTTGTCCAGGAAGGGCTGGTGCTGGAAGTTGTTGGCGTCGATGTCGCCGGACTGGAGGGCGGCGTTGGGCATGTTCCAGTCGGTGAACTCGATCACCTCCGCCTTCAGGCCCTCCCTGGCGGCGATCTTCGCCGTGTATTCCAGGATCTCGCCATAGGGGCCGGCGGACACGCCGAGCTTCAGGGCCGCGGCGCCGGCGCCGGTGGAGACGGTGAGCAGGGCGGCGGTGACAAGGGACGTCAGAAAGGCTTTCACGGAACAAGTCCTTTATGCGTGGTGTGGAATGGCTTGGTCGAGCGATGGAGGCGTGTGAAATGCAGCCGCGCGATCAGCGCCGCCGCACGCCGGAGCGCCGGGCCGCCAACTGTTTGGCGGCGCGCTCGGCCTGCCCGACGTTGCGGAAGGTCTTGCGGTCCAGGTCCTTGAAGGACCAGTCGGACACGAAGAAGGTGAAGCCGCCCTGGCCGGCGACGACGATGCCGGCGGACCGGCCCTGAACTTCAATGGCGTAGGCGTTGGAGGTGCTCATGACGGCGTTCTCCCTCGGCCCGCGGCGCTGCGGCGCGCGGGCTTCATGCGGATCGGATGCTGGACGGAACGGGTCGGCGCGCTGGGGTCAGCGGCGACACGAGGCGTTGCGCATTCGGCAACACAGGCCCATCGCAGTGCCGGTCCGATCGGCGGGGGAGGTGAGGGGCATCATGGTCATTCCGGTCACTCCTGTCAGAGTTCCACGACCGGTATCGTGGCGCTTTAGCGTTTGGTGACGCGGCGCAAGCTGGCGATCAAATTGCCGCGGGGCGCCCCCCTTGGGCGTCCGGGGATTTATCTACAATGTCGATGGGCATTCGGTCAAGGCGGAAAATGAGAGTTGATTTGTGAAAATGCGCATAGGACATTTTCATTATGTTGAATTTGCCGGCAGGTGAAGCGTGGGGGCACGGACGGCGATCGGCACCAACAAGGCCGCCCTGCACCGCACTTATGCCTCCTAAGACCGTGACGGCGGCGCGGAATGTGGTATATCCGGGCAGCGGTTCAGCCCGAGGAGAGTTCTTTGCCCGCCGATACCCGTGCTCTTGGCGCGCCGGCGCCCAGCACGCCGGCCGATGCGTCGTCGAACGTGTCGGCCAGTCAGCCGCTGGTTCTGGCCCTGCCCAAGGGACGCATCCTGAAGGAGCTGCGCCCGTTGCTCGCCCATGCCGGCATCGAGCCGGAAGCGGCGTTCGACGACGAGGACAGCCGGCTCCTGCGCTTTGCGACCAACATCCCGAATCTCAGCATCATCCGCGTCCGGTCCTTCGACGTGGCGACCTTCGTCGCGTTCGGCGCCGCCCATCTGGGCGTGGCCGGCAACGACGTGCTGATGGAATTCGACTATCCGGAAATCTACGCGCCGCTCGACCTCGGCATCGGAAAGTGCCGCCTGTCGGTCGCCGAGCCGGTCGAACTGGGGGAGAGCGACGATCCGTCGCGTTGGAGCCACGTGCGGGTCGCGACCAAATACCCGGAGGTCACCAGGAAGCATTTCGCGGCGCGCGGGGTGCAGGCGGAGTGCGTGAAACTGAACGGCGCGATGGAACTTGCCCCGACCCTCGGCCTGTGCCGCCGCATCGTCGATCTGGTGTCCACCGGCTCGACGCTGAAGGCGAACGGGCTGGTGGAGATCGAGCACATCGCCGACGTCACCTCCCGCCTCATCGTCAACCGCGCCGCCTTCAAGACGCGGCCCGAGGAAATCTCCGGCTGGATCGACCGCTTCCGGGAGGCTGTGAATGCCCGTCAGGCTTGATGCCCAGGACCCCCGCTTCGCCGACGGTTTCGAGGGTCTGCTGCACGCCAAGCGCGAGGCCAGCGAGGACGTGCAGGTCCTGGTTGCCGGCGTCATCGACGACGTGCGCAAGCGCGGCGACGCGGCGCTGATCGACTACACCGCCCGCTGGGACCGCCAGACGCTGACCCCCGCCACCCTGCGCATCTCCCAGGAGGAGGTGGACGCGGCGGTCGGGCAGTGCGACGACGACCTGCTGCGCGCGCTCGACACAGCGGCCGAGCGCATCGAGAGCTTCCACCGCCTGCAGGTGCCGGAGACGACGGACTACCGCGACGCCCAGGGCGTGCGGCTGGGCGCCCGCTGGACGGCGGTCGGTGCCGCCGGCCTCTATGTGCCGGGCGGCACGGCGTCCTACCCCAGCTCCGTCCTGATGAACGCCCTGCCGGCCAAGGTCGCCGGGGTGGAGCGCATCGTCATGGTGGTGCCGACTCCGGACGGGGCGATCAACCCGCTGGTCCTGGCCGCCGCCAAGCGCTGCGGCATCACCGAGATCTACCGCATCGGCGGCGCCCAGGCGGTGGCCGCGCTGGCCTACGGCACGGCGACCATCGCCCCGGTGGACAAGATCGTCGGCCCCGGCAACGCCTTCGTCGCCGCCGCCAAGCGGCTGGTCTACGGCACCATCGGCATCGACAGCATCGCCGGCCCGTCGGAGATCCTGGTGGTCGCCGACAACCGGAACGATCCCGCCTGGATCGCCATGGACCTGCTGTCCCAGGCGGAGCACGACACCTCGGCCCAGTCGATCCTCATCACCGACGACCCGGCTTTCGCCGACGCGGTGGCGGCGGCGGTGGACCGGCATCTGGAGACTCTGCCGCGCGCCGCCATCGCCGGGGAAAGCTGGCGGGAACACGGCGCCATCATCGTGGTGCGCGACCTGCTGGCCGAGTCGCCGGCCCTGATCGACCGGCTGGCGCCGGAGCATCTGGAACTGGCGGTGGAGGACCCCGACGCTCTGGCAGCGAAGGTCCGCAACGCCGGGGCCATCTTCCTCGGCCGCTACACGCCGGAGGCCATCGGCGATTACGTCGCCGGCCCGAACCACGTCCTGCCGACGGCGCGCTCCGCGCGCTTCTCGTCCGGCCTGAACGTGCTGGATTTCATGAAGCGGACGACCTTCGTCGCCTGCGACGCGGACAGTGTGAAGGCGATCGGCCCGGCGGCGGTGACGCTGGCCCGGTCGGAGGGTCTGGACGCGCACGCGCTGTCGGTGGCGCTGCGCCTGCCGGGGGGAGGTCAGGGGTGAGCACCAAGGGCAACCGCCGCATCGTCCACGTGACGCTCGACGAGAAGACCGTGATCCGGCGCAAGCCGGAGGTGGAGCACGAGCGCGCGGTTGCCATCTTCGACCTGCTCGAAGACAACGAGTTCTGCCCCTGCGACCACGCCGATTGCGGCCCCTACCATCTGCATCTGTCGATCGAGGACAACCGGCTGGTCTTCGACGTGCGGCGCGACGACGACAGCGCGCTGGACAAGATCACCCTGCCGGTGACCGGCTTCCGGTCCATCGTCCGGGACTATTTCCTGATCTGCGAAAGCTACTATCAGGCGATCAAGCGCTCCACGCCCTCGCAGATCGAGGCGATCGACATGGGGCGCCGTGGCCTGCACAACGAAGGATCGGAGATGCTGCGCGAACGGCTGGCCGGAAAGGTCGAAATGGATCTCCAGACGGCGCGTCGGCTGTTCACGCTGATCTGCGTCCTCCACATCCGCGGCTGACGGGGTCGGGCGGCGCATGGCCCCGGTGCTGCAACCGCTCCCCGTGACGAGCGTGTTGTTCGCCTGCACCTACAACATGATCCGCTCCCCGATGGCGGCGGCGATCATGCGGCATTTCCACGGCACGCGCGTCTATGTCGATTCGGTCGGCGTGCGCGAGGGCGACGAGGTCGATCCCTTCGCCGTGGCGGTGATGGAGGAGATGGGCATCGACCTGTCCCGCCACCGCTGCCGCAGCTTCGAGGATCTGGAGGACACGAATTTCGATCTGATCGTGTCGCTGTCGCCGGAGGCGCAGCACCGCGCCATCGAGATGACCCGCACGATGGCCTGCGAGGTGGAGTTCTGGAACACCTTCGACCCCACCCTTGTGGACGGCAACCGCGAGGCGATGCTGGACGCCTACCGCAAGGTGCGGGACGGGCTGCTGGGCAGGGTCAAGGAGCGGTTTCCTCTGTCCCGCGGTCCGACGGTGTGATCGTCCGCCAGTTCGGCGACGGGATTTTGTGAAGTCCTTTTTCAAGGATGGGTTGAGGTGGTATTGAGATGAATCATCGAATGACGTGCGCACCTCCGCCTAGTCTCTAGAGGTCCTTGAGAGGTTCTTCGCGTGATGCTCGCCGGTTTACCGTCCCGCCTGTTTCGTGTCACCGGCCTGCGGAGTCTCCGTCTGCGTCTGATGGGCGTCGTTCTGGCGTCCCTGGCCCTGCCGCTGGCCGGGGCACTGTATTTCTTCGACCAGCAGCTCGACCAGCGCCTGAGCAGCGCCCGGGAACTGGCCCGGCACCTGACCGAGGACGGGGTGGAGCGCCAGCGCGACCTGATCGGCGAGGCGCGGAACCTGCTGAGCGTTCTGGCCCTGGTGCCGGCGATCCGCGATGCCGACCACAGCAGCACCGACTCGTGCGTCGCCACGCTGGCGCCGATGCCGCGGCAGCACCGCTGGACCACCGGCGTGTGGGTGACCGACCCGAACGGCCTGATCATCTGCGACACGACCGGCCCCGGTTCCGGCATCAGCCTGCGCGAGCGCGAGTATTTCCAGCGGGCGCTGGACACCAAATCCTTCGTGCTGAGCGACGTGGTGATCGGCAAGCGGTCGGGAAAGCCGCTGATCCTGGCCGTGCAGCCGGTGCTGGCGAACGGTGAGGTCGAGCGGGTTCTGGGGGTGGCGATCGATCTCGCCTGGCTGACCGATCTGGTGAAGGTGACGAAGCAGGACGACGCGCGCATCCTGGTGCTCGACCGCCGCGGGGTCCTGATCGCGCGCCAGCCCGATCCAGAAGGCTGGGTCGGGCGCAGTCTGGGGGATTTCCCATACATCAAGCGCATGCTGGCCGAGGGCAGCGGCGTGTTCGAAAGCGAAAGCGCCGACGGGCGCACCCGCATCTGGGCTTTCCGCCATTCTCCGGAAACCGATACCGTCTTCGCAGTGGGCATGCCGACCGGACCGATCGTGGCGGATGCGCAGCGCGACCTGTTGCGCGGGCTGGTCCTGCTCGGCATCGCCGGGCTGTTCAGCGTGGCGGCGCTCTGGTCGCTGCTTCATGCCTCGGTCCTGCGCTGGATGCGCGTTCTCAGCCAAGCGGCGACCCGGATCGGCGCCGGCGACGTCGGGACCATGGTGGAGGCTCGCGGCGCTCCCGACGAGATCCGGCTGGTGGCCAACGCCTTCAACGACATGTCGGGCCGGCTGAAGCGGCGTGAGCAGGAACTGCGCGCCGCCATGGAGGAGGCCCGCGCCGGCAGCCGCGCCAAGGAGGACTTCCTGGCGACCATGAGCCACGAGATCCGCACGCCGATGAATGGTGTGATCGGATTTGCCGACATGCTGATGGAGACGCCGTTGACGGCGGAGCAGCGGCGCTACGCCTCCCAGGTGCGGGACGCCGGGCGCTCCCTGCTGACGGTCATCAACGACGTTCTGGACCTGTCGAAGCTGGAGGCGGGCAAGCTGGATCTGGTCTGCGTGCCGTTCCGGCTGGACGATCTGGCCGACCGCTGCCAGGCCATCGTGCGGCTGACCGCCGAGCAGAAGGGTCTGGAGATGCACACGTCCGTCTCAGCGGCGGCGCGCGGCTATGTGCTGGGCGACCCCGACCGTGTGCGCCAGATCCTGCTGAATCTGCTGGGCAATGCGGTGAAATTCACCGACACGGGCAGCATCCGCCTGACCGTCAAGGCCATGGGCGACGAGTCCGGCCCCCGCCGCTACACCTTCACCGTCAGCGACACCGGCATCGGCGTGCCCGAAGACCGCCAGCGCGAGTTGTTCCAGCGCTTCAGCCAGTTGGAGCGCGGGCGCGGCGGCACGGGGCTGGGATTGGCCATCTGCCGCCGTCTGGTGGAACTGATGGGCGGCGAGATCGGTGTGGAAAGCCGTCCCGGAGTCGGCAGCACCTTCTGGTTCAGCCTGCCGCTGAAACCGGCCAGCGCCCCGGAGCGGGACGACCACGACGGTGGCGCCCTGCATCAGCACGAACCGTCCAGCCGCGGCGCACGAATCCTGTTGGCCGAGGATCTGGCGATGAACCGCGATCTGGTCATCGCCATGCTGGCCCGGGCCGGGCACCATGTGGACGCGGTGCCCGACGGCGCCGCCGCCGTGGCCGCGGTGCAGGAGCGCGCCTACGACCTCGTGCTGATGGACGTGCAGATGCCGGTGATGGACGGGCTGGAGGCGACGCGGCGCATCCGGGCGCTTCCCGGCCCGCTGGGCCGCATCCCGATCCTGGCCCTGTCGGCGGGCGTGCTGGCCGTGGAGGTGGAGCGTTGCCGGCAGGCCGGCATGGACGACCATCTGGCCAAGCCCCTGGAAAAAAGCCGCCTTCTGGCCGCCGTCGACCATTGGAACGGCGAGGGGCGGCGGACGGCGGTTGATCCTGGCCCCTTCCGCATGGCCGACACGCCGGGCAATTGAGGCCCGCCGCCATGATCCGGTCAATGATTAAGAAAAATTAAGGCTTTTGTGCTAAAGCTGCGGTGAAGGGTTCCGCCAGAGCGGTTCCGGTTTGACGGTTCCGGTGTTCCATGAAGGTCGCGCTGCCTCCACTCGCCCCGATTCCCGAGCGCAAGCCGGACGTCCCCGCGTTACCATCCTCGGCTGGCGCCGCGTCGGGCGGGTCGTTCCAAAGCGCGCTGGCGGAGGTCCAGCCGGTTCCGCGCGGGCGGCTGGCCAACGGACAGAAGGTTCCGCCCCTGCCGACGACGAAGCCGGAGGCACCGATCCAGCTTGCCGATGGGACCCGTGTGCCGTTTCCCACCCGCAAGCCCGACGCCGCCACGGTCTCCGCCCAGCAGCCGACGGCCATCAGCACCGCCTTGGCCGGCAACCCCGCCGCCGGGCAGGTGATTCTGGCGGCCCAGCAGGTCGCCGGCCTGTCGGGCCACAGCTTTACCGCCATCCTCGCCCAGGCGACCCAGGAAAGCGGCCTGGACCCGGCGGCCCGCAACCGCTCCAGCTCCGCCGCCGGTCCGTTCCAGTTCCTGGAGCGGACGTGGTTGGACCTGTTCCGCCGCCATGGCGCCGCCTACGGCCAGGGGGAACTGGCGAGCGCGATCCAGAGCCGCAACGGCATCCCCTCGGTCAAGGACCCGGCGGTGCGCCGCCAAATCCTGGCGCTGCGCCACGATGTCGACCTGTCCGCCGGCATGGCCGCGCGCTACCTGTCCGAGGGGCGCGACCGGCTGGAGGAGCGGCTGAAGCGCCCGGTGTCGGAGACCGAGAGCCGCATCGCCTATGTGCTGGGGGTGGGCGGGGCCGCCAAGTTGCTCCGCGCCGCCGAGTCGTCGCCCAGGGCGGCCGCCGCGGAGCTTCTGCCCGCCGCGGCGCGGAGCAACCGTGGCCTGTTCTACGACCGCGCCTCGGGCCGGGAACTCACCGCGTCGGAGACCGTCGCGCGGCTGACGCGGCGCATGGACACTGACCAGAAGGAGATGTTCGAGCGCATCGCGCAGGCCGCGGAACCCCGTGTCCGGCTTGACGGCGGCCCGTCGCCGCTCAGTTCTTTCCAGTCGGCGGCGCTCGGCGGCACCGCGGGCATGGACGCGGACGGCGCGTCGGAGTATGAAAACGGCGACGGAAACCCGTTCGGCTGAACCGCCGGCTGTTTCCGTCCCATCTGGAAGGCTTTGGCCAACCCCCACGCCGGAGGCTCACCGCCCCCGGTGGAATCCCCCTTGACCGGGCGGCTTCGGGAGGTCAGTTATTGCCTCGAAACTGTTACGGACTTAAGGGGCTATGGCTAAGGAAGATCTGATCGAGTTCTCCGGAACCGTCGTCGAGCTGCTGCCGAACGCGATGTTCCGTGTGAAGCTCGACAACGAGCATGAAGTGCTGGCGCACACCTCCGGCAAGATGCGCAAGAACCGCATCCGCGTGCTGGCCGGTGACCGCGTCAACGTCGAGATGACGCCCTACGACCTGACCAAGGGCCGGATCACGTTCCGGTTCAAGTGATTGAACCGGTTTCCCGCGTTGAACCGGTTTCCACCGTCGGCCATTCTCCCCGCGTTATGAGCACCGAAACCACCCACCGGCTCGTGCTGGCGTCCGCCTCGCCCCGCCGGCTCGACCTGTTGCGCCAGATCGGCGTGGTGCCCGACGCGGTCGACCCCGCAGACATCGACGAGTCGCCCCTGCCGCGGGAGCTTCCGCCCCAGCACGCGCTGCGTCTGGCCGGCGAGAAGGCCGCAGCCGTGGCCGCGCGCCATCCCGGCGCCTTCGTGCTGGCGGCCGACACGGTGGTCGCCTGCGGCCGCCGCATCCTGCCCAAGGCGGAGGAGGAGAAACAGGCCCGCGCCTGCCTCGGCCTGCTGTCCGGGCGGCGGCACCGGGTGTTCGGCGGGGTCGTGCTTCTGTCGCCCACCGGCGAAGGCGAGGCCTTGCGCCGGTCGGATCGGCTGGTGCGCACCGACGTGACCTTCAAGTCGCTGTCCCACGAGGAGACCGAGTCCTACATCGCCTGCGGCGAATGGCAGGGCAAGGCCGGCGGCTACGCGATCCAGGGCCGGGCGGCGGCCCATGTCCGCTGGATCGGTGGCTCCTACAGCAACGTGGTCGGGCTGCCCCTGTTCGAGGTGGCGGCGCTGCTGCGCGGCGCGGGGTTCCCGCTGCCGTGAGCGGCCCGGCGGGCGGGAGCGGATCGGAGATCCTGATCGACCGCAACGGTCCGCTGACGCGGGCCGCCGTGCTCACCGGCGGGCGGCTGACCGACCTCTACATCGACCATGCCGAGCGTCCGTCCCTGCTGGGCCATGTGTTTCTCGGCCGGGTGGAGCGCATCGCGACGGGGCTGGATGGCGCCTTCGTCGATCTCGGCACCGGCAAGTCCGGCCTGCTCTCGGCGCTGGACGCCCGCGGGCCGCAGGGGCGTCCGAAGGCCAAGGGCGAGCGGATCGGCAACCTGCTGCGCACCGGCCAGACCGTGCTGGTGCAGGTGAAGACCGACGCCACCGGGGCCAAGGGGCCGTCCCTGACCATGGACATCACCCTGCCGGGCCGCTTCCTGGTGCACGCGCCGCTGGGCCGCGACGTGGCGGTGTCGAAGCGGCTGGGCAGCGGGCCGGAGCGCACCGAACTGGCCCGCCGCATCCAGGACATCGCCCCCGGCGCCGGCTGGATCGTTCGGGCGGGCGCCGCCACCGCCCCGGACGGACTGCTGGCCGCGGAGTCGGACGCGCTGCATCTGGCGTGGCGGTCGATCCGCGACGCGGCGGAGCGGGGCGGCGGACCCTCATTGCTGCTGACCGGCCCCGACGCGCCGCGCCGTGCGCTGATCGAGCATGGGGGGGGCGTTCCGTCACGGATCATCGTGGACGACGCGGCTCTGGCCCGCGACCTCGCCGACTGGTGCGCCGACCGCGCGCCGGACCTGGAGGGGCGGGTGGAGCCCTTCGACGCACGCCTGCTCGCCACGCCGTCCGACAGTCGGCAGCGGCTGTTCGACCTGCGCGATCTCGACGCTGAGATTGACACGCTGCTCGGCACGCGGGTGCCGCTGTCCGGAGGTGGGTCGCTGGTCATCGAGCGGACCGAGGCGATGACCGTCGTGGACGTCAACGCGGGGGAACGCGGCAACCCGCTGGATGTCAATCTGGAGGCGGCGGCGGAGATCGCCCGGCAACTGCGCCTGCGCAACGCCGGGGGGATCGTCGTCGTCGATTTCGTCAACATGCGCAACCGGGGCGACGCCGAACGGTTGCTGAACGCCCTGTCCCGCGCGGTGGAGGATGACCCGGCGCAGACCCAGGTCTATGGCCTGTCCAAGCTGGGTCTGGTGGAGATGACCCGCGCCCGGCGCGGCACGGCTCTGGCTGAATTGCTGGGTGCCGGCCGCAGGGCAGCGGCGGAGGATTGAGCGATGAACGACAACCAGAAGCCTTCTGAGAAAGCCTGCCCGATTTGTGGCCGCCCGGCGGCGGAGGAGACCAAGCCCTTCTGCTCCAAGCGCTGCGCCGACGTGGATTTGTCGCGCTGGCTGGGGGGCGTCTACCGCATCGAAAGCCCCGACCGTCCGGACGCCGAGGAGGCCGACGAGCGGGAGTGACGGGGCGGCGGATTTCTGCATTTTAGGGCTGGACAGGCCCGGCGAATTTGCCTACAAAGCGCGCCTCGACGCGCCGCGGTCTCCACCGCGGCCTCGGTGCCCAGGTAGCTCAGTTGGTAGAGCAGGGGACTGAAAATCCCCGTGTCGGCGGTTCGACTCCGTCCCTGGGCACCACTTCATTCCCTTACGGGATCGTGGTGTTTCGAACGCTCCGTCATTCGCGGGGCGTTTTTTGTTGTCCGCGTCGCTCCACCCGACCCGTTGACCGCGTGGAAGGGGTGGCGTTCCCGCCGCGGCGACCGTATCGTGCGTCGCGCAACGATCCGGCACGGATGGCGGGATGCTCGATCAGCGGACAAGCGCGTTTCTTGAGGAATTCCTGGCGAAGCCCGGCGGCGATCCCGAGCGGCTCGACCGCTTCCTGCTGCACGGTCCCTACCGCGGACGGCGCGGCGGCAAGCCGCGGCTGAAGCTGGCCTTCCACGACTTCTGGCCGGAGTTCGACTCCGGCACGAACTTCTTCATCGAGATTTTATCCAGCCGCTTCGACCTGTCGGTGGTCGAGGACGACAGCGACCTCGCCATCGTGTCGGTCTTCGGCGGGCGGCACCGCGAGGCGCGCAGCCGGCGCACCCTGTTCTTCACCGGGGAGAACGTCCGCCCGCCGCTGGACGGCTTCGACATGGCGGTGTCGTTCGACCGCGTCGACGACCCGCGCCATTACCGCCTGCCGCTCTACGTCATGCACGCCTACGAGCACATGCGGGAGGGGGCGGTGCCGTATTTCTGCTCGCCCGTCCTGCCGCCGTCGCCGCCGTCGCGGGCGGCCTTCGCGGAGCGCAACTTCTGCGCCTTCCTCTACAAGAACCCGAACGGGGAGCGTCGCAACCGCTTCTTCCCGGCGCTGGACGGGCGGCGGCGCGTCGATTCGGTGGGCTGGCACCTGAACAACACCGGCAGCGTCGTCAAGATGGGCTGGCTGGCGAAGATCCGCGTCTTCGAACGCTACCGCTTCGCCTTCGCCTTCGAGAACGCCAGCCATCCCGGCTATCTGACGGAGAAGATCCTCGACGTCTTCCAGGCCGGGGCGGTGCCGCTCTATTGGGGCGATCCCGACCTGGAGCGGGAGGTGGCGGCCGGCAGTTTCATCGACGTGTCGCGCTTCGCCACGGACGAGGAGGCGGTGGAGCACATCCTGGCGGTGGACAACGATTACGACGCCTATTGCGCCCACCGCGCCGTGGCGCCCTTCCTGGGGACGGAGGAGTTCCATTTCGACGCCTACCGCCTCGCTGACTGGATTGAAAGCCGGCTGTGAGGGCCGGAGGGGAGGCGGAATGGCGCGGGTGCTTCTGAATTACGCGGACGGAGCCTTTCTGGCGGCGCAGAAGCGCAACGCGCGGAGCGGGATGGAAATCGGCGGCTTCGACTCTGTGGCCATGCTGGGCCGCGGGCACATCGACCCGGCCTTCGTCGAGCGCAACCGCTTCATCCTCGACCAGCCGCGCGGCGCGGGCTATTGGCTGTGGAAGCCCTGGGCCATCTGGACCCTGCTGCGCGACCATCTGAAGGACGGCGACGTGCTGTTCTACTGCGACAGCGGCGCCCATTTCGTGCACCGCGCCGACCCGGTGATCGACCTCTGCCGGGAGCGGCGCGACCTGCCCATCCTGCTGTTCACGCTGCAGGACGCGTTCAAGAACCGCGGCTGGACCAAGCGGGACTGCTTCCATTTCATGCGGCTGGACCGGCCCGAATACACCGACGCCACCCAGATCCTGGCGAGTTTCATCGTCTGCGAGCGGACGCCGGAAACCATCGCCTTCGTCTCCGAATGGCTGCGCTTCGCCCAGGACGAGCGCATCCTCACCGACGCGCCGAACGAGTGCGGCAAGCCCGACTACCCGGAATTCCGCGACCACCGGCACGACCAGAGCATCCTCAGCCTGTTGGCCCGCCGCCGCGGGGTGAGCACGATCCCCGACATCTCGCAATGGGGCGACGACCGCCGCCCGCCGGAGATTCCGCGCATCCTGCTGCACACCCGCCAGCGGGATTGAGGGGGAGCCCATGGACCTTTCCGAAACCGCCGAACGGGCCGCCGCTCTGCACCGGCAGGCCGTCGTCGCCCAGCGCGAAGGCCGCGTCCGCGAGGCCGTGGCGCTGTTCCAGCAGGCGCTGGCGCTGTGCCGGGACGTGGACATCTATCTGGATTTCGGCGGCCTGCTGGCCGGCCTGTCGCAATGGGGGCCGGCGGGGGCGGTGTACGCCGCGGCGCTGAAGCTGGCGCCCGACTCCCCCGACGCCCATTACGGGGTGGCGCTGGCTCTTCACGCCCAGGGGCGTCCGGTGGAGGCCGAGCCGCATTACCGCGCCGTCCTGGTGGCCTGCCCCGGTCTGGGCGAGGTGTGGAACAATCTGGGCGTGGCGCTTCAGGAGCAGGGCCAACCCGGCGCGGCGGAGGCGGCCTACCGTGAGGCCCTGCGCCACCGGCCGGAGGACGCCGGTACCTGGAAGAATCTGGCGGTCGCGTTGGACGCTCTGGGCCGGACCGGCGAGGCCGAAACCGCCTACCGCGCGGCGCTGTCGCGCAATCCGGAGCACGCGGTGTCCCTGAACAATCTCGGCGTTCTCGCCCTGGCCGCCGGGCGCCGGGACGAGGCGTCGCGGATCGGCCGCCGCATGGCGGCGCTGAATCCGGCGGACCGGCATGGTTGGATGCTGCTGGGCAACGCCGCCCACGCGGCGGGTCGCTGGGCCGAGGCGGTATGGATGAACGCGGTGGCGGTGCGGCTGGTGCCCGACGATCCCGCCCTGCGCCACAACCTCGCCAACGCGCTCGCCGCCGCCGGCCGGCGGGAGGCGGCGGTGGCGGAGTACCGGACGGTTCTTCAACTCCAGCCCGACTTCCCGGAGGCGGCGGTCAATCTGGCGGCGGAGCTGCGCGGCCTGCACGACACGGTGGGTGCCCTGGCGGTGCTGCGCGGCGCGATCGGACGGCGTCCGGACCATGGCGTGGCGTGGCGGATTCTCGGCCAGACGCTGACCGGCGCCTTGCGGCCGGACGCCGGGCTCGACGCGCTGCGCCGGGCGGTGGCGCTCGACCCCGGCGAATCGGCGGGCTGGGAGGATCTGGCCGCCGCCGCGACGCTGGCGGACCGGATCGCGCCGTCCATCGAGGCCCTCCGCCGCGTCCGCCGGCTCTCCCCCGCCTACAACCCGGCGCTGGCGCAGCTGGTGCAGCAGCAGAGGCACGCCTGCGACTGGCGCGACCTGCCGGCGCTGGAACGCGACCTGATCGGACGGATGCGCGCCGGGGCGCTGGGTGTGCCGCCCTTCGGCCTGCTGGCGGTGGACACGACCCCGGCGGACCAGCGGGCGGCGTCGGAGCGCTGGGCGCGGCAGAAGGCGCGCGGCGTGCCGACGGTGGCCCGGCCTGCCGTCCCTGCCGGCGGGCGCCTGCGCATCGGCTACCTCTCCGCCGATTTCCATGAGCACGCCACCGCCTATCTGATGGCGGAGCTTCTGGAGCGGCACGACCGGACGCGCTTCGCCGTCGCCGCCTATTCCACCGGCATCGACGACGGCAGCCCGATGCGCCGCCGACTGACCACGGCGGTCGAGCGCTTCGTGGATCTGCGCGACCGCTCCGACCGCGACGCCGCGCAAGCCATCGCCGCCGACGGCATCGACATCCTGGTGGACCTGAAGGGCTACACGGCCTTCGCCCGCACGGCGATCCTGGCGGCGCGTCCCGCCCCGGTGCAGGTGAACTGGCTGGGCTATCCCGGCACCATGGGGGCGGACTTCATCGACGTGATCCTGGCCGACGCGGTGACCATCCCGCCGGGCGAGGAGGGCTTCTACAGCGAGGCGGTGGTTCGGCTTCCCCACTGCTACCAGCCCAACGATCGCCACCGCGCCATCGCGGAGCGCACCCCGTCGCGCGCCGATTGCGGGTTGCCGAAGGACGGCTTCGTCTTCTGCTGCTTCAACAGCCCCTACAAGCTGACGCCCGCTGTGTTCGACGTCTGGGCGCGGCTGCTCCACGCCGTGCCGGGGAGCGTGCTGTGGCTCTACGCCGGCAACCCGCTGGTGGCCGGCAACCTGCGGCGCGAGGCGGCGGCCCGCGGGGTGGCGCCGGAACGTCTCGTCTTCGCGCCTCCGCGCGCCCTGGCGGAGCATCTGGCGCGGCACCGGCTGGCCGACCTGTTCCTCGACACGCTGCCCTACAACGCCCACACCACGGCCAGCGACGCTCTGTGGACCGGGCTTCCGGTGGTGACCTGCCGTGGCGCCACCTTTGCCGGGCGGGTGGCGGCCAGTCTTCTGCAAACCGTGGGACTGCCGGAACTGGTGACGGACACGCCGGCGGCCTACGAGGCGCTGGCCCTGGACCTCGCCCGCGATCGGGCACGGCTGGCCGGGCTGAAGGCGCAGCTGGCGGCGGCGCGAACGGCCAGCCCGCTGTTCGACGGCGACCGCTTCGCCCGCGATCTGGAGGACGCCTACCGGACCATCTGGCAACGATTCGGACCCGCAGGAGACAGGCCATGACGATCACGGACCGGCGGCTTCACATCGTCGTGCCCTACCGCGACCGCGCGGCGCATCTGCGGGACTTCGTGCCGCGGGTCGGCGCTTACTTCGCAACGCTCCCCGATCCCATCGACTACAGCGTCACCATCGTGGAGCAGGAGGCCGGGCTGCCCTTCAACCGGGGCGCCATCAAGAATGTCGGCTTCCTGCTGGGCGAGGCGGAGAGCGGCTACACCTGCCTGCACGACATCGACTATCTGCCCGTGGACGCCGATTACTCCTGGGTCGACCGGCCGACCCCCATCCTGTCCTTCGGGGCCGAGCAGCGGCCGGTGGCGCCGGGCCGCTCGGACCAGACGGTGACCACCGACCTGGACAGCACGATGGGCGGCGTCCTGCTGATGCCGAACGACGTGTTCCGGCGGATCGATGGCTATTCCAACGCCTATTGGGGCTGGGGCTACGAGGATTTCGACCTGTCGCTGCGCATCCGCTCGCGCCGCATTCCGACTGCGCGGCGGCCCGGCCGGTTCGCGCCGCTGGACCACGACAACGAGGGCTTCAACCCCGACGCCTCGGCCTCGCCCATCTCGCGGGTCAACAAGCGGGTCTTCCAGGCGAATTGGGCCGGCGGAACGATCCCGGAGGAGGACGGCCTGTCCAGCCTGTCCTTCGACATCCTCGACCGCCGCCCCTGCGATGGCACCCATCCCGGCGCCGAGGGGCGGTGGCAGATCGTGCGCGTCCGCCTGACCATGGCGCCGCTGCCCGGCCAGCTGGCGGCCTTCAAGGCACGCTGAGGCTGTTACCTTTAAGGGACGCCGGCGCATCTGCGGGAAGACACCGGCACGTTCCAATGCGTATAGTGCGCCGCTTTCGGCGGCTCTTGGCCCGCAGGACGAACACCCGCGAAACGACGAAGCGGAATGGACATGACCAGCCACGAAGACGTCTTCGACGCGCCGGAGACGCGGCAGCCGACCATCCTGGCGGTGTACAACCAGAAGGGCGGCGTCGGCAAGACGACCACCTCCGTCAACCTCGCCCTGGCGCTGGCCGCGCTGGGCAAGAGCGTCGTCCTGATCGACTTCGACCCGCAGAGCAGCGCCACCAGCAACTTCCTGCTGCGGGAGAAGGCGCGCGTCGGCATCAACGACCTGCTGAGCCAGGACACCTTCGTCGAGGACGCCATCACCCCGACCAGCTTCGACGGGCTGTCGATGATCGTCGGGGCGCGGAAGCTCTATTCGCTGGAACACGCGCTGGACGCCCGCGGCGGCTCGCAGCGCGGCCTGCGCAAGGCGCTGCACTTCTCGCGCAACCCGCCGGATTACGTGGTGATCGACTGCCCGCCGGCGCTCGGCCATCTGGCGGCGGGCGCGCTGGCGGCGTCGGACCGGCTGGTGCTTCCCGTCTTCCCGGGGCGCTACGCGCTGGACGGGCTGAAGCGCACCCTGTCGGTGGTCGAGCACATCCAGAAGGGCATGAACCCCAACCTGTCGGTGGCCGGCATCCTGATGCTGTCGATCACCAACGATGAGGTCGGGCGCGAATCGCTGACCCTGCTGCGTTCCGAATTCCCGGAGCTGATGTTCCGCACGGCGATCCCCTATGACGTGGACGTGGTCAAGGCGACCTACCGCCGGATGCCCGCCGCGATCTTCAGCCCGGAGGGGCGGACGACCACCCGCTTCCTGGCGCTGGGCTGGGAGATCGTTCACGGCCGCGGCTCCTCCCCGACCGATGAGCAGCTGAAGCCGGCGCAGGACCGCATTCGCGCGTGGCACGCCGACACCGACTCCTCCTACMCCGCCCGCCGCGCGGCGGCGCCCGACGAGGGCGACGAGTCCACGGGCGGCGGCAACGGGCGCGGCGCGGGAGCGGAGGCGCCCAAAGGCGGCGGCGGCCGGGCGCTGGTCGCGGCGGCGGTCGGGCTGATCGTCGGATTCGCTCTTGGCGCGCTGTTCGGCCAGCCGCTTCTGGGCGGTGTGCTGGCCGGCCTGGGGGGGTGATCTCTCGGCGGGTAGGCTACAGCACTGCCTTGCGGGCGGAGAGCAGGATGCTGGTCTCGGTGGAGGCGATGCCGGCAATCTGCCGGACGCGGCGCAGCGTGTCGTCGAAGGCCTCCAGCGACTCCGTTTCGATTTCAGCGACGACGTCCCAGCGCCCGTTGGTCGTGTAGACCGTCCGCACCTCCGGAAAGCCGTGCAGGCGGGCGATGACCGTCTCGGCGGCGCGACCCTCGACCTCGATCATCGTGATGGCCCGGACCATGGCGGGCCGCAAATCCTTGCGCAGCAGCACCGTGAAGCCGGCAATCACCCCGCTCTCGACCAGACGGTCGATGCGGGCGCGCACGGTCGCGCGCGACACCTTCAGCGCGGCGGCGAGGCCGGCGACGGGCTGGCGCGCGTCGGCGCGCAGCAGGCCCAGCAAGCGGTGGTCCAGGTCGTCCATGCCGGAATGATAAATTGGACTTGCCAAACTGTCAAAAACGCCGCCGTTTGTTGGCACTTTTCCGTCTTTCTGTCGCCTCTCCCGCCCCCGATAGTCATGGGAGGGCGTTTCGAACAGGGAGAGGGACGGCATGGCGTCGCAGGGGTCGGAGGATCGGAACGATCAGCGCTTCGTGGAGATCATCGGCGTTCCCATCGAGGCGGGGGCCGGCCATCCCGGCGCCCTGATGGGGCCGGCGTCGCTGCGCACGGCCGGGCTGGTCCGCGCCCTGCGCGAGCTTGGGCACGAGGTCCGCGATCTTGGCGACCTGACCCCCGACCCCTGGGCGGCGGGCGACGCCGCCACGGCCCGTCTGGCGGAGATCACCGCTTGGTCGCGGGCTCTGGCCGACCGCTCCTACGCCATGATGCAGGGCGGTGGCGTGCCGGTGTTCCTGGGCGGCGACCACAGCCTGTCCATGGGCTCGGTCACCGGGGTGGCCCGCCATTGCCGCGAGGCCGGCAAGCCGCTGTTCGTCCTGTGGCTCGACGCCCACGGCGACTTCAACACCCCCCACACCTCGCCGTCCGGCAACATGCACGGGATGCCGGTGGCCCTGCTGTGCGGGGAGGACGGCTTCGACGACGTGTTCCCGCCGGAGCAGCGGGCCACCGTGAACCCGGCCCATGTGCATCTGTTCGGCATCCGCTCCCTCGACCCCGGCGAGCGGCGCCTGCTGCGCGCCCGCGGGGTGGACGTGGTGGACATGCGGCTGATCGACGAGCACGGCGTCGGCGTCCACATGCGCCGCATCATCGAGCGGGTGCGGCAGGCCGGCGGCCACCTGCATGTCAGCCTGGACGTCGATTTCCTCGACCCCGCCATCGCGCCCGCGGTGGGCACGGCGGTGCTGGGCGGAGCGACCTACCGCGAGGCGCACCTGATCATGGAGATGCTGCACGACGCGGGCGTCGTCGGCTCGCTGGACGTGGTGGAGCTGAACCCGTTCCTCGACGAGCGGGGCAAGAGCGCCTTGCTGCTGGTCGATCTGGTGGCGAGCCTGTTCGGGCGCCGCATCATCGACCCCGCTGTCACCCAGTCGCAGATCGGCGGCCAAGCCGTCTGACGTTCCGATAAGAAACAACCCCGGAGAGAACGCCATGCTTCAGCACGCCGCCGACCTGATCGGGACCGAACACCGCCTGGGCGCCCACAATTACAAGCCGCTGGACGTCGTGCTGGCGCGCGGCGAGGGCGTGTATGTCTGGGACACCGAGGGCAACCGCTACCTCGACTGCCTGTCGGCCTATTCCGCCGTCAACCAGGGCCATTGCCACCCGAAGATTTTGGAAGCGATGGTGCAACAGGCGTCCAAGCTGACCCTGACCTCGCGCGCCTTCCGCAACGACCAGCTGGCGCCGTTCTACGAGGAGCTGGCGGCGCTGACCGGCTCCCACAAGATCCTGCCGATGAACAGCGGGGCGGAGGCGGTGGAGTCGGCGATCAAGACGGTGCGCAAATGGGGTTACGAGGTGCGCGGCGTGCCGGAGAACCAGGCGGAGATCATCGTTTGCTCCGACAATTTTCACGGCCGCACCATCACCATCGTCAGCTTCAGCACCGACCCGGACGCCCGCGGCGGCTTCGGCCCCTTCACGCCGGGCTTCCGCACCGTGCCCTTCGGCGACGCGGCGGCGCTGGAGGCGGCGCTGACCCCCAACACGGTAGCCGTCCTGCTGGAGCCGATCCAGGGCGAGGCCGGGGTGGTCATCCCGCCCGCCGGCTATCTGCGCCGGGTGCGCGACCTGTGCACGGAGCGCAACGTCGTGATGATCCTGGACGAGATCCAGACCGGGCTTGGCCGCACCGGCAAACTGCTGGCCGAGGAGCATGAGGGGGTGGAGGCCGATGTCACCCTGATCGGCAAGGCGCTGTCCGGCGGCTTCTACCCGGTGTCGGCGGTGCTGTCGAACTCCGAGGTGCTGGGCGTGCTGAAGCCCGGCCAGCACGGCAGCACCTTCGGCGGCAACCCGCTGGCCTGCGCCGTCGCCCGCGCCGCCATGCGGGTGCTGGTGGAGGAGGGCATGATCGACAACGCCGCCGCCCAGGGCGCCTATTTTCTGGAGCGGCTCGGCGCCATCCGCAGCAATGTGATCCGCGAGACGCGCGGGCGCGGCCTGATGCTGGCGGTGGAGCTTCACCCGGAGGCGGGCGGGGCGCGCCGCTATTGCGAGGCGCTGCGGGCGCGCGGTGTGCTGGCGAAGGACACCCACGACCACACCATCCGCATCGCCCCGCCGCTGGTCATCACCCGCGAGCAGGTCGATTGGGCGCTGGAGCAGTTCGACGCCGTGCTGACGGGAACCGCCCTTCCGTAAAGGGCCGGGGTCATCGCTCGGCTTTTAACCCTCTCCCCTCCGGGGAGAGGGTGGCCCGGAGGGCCGGTGAGGGGGTTGCGCTTGTGCCGGACGTGGCGCCACGCGCAACCCCCTCACCCAAACCCTCTCCCCAGAGGGGAGAGGGAACGTCAAACGCGACAGCCCGGCGCAAAAGGCGCTTGCGGCCCGCCCCGGCCTTCGCCACGGTGGGGCGGGCTTCTCATTCATCCGGCAGCGATCCGCCATGCACAGCGCCATCATCGACCTCCCGTCCGCCACCCCCGGCACCCGGCGGACCCTGACCGTCCAGCGCTTCGGCACGGCGGGCGCGCGGCCCTGCGCCTACATCCAGGCGTCGCTGCACGCCGACGAGATCCCGGCGATGCTGGTGGCCGACAAGCTGCGCCGCATCCTGACCGCGCTGGAGGCCGAGGGGCGGATCGCCGGCGAGGTGATCCTCGTCCCCGTCGCCAACCCGGTGGGGCTGGGCCAGTCGCTGATGGACCATCATCTGGGCCGCTTCGACCAGGACGACGGCAAGAACTTCAACCGCGACTACCCCCACCTGACCGAGGCGGTGGCCGAGCGCGTGGCCGACCGCCTGACCGACGACGGCGAGGCCAACAAGGCCGCCATCCGCGCCGCCCTGGCCGACGCCCTGGCCGAGCGCACCCCGCGCACCGAGACGGAGCACATGAAGCACCGTCTTCTGGGCCTCGCGCTCCAGGCCGATTGGGTGCTGGACCTGCATTGCGACCTGGAAGCGGTGATGCACCTCTACACCCTGACGCCCTCGGCGGAGGCCTTCGCCCCGTTGCAGCGGCTTCTCGGCGCGCAGGCGGTCTTCCTGGCCGAGGAATCCGGCGGCGACCCCTTTGACGAGGCGGTCAGCCGCCCCTGGAACGAGCTTGCCAAGCGCTTCCCCGACCGCCCGATCCCCTTCGGCTGCCATTCGGTGACCGTGGAACTGCGCGGGCAGGCCGACGTGGAGCACGCCCAGGGCGAAGCGGACGCCCGGGCCATCGCCGGCTTCCTCACCCACGCCGGCGTCCTGTCCGGCGAGCCGCCGGCCCTGCCGGAGCCGCTGTGCGCCCCGACCCCGCTGGAATCCTCCGAACCGCTGACCGCCCCGGTGGGCGGCGTGGTGGTCTTCCATCACAAGGCGGGCGACCGCGTGGCGGCCGGCGCCGTGGTCGCCGACATCCTCGACCCGCTGACCGGCGCGCTGACTCCGGTGCGCAGCGAGTCGGCGGGCGTGCTCTACGCCCACAGCGCGACCCGCTTCACCCTGGCGGGCAAGCGGATCGCCAAGGTGGCGGGGACGACGCTGCGGCGGACGGGGCCGTTGCTGAGCGCGTGAGTCGTCATCGCTTTCTGAGTTTCTACGAGATTTGACTTCAACGTGGCGGCGTTGAATACGCTCACAAGACCGGGATCTATTACGGTGCCGATCCAGATTTGATCTTATCAAGAAGTTTTTCGTTTTCCTTCATGTGTTCGTTCACATCCGCCTGCGCCAGCATCGAGATAGCCGAATCAAAATTTTCTGATTTGAACCCAAGCTCGTTTAACCGTCGACCCGCCTCACGTTCTTCGTCGCTTTGTACATAGCGTTCGTCGCCAGCATTCATGAAGTATGGCGTATCAAGATTTCCAAATGATTTCTTGGCGGATTCAAAGGAATCGAGATCTTTATTGTTGCCAAAGAATTCTTTTTGCATTTGCTTCATGGCATTGAGTTCTTCGTTGCCAGACATGCCGCTGTTCTTGACTGCGGAACGGCGCGCCGATGCGCGAGAAAGCTCGTCGAACGAAATGTCGAGTGATCCGGATGATTGAGCGCCGGCTTGACCCGAAAGGGATGCAACGGCTTTGGATGCCTCGCCCCAGAATGTGGTCGCACGCTGTTGCTTCAACTGGCTGGTTAAAGCAAGTCCTACTTCCTGCGCACTCATCGCTCCGGTTGCAACCAGACTGCCAAGCTTTGTTCGGTCCTCGGTGGATAATTGCGAAAATACTTTAAGTGAATCTCCCTTCAATTCAGAAGCAAGAGGGCTAAGAGAAACAGAATCTCTTTGGGGGTTTTCTTGGCTGACAGCCTGAGCGCCCGCGTTTTTTGCTGCTGCGGTGCCTGAGGGGGGCAATGCCGTGGTTGTCCTTGCCGTAGCGGCGGTTCCTGATAAATCCGAGATAATCACCTTCTCCTCCTTCGTCCGTATGCGTTATATGCGCCTGTTGTACAGACATTGCTTAGAAAACTAAGCATTAGGTATCTAAGAGATGCATCATCAATGCATATATTCGCGTAAATATGTTAATACACTCTTAATTTCGATTTCATCGAAATGCTTCGATTCCTAAGTAATTCATATGCATGAATAAAATTCCATTGTGGTCATGGCAATTCCATGAGATAGGTGTGACCGTATCGCTGTCTTAAACCAAAGAAACAAGGAGTGTGTATAATGGGGTATTACTCTCTCACGTCTACTCAGGTTAGCTGGACTGCGAGCAACCCAAGTGAGTCTTGGTCTATTTATGGTAATAATCTCGACAACTATATTGTTGGCGGGAATCTTGACGATTACATCGACGGTGGCGACGGTAACGATTACCTTGATGGCAATCCGGGTAATGACATGCTCAATGGCGGTGCCGGCAATGACACACTGTTAGGCTGGACCGGCAATGACAACCTTCTCGGTGGCAGCGGAGATGACTGGCTCGAAGGGGAGGCTGGTAACGATACGCTCAATGGCGGTGCTTCGGGCTTTCGCGATGTCCTTGCCGGTGGCGATGGGAATGATGCGTACATTCACTATTATAACGATACTGGCCTTTCTTGGATTGTCGATGCCAGTGGAACAAGCGACAAGCTTGTGATCAATGATGTTTCTTCTATTTACGACCTTCGTTTTGCTTTGGATTCAAGCAATTCGAACAACTTGGTTATATATACGGATGCTGACGCGGCCAATGGTATCAGCGACGGCGTGGTGATCCAGGGTTATTTCAATGGCGCTGGGCATGGATCCGGAGAAGTCGAATATATTCAGGTGGGCAGTTATACGACATCCCTCTGGGGCTATCTTGGCCTGCCATAATACATTGAGAATAAAATGAAAAAATGAACTGGCGAATATGATTTTCGCCAGTTCATTTCATATAATGAATATTTTGAGATCATGTCTGTTCTAAACAGATTGTGGCTGGAAGCATTAGGCCATTTAAAGGTGAACCACCGCATCGCGCCCGAGCTGTACGGTTCTGCGGTTCGATAGGAGGTGGGCGCGGACGGCTTCGAAGATGCCCGCCTCGTAGAAATGCAGGTTCAGCACCAGATTCGCGTCGGTGGCGGAGCGATTGCGGAGCCCTCCGCAACAATGCCGGCGACAGACGGCCGTTGGCAGGCGCCCGCCCAGCGCGTCGAGAATCGCGCGGCGGATTTCGTGGCGGGGCTTCTCATGCTTGACGCACATACCAACCGGCCGGTATGGTTTCAGCCATGCCGAGACCTGCCAAACATCACCCCGAACGCGGCGATGCCCGCACCCGGCTTCTCGAAGCGGCGCGGGACGTCATCCGGGCCAAGGGCTTCGCAGCAACCTCCGTCGATGATCTCTGCAAGGTGGCGGGGGTCACCAAGGGCGCGTTCTTCCATCATTTCGAGACCAAGGAAGCGCTCGGCGTCGCCGCCGCCGCCTATTGGGCGGAAACCACCTCGGCCTTCTTCGCGAACGCGCCGTACCGGCGGCTTGAAGACCCGCTCGACCGGCTGTTCGGCTATGTCGAATTCCGCAAGGAGATCATCGACGGCGATCCCGCCGAATTCACCTGTCTCGTCGGGACCATGACGCAGGAGGTCTACGGGTCGCATCCGGCGATCCGCGACGCCTGCGCCGCCAGCATCTTCGGCCACGCGGCGACGCTCGAACCGGACATCGCGGCGGCCATGGCGGCGCGCGGGATCGAGGCCGACTGGACCCCGGCGAGCCTTGCGCGGCACACCCAGGCCGTGCTCCAGGGCGCCTTCATCCTCGCCAAGGCGACGGGCGGGCGGGACGAGGCGCTGGACAGCGTCGATCACCTGAAACGCTACCTCACGCTGCTCTTTTCACAGCCCCGTTCGAAAGGGAATCCCCATGACGGATGTTGAGCGCGACCTCGTTCTGACCCGCAGCCTCGACGCGCCGCGCGGCGCGCTGTGGCGCTGCTGGACCGAACCCGAGCTGCTGAAACAGTGGTTCTGCCCCAAGCCCTGGTTCGTGTCCGAGGCACGGATGGACCTGCGGCCGGGCGGCGAGTTCTTCACGTTGATGAACGGCCCGAACGGCGAATCCTTCGGCGAGCCCGGCGTCTTCCTCGACGTGGAGGAGGGGCGGCGTCTGGTTTTCACCGACGCCTTCCGCCCCGGCTGGCGGCCGTCGGGCCGGGCCTTCATGACCGCCGACGTGCGGTTCGAGGACGCGGGCGACGGCCAGACCCTCTACACCGCGCGCGCCATGCACTGGAGCGTCGAGGCGCGCGACGAGCACGAGAAAATGGGCTTTCACGAAGGCTGGGGCAAAGCGACCGACCAGCTCGAAGCCCTCGCCAAGACGCTCTGACTCAAAACACTCTTACCGGGAGGAAACGAAACCATGGAACCGACGATCTACCTGTTCTTCAACGGGACCTGCCTGGAGGCGATGACCCACTACGCCGAGACCCTCGGCGGCGAGGTCGTCTATGTGTTCCGCAACGGCGACGCCCCGGATGCGGACAGCCGGATGCCCGGCGGCGATCACCTTGTGATGAACATGATGGTGAAGCTGGGGACGACCACGGTGATGGCGTCCGACTCGCCGGACAGCATGTACAGCAAGCCCCAGGGATTCCGGGTGCAGATCGCCCCGCCGTCGCTCGCCGAGTTCGACCGCATCTTCGCGGTGCTGGCGAAGGACGCCCGGTCCGTGGAGATGCCGCCGGGCGAGACCTTCTGGGCCGAGCGCTTCGCCATGGTCACCGACCGCTTCGGCACGCCCTGGATGCTGAACCACACCGGCGCGAAATGCCCGGACGCGGCGGCGTCCTGACGGGCTGGGCCGCAACTTCAAACAAACAAGGGGAGGAAGGACATGGCTTACATCGACGGGTTCGTCATCGCGGTTCCGACGGCCAACAAGCAGGCCTTCATCGACCACGCGAACAAGGCCGACAGCGTGTTCAAGGAGCTTGGCGCGACGCGCGTCCTCGAATGCTGGGGCGACGATGTGCCCAACGGCAAGCTCACTGATTTCCGCCGGGCGGTGCAGGCGACGGAGGACGAGACGGTCGTCTTCTCCTGGATCGAATGGCCGGACAAGGCGACGCGGGACGCCGCCATGAAGCGGATGGAAGAGCTGATGAAGACCGACGAGCGGTTCAGCCCGGAGACGAACCCGATGCCCTTCGATGGGAAACGGCTGATCTTCGGCGGCTTCGCGCCGGTCGTGGAGCTGTGAGCGATCCCGGCCGACTCGGAAGCTGACGTGTAATGCGAAGGCCCTTCCTTGCCGCGCCGGCAAGGAAGGGCCTCGTTCGCTCGGCAACCGCCTGGGCCGCGTCAGGCGGCGCGGATGCCGGCGAGGAAGGTTTCGACCTCGCGGCGCAGGGTTTCGGACTGGCGCGCCAACTCGTCGGACGCACCGAGCACCTGAGTCGCCGCCGCACCCGTCTGCGTCGCCCCCTGGTTGACCTGGAGGACGTTGTCGCTGACCTGCTGGGTGCCCTGGGCCGCCTGTTGGACGTTGCGGGTGATCTCGCCGGTCGTGGCGTTCTGCTCCTCGATGGCGGCGGCGATGGTCGCGGCGATCTCGTTGATGCTGGTGATGGTCTGCCCGATTCCCTCGATGGCGGTGACGGTGCCGCTCGTGGCCGACTGGACGCTGGCGATCTGCGTGGCGATCTCCTCCGTGGCCTTGCCCGTCTGGTTGGCGAGCGCCTTCACCTCGCTGGCGACGACGGCGAATCCCTTGCCGGCCTCGCCGGCCCTTGCGGCCTCGATGGTCGCGTTCAGCGCCAGAAGGTTGGTCTGGCTGGCGATGTCGCTGATCAGCTTCACCACCTCGCCGATGCGGTTGGTCGCGTCCGCCAGACCGCGCACCGTCACGCCGGTCTGCTGGGCCTCCTGCACGGCCCGCTCGGCGACCTCCGTGGACCGCGACACCTGACGGGCAATCTCCTGGGTGGAGGCGGCCATTTCCTCCGTCGCCGCGGCGACCGTCTGCACGTTGGCGGACGTCTGTTCCGCCGCGGCGGCCGACGAGCCGGCCTGCTGGTTGGTCTGGTGGGCCAGATCGACCATGCTTCCGGCCGTCCGGCTGAGTTCGGTGGAAGCCGACGCCACACTGCCCAGGACATTCGACACCGTCCGGTCGAAGCCCTCGATCAGGCGCTCGACCTCCATGGTGCGCTTTTCCTTGGCGATCCGCTCGGCTTCCTGCTCGGCGGCCAAGCGTTCGCGTTCGATCATGCTCTCCTTGAAGACCTGGACGGCCGAAGCCATGGCGCCGATCTCGTCCTTCCGTTCGACGGAGGGGATCGCGACGGTCCTGTCGCCGCCGGCCAGACGCCGCATCGCCTCGGTCATCGCGGCGATCGGGGCGGACACGCCGCGGATCATCGTCAGCGCTCCGACCAGGCAGACGAGCGTGCCGAGGATGAAAGCCGCGATCAGAAGCATGCGGGCGGTGCCGTATATGGCGTCGCCTTGCCGGCTGGCCTCCGCCGATCCCTGGGCGTTGATGCCGATCAACTCGATCAGATTGCCGGACGCCGTGTCGAACAGCGTTCGCGACGCATTCCGGAGGATATCCGCCGCCTTGTCCGTGTCCTTGTTGCGGGACAGTTCGATGACCTGGCTGCCGAGGGTGAGATAGCGATCCCAGTTCTGGCCGAACTGCTCGTAGACGCGGCGCTCCTCGGGGGAGGAAATGAACGTTTCATACTTGGCGCGGCCGTTCTGCACCGTCGCCTTCATGGCCGCGAGGTTCCGCTCGATCGTGGCCATCTCCTCGGCGCTGGCGGCCAGGATGTGCGACACTTCCAGGATGCGGTAATCGGAGGTGTTGGTGTTCAGCGTGCCCAAAAGCACCGCGCTCGGCATCCAATTCTCCTCACTCTCCGTCGTGAGATCGTTCACGGCCGAGAGGCGGTTGATGGACAGGAGGTTGGAACCGATCATCGCCACCGCCAGAATGAAGAAAACAATCGCAACTTTTGATTTTATGGTCAACTTGGACAACATTCCAATCCCTTCCGTCGGTTCCAATTTTATGAAGAGGTGTCTTTCAGAGCGGCGCTCATCCTCCCATGCCATGAGAGCTAAAGCGGGCGAGTTAATAAAAATCAAAAGAGGTGGGATTAAATTTGAAAAATCACCGCTCATATTTTTGCAATTCTCGATAATTGTTCTCTGAATTCTTGTCTCAATAGAGAATCGATGAGCGCGCGGCGTCTTCGTAAAAACACAAACAGGAAATACAATCAAAAAGGGCTTTCTCCTGAGGATCTGATCGCGGAGGTGTTGCGCTGGGAGATAAACCTTCCTTTGGCGGAAGGAAGGGGGCCAAGGACGTCCGCTTCCCTCATGGGCCGGTTGTGCATGCCCATTCAAAAGTCGGGGATGCCGAGGTCCGCAGCGGCGCCGCACATCACTTCCACCGCATCCCGCCCCCTCATGCACCGCAACCCCGCCTCGGCCAGCGCCTCCCGCCGCGCACCGTCGGCGACCAGCGCGCAGGCCGCCTCGACCAACCCGTCGTAGGGGGCGAAGGCCATGGCGCCCAGCAGGTCGGGGTCGATTTCGGTGTCGGGGTGGCGCTCGGCCAGCACCGCCTTGCGGTTCGACAGCAGGTGCGAGACGCGGACGATCTCGAAGATGCCCGCCTCGTAGTAATGCAGGTTCAGCACCAGCTTCGCGTCGGCGACGAAGCGGTCGCGCAGCGCCCCGTAATAATGCTGGAGGCTGACCACGGTCAGGCCGCGCTCGCCCAGCGCGTCGAGGATGGCGCGGCGGCGCGGGTTCACGGCGCCGTAGAACAGCACGTCGATGCCGGGCGAGGGGCTGTTCGGGATACGGGTCATCTCGTCGGCATGCCCGATTGGGACGAGGCGCGCCCGGATGCCCTGTCGGGCCAGATCGGCGATGTTGCGCGGGCTGTAGTCCCACACACGGCAGCGGCGCAGCAGGTCCAGATAATGGGCGTTGCGGGGGTGGAGCGTGGCGATCTGCTCCAGATTGTAGAGGATGGTGCCGCTGGGCAACCGGTCGCCTTCCTCCGGCGTCAGATCGTGCCCGCCCAGGACGATGGCGCGGCGTCGCCGGCCGACGCGGTTCCACACGATCTCCGCGTCGATGCCCAGGCGACGCAGCGCAAAACGCAGGGTTTCCGCGACCTCGGCGAAGACGCTGGCCCCGGCGTCGGCCAGCCCGTTCTTCTTGATGATGACGATGTCGATCCCGCCGGCCATGCGCCCGTCCCTCCGCCCCGCGGGCTCATCCTAAAGCGTGGGCGGGCGGGCGCACAAAAAGAAACCCTCCTCCCCATGTGGGAAGGAGGGCGTGCAGTCAGGGGACTTCATTGAAAAATCGGGACTGAAAAATCAGGTCGCGGCTTCAGGCCGACACCAGCTCCTCCAGGGAGCGCTCGATGATGTCCAGGCCCTCGTCCACCAGCGCGTCCGACGCGGTCAGCGGAACCAGGATGCGGATCACGTTGCCGTAGGTGCCGCAGGACAGCAGGACGAGGCCCTTCTCCGCCGCCTTGGCGACCAGCGCCTTGGTCAGCTCCGGCGCCGGCTCCTTGGTGCCGCGGTCCTTCACCAGCTCCATGGCGATCATGCCGCCCAGGTTGCGCACGTCGCCGATCACCGACAGCGTGTTGCGCTGGGCCATGGTGCGGAAGCGGCCGGCGATGCGCTCGCCCAGGTCGTTGGAGCGCTGGATCAGCTTCTCCTCCTCGATGACGTCCAGCACGGCCAACGCCGCGGTGGTCGCCAGCGGGCTGCCGGCGTAGGTGCCGCCGATGCCGCCGGGGATCGGGGCGTCCATGATCTCTGCCTTGCCGGTGACCGCCGACAGCGGGAAACCGCCGGCCAGGCTCTTCGCCATGGTCATCAGGTCGGGCTCGACGCCGGAATGCTCGATGGCGAACATCTTGCCGGTGCGGGCGAAGCCGGTCTGGATCTCGTCGATGATCAGCAGGATGCCGTTGTCGTCGCAGATCTTGCGCAGGGCCTGCAGGAACTCCGGCGGGGCGATGTTGAAGCCGCCCTCACCCTGCACCGGCTCTACGATGATCGCGGCGACGCGGGTGGCGTCCACGTCCGATTTGAACAGCTGCTCCAGCGCCGTCAGGCTGTCCTTGACGCTGACCCCGCGGTAGGCGTTGGGGAAGGGCGCGTGGTAGACCTCGGCCGGGAAGGGACCGAAGCCGACCTTGTAGGGCACGACCTTGCCGGTCAGCGCCATCGCCAGCAGCGTGCGGCCGTGGAAGGCGCCGGAGAAGGCGATCACGCCCGGACGGCCGGTGTGGGCGCGGGCGATCTTCACCGCGTTCTCGACGGCTTCGGCACCCGTGGTGAAGAAGGCGGTCTTCTTTGGCGTGGAGCCCGGAACCAGCGCGTTCAACCGCTCCGCCAGGGTCACGAAGGACTCATACGGCGTGACCATCGCGCAGGTGTGGGTGAAGCGGTCGAGCTGGGCCTTCACCGCCTCGATGATCTTCGGATGGCGGTGGCCGGTGTTCAGCACCGCGATGCCGCCCGCGAAGTCGATGAAGCGGTTGCCCTCGACGTCCCACAGCTCGGCGTTCTCGGCGCGGTCGACATAGACCGGCATGGCGTTGGCGAGGCCGCGCGGAACGGCGACGTTGCGACGATCCTGGAAGGACTGGTTGCTCATCTCAAACCCCCGATTGGAAAGGATGGCGTCAGGCGCCCAGGCCGACGCACAGGTACTTGATCTCCAGGAAGTCCTCCACACCGTACTTGGAGCCTTCCCGCCCGATGCCCGACTGCTTGATGCCGCCGAACGGCGCGACTTCGGTCGACAGGATGCCTTCGTTGATGCCGACCATGCCGTATTCCAGCCGCTCGGCCACGCGCCACACCCGGCCGATGTCCCGGCTGTAGAAATAGGCCGCCAGACCGAACTCGGTATCGTTCGCCATGCGGATGGCGTCGGCCTCCGTCTCGAACTTGAACAGCGGGGCCACCGGGCCGAAGATTTCCTCACGGGCCACGCGCATCTCGGTGGTGACGCCGGTCAGGATCGTCGGCTCGAAGAAGGTGCCTCCCAAGCCATGGCGCTTGCCGCCGAGAGCGACCGTGGCGCCCTTGGCCAGCGCGTCGCCCATCAGCTCCTCGACCTTCTCGACGGCCTGGCTGTTGATCATCGGGCCCTGGGTGACCCCGGCCTCCATGCCGTTGCCGACGCGGATCTGCTTCACCGCCTCGGCCAGCTTGGCGGCGAAGGCGTCGTAGACGCCGGCCTGGACCAGCAGGCGGTTCGCGCAGACGCAGGTCTGGCCGGAGTTGCGGTACTTGGACGCCAAGGCACCCTTGACCGCCTCGTCCAGGTCGGCGTCGTCGAACACGATGAAGGGCGCGTTGCCGCCCAGCTCCAGCGACACCTTCTTCACCGTGTCGGCGGACTGGCGCATCAGGATCTTGCCGACCTCGGTCGAGCCGGTGAAGGACAGCTTGCGCACGATCGGGCTGGCGGTCAGCTCGCCGCCGATGGCGACCGGGTCGGACCCGGTGACGATGTTAAACACCCCGGCCGGAACGCCCGCGCGCTCGGCCAGCTCGGCCAGCGCCAGGGCGGACAGCGGGGTGTCCTCCGCCGGCTTGACCACGATGGTGCAGCCGGCGGCCAGCGCCGGGCCGACCTTGCGGGTGATCATCGCGTTGGGGAAGTTCCACGGGGTGATCGCCGCGACGACGCCGATCGGCTCCTTCAGGACGACGATGCGCTTGTTGCCGGCGAAGCTGGGGATCACGTCGCCGTAGACCCGCTTGCCCTCCTCGGCGAACCACTCGATGAAGCTGGCGCCGTAGGCGACCTCGCCGCGGGCCTCGGCCAGCGGCTTGCCCTGCTCCAGCGTCATCAGGACGGCCAGATCCTCCTGCGCCGCCATGATCAGCTCGAACCAGCGGCGCAGGATGGCCGCGCGCTCCTTCGCCGTCTTGGCGCGCCAAGCGGGCAGGGCGGCGTCGGCGGCGTTGATGGCCTGCCGCGTCTCTTCCGCGCCGACGTCGGCGACCCGGGCCAGTTCCTCGCCCGTCGCCGGGTTGGTGACCGCGAAGGTCTTGCCGGAGAAGGCGTCGCGCCACGCGCCGTTCACATAGGCTTGCGTCCGAAGAAGGCTCTGGTCGTTCAGCGACAGCATGGGAATCAGCCTCGATTTGCGATGTGACGGGAGCGTACCCATGTTTAATAAATTAAACAACCCTAATCGGGTGTTGAGTTTTTGATGACGCACACACGCGAATCCGGTATGCCTTCCGGTCAGGAGCGAGGAACCGATCCATGGATGTGGACGCTGTCGATTTCAACGTGGGCGCGCGCCTGAAGCAGGTTCGGGAAGCGAACGCCCTGTCCCAGCGCCAGTTGGCGCAACGGGCGGGCGTGACCAACGGCACCATCTCGCTGATCGAACAGAACCGGTGCAGCCCGTCCGTCTCCTCGCTGCGCAAGGTGCTCCAGGGCATTCCGATGACCCTGGCGGAGTTCTTCTCCTCGGACGACCTGCCGCCGCGCGAGCAGATCTTCTTCAAGGGCGGCGATCTGGTCGAACTGACCGGATTGGTGAAGAGCCGGGTCGGCTCGATCTCCTTCCGGCAGGTCGGCGACCTGCGCGGCCGCAACCTCCAGGTGCTGCACGAGAAGTACGCCCCCGGCGCCGACACCGGCGGTCGCACCATGCTCCAGCACGAATCGGAGGAGGGCGGCGTCATCATCAAGGGCCGGATCGAGCTGACGGTCGGCGACCGCAAGGAGATCCTCGGTCCCGGCGACGCCTATCTGTTCGACAGCCGCATTCCGCACCGCTTCCGCAACCTCGGCGACGAGGAATGCGAAATCATCAGCGCCTGCACCCCGCCGTACCTGTGACATCACTCCACCGGATTTGAGGAAAGGCCGGGCCGCCCATCGGGGCCGCCCGGCTTTCTCGTGTCAGCGCAGGTTGCCCTTCAGCCGCTCGTTGCGGCGGCGCAGCGCCTCCAGCGTGGCGAGCAGGATGACCGAGATGGTCGTCAGGATCACCGCCGCCGCCGTGATGGTCGGGCTGATGTTCTCGCGGATGCCGCTGAACATCTCGCGGGGCAGGGTGCGCTGTTCCGGTCCCGCCATGAACAGCACCACCACCACCTCGTCGAAGCTGGTGGCGAAGGCGAACAGGGCGCCCGAGGCCAGACCCGGCAGGATCAGCGGCAGGATGACCCGGCGGAAGGCGTAGATCGGCGAGGCGCCGAGCGAGGCGGCGGCCCGCGCCAGATTCATGTCGAAGCTCTGCAGCGTCGCGCTGACGGTGATGACCACGAAGGGTGTCGCAAGCGCCGTGTGCGCCAGGATCAGCCCGGCGTAGCTGCCGGTCAGGCCCAGCGGCGCGAAGAAGAAGTACAGGCCGACCGCGGTGATGACGCCCGGCACGACCACCGGCGACAGCACGATTGCGAGCACCAGCGGCTTGAACTTGCTCTTCCACTGGGCGAGGCCGAGCGAGGCGAGCGTGCCCAGCACCATCGACAGGATGGTCGAGGCCACCCCGATGATGACGCTGTTCTTCAACGCCATCACCCAGCGCGGGGAGTTCAGGAAATCCTCGTACCAGCGCAGCGAGAAACCCGGCAGCGGGTAGGTCAGGTAGGAGCCGGAGCTGAAGGACAGCGGCATGATCGCCAGGATCGGCGCCATCAGGAAGACCAGCACCAGCGAGGCGACGACCACGGTGGTGATCCAGGCGACGCGCTGGCTTGTGGTGCGGGGGGAATGGTTCTGGCTCAATTCTTCATCCCTCCCGTGACCTGCTGGCCGTGGACCAGCTTTCCATAGACGACGGCCAGCAGCAGCGTGGCGAGCAGAAGCACCGCGCCCAGCGCCGAGGCCAGACCCCAGTTGACGGTTTCCGTCGTGTAGAAGGCGATGAAGTAGCTGATCATCTGGTCGGCGGCGCCGCCCACCAGGGCCGGCGTGATGTAGTAGCCGATGGCCAGGATGAAGACGAGCAGGCTGCCCGCCCCGATGCCGGGCACGGTCTGCGGCAGGTAGATGCGCAGGAAGGCGGTGACCGGCGAGGCGCCCAGCGACGCCGCGGCCCGCATGTAGGCTGGCGAGATCGACCGCATGCTGCTGTAGAGCGGCAGGATCATAAAGGGCAGCAGGACATGCGTCATCGCCACATAGACGCCGAAGCGGTTGTAGATCAGCCGCAGCGGCTCGTCGATCAGGCCGATCCAGCGCAGGCTGTCGTTGACGATGCCCTCGCTCTGCAGCACGACGATCCAGGCGCAGGTGCGCACCAGAAGCGAGGTCCAGAAGGGCAGCAGCACGAAGATCATCAGCACGTTCGACTGGCCCGTGGGCAGCGTCGCCAGCATGTAGGCGACCGGGAAGCCCAGGATCAGGCAGAGGACCGTCACGCCCAAGCTGATGGTGAAGGTGCGCCCGAAGACGTCGCGGTAGATCGCCTGCTCCTCGGGAGCGGCGACGATGGCGCCGTCCAGGTTGCGCGTCAGGTCCAGCGCGCCCAGCAGGTAGAAGCTGGTGAGCGGCCCGCTGGCGCCCTTGATCGCCACCCAGGTGGCGCGTTCGCCCCAGGCCGGGTTGATGCCGATCAGGGTGTCCTTGGCGGTGCCCGGTTCTGGCAGGGTCTTCAGATTGCGCGCCGTTCCCGACATGATGGTGCGGAAGCCGTTCAGCGCGTAGTTCAGCCGCTTGGACGCGATGGCGATGGTGCCGGCGTCGCGGGCCGTGCGGATGTCGCCCGCCAGCGCGGCGAAGGTCGGTTCGCCCGGAACGTCCTTGCCGTCCCAGTCGGCCAGGGCCGCGACGGTGTGGGGCAGGACCTGACGCACCTCCCAGTCGTCGACCGACCGCCAGAGCATGCCGGCGATGGGACCGAGGAAGGTGAACAGCAGGAAGAGGAGGAGCGGCAGGATCAGCACCAGGGCCTTGAGCCGGCGCGTCCGCTCCGCCCGCTTCAGGCGGCGCTTGAGAGGCACCTCGGGCGACGCATCGGCGCCGGCGACGAACGCGGCTGTCATGGGCGGCCTATTTCGAAAATGCGGTAGAGACGTGTGCGGGGTGGTCGAGGTGGGCCCCCACCCTAACCCTCCCCCGCTCACGCAGGGGAGGGGACCAATCTCCGTCCCCTGCGAAGCGGGGGAGGGCCGGGGTGGGGGCCCGTCGCAACCACTCAAAGACGAGAGCGGCTTACTTCGCCGCCCACTTGTTGAAGCGCTCGGTCAGGCGGTCGATGTTCTCCAGCCAGAAGGGAACGCTGATCTCGACGGCGTTCTTCATGTTCTCCGGCGCGGTCGGCAGGTCCTTCAGGACGGCGGGCGCCAGCTTGGACGGGGCGTCCTTGTTGGAGGTGCCGTAGGCGATGTTCTCGGACAGCTTGGCCTGGTTCTCCGCCTTGCCGGCGAAGTCGAGGAACTTGTAGGCGGCTTCCTTGTTCGGGCTGCCCTTCAGGATCACCCAGCTGTCGATGGTGTAGAGCGCGCCGTTCCACACCATGCCGAAGTTCTTCTTCTCGGCCTTGTTGGCGGCGTCGATGCGGCCGTTGTAGACCGAGGTCATCGCCACCTCGCCCGAGGCGAGGAGCTGCGGCGGCTGGGCGCCGGCCTTCCACCAGACGATGTCGTTCTTGATGGTGTCCAGCTTCTTGAAGGCGCGCTCCAGGCCCTCTTCGGTGCCCAGAACCTTGTAGACGTCCTTCGGGGCCACGCCGTCGGCCATCAGGGCGATCTCAAGGGTGGTCTTGGCGCCCTGGCGCAGGCCGCGCTTGCCCGGATACTTGGTGGTGTCGAAGAAGTCGGCCCAGCTCTTCGGCGCGTCCTTCAGCTTGTCCTTGTCGTAGCCGAGAACGAAGTCGTACACGATCGCGCCGACGCCGCAGGCATCGACCGTCTGCGGCAGGTAGGCCTGCTCGCCGCCGATCCTGTTGAACTCCATCGTCTCGAACAGGCCCTCTTCACAACCGACGGCCAGTTCCTCGCTTTCAACCTGCACGACGTCCCAGGTCGCCGCACCGCCCTGGACCTTGGCGCGCAGCACGCCGATGCCGCCGTCCCAGGACTCGTCGTTCATCGGGGTGCCGGCCTTCTTGAACGGCTCGAAAAACACCTTTTTCTGGGCTTCCTGATAGGCGCCGCCCCAGGACACGACCGTCAGGTCGCGGGCCTGCGCGGCGGTGGCCAGCGCCACACCGGCGGTGAACGTCGCAAGGAACCCAACTGCCACCTTAAGCTTCGACATCGTCCCCGTTCCTTCATTATGCGTGGTTGCGTCAGGAGGTGTTGCACGCCCCCGGTCCCCCCTCCCGGAGAGACCGGACGGACGGGTGCGGCCGATCACACGGGATCGAGCGCCCGGCAGTCCTCGGGGCGGAAGCCGATGGACACGCTCTGGCCGTGGCTGAGGCCCGCGTGGGCGCCCGGCGGCAGCTTGACCATGAATTCCCCGTTGCCGGCGACCTTCAGCACGGCCAGCGCGTGGTCGCCAAGATAGATGGTGTCCTGGACATGGGCGGGCAGGGCGTTCATGCCGTCCGGGGCCTGCCCGTCGGTCAGGATGCTGATGCGCTCCGGCCGGACCGACAGCGCGGTGGCGGCCCCGGCACCGGCGACGTTGACCGCCTGGGCCACGACCGAACCGCCCGACGCCAGCGCCACCCGGCAGAAGCCCTGTTCGATATTCTCGACGGTGCCGCTCAGCACGTTGTTCTCGCCGATGAAGTTGGCGACGAAGCTGTTGACCGGGCGTTCGTACAGCGCGTCCGGCTTGTCGATCTGCTGCACGATGCCGTCGTTGAACACCGCGATGCGGTCCGACATGGTCAGCGCCTCGCTCTGGTCGTGGGTGACGTAGACGACGGTGATGCCCATCGTCTCGTGCAACTGCTTGATTTCGAGCTGCATGTGCTCGCGCAGCCGCTTGTCCAGCGCGCCCAGCGGCTCGTCCATCAGGACGAGCTGCGGGTTGAAGACCAGCGCGCGGGCGAGCGCCACGCGCTGCTGCTGGCCGCCCGACAGCTGGCCGGGATGGCGGTGCGCCAGAGTCTCCAGCTTGATCATGCGCAGCGCCGACCGCACCCGCTCCTTCACCTCGGACCGCGGCATCTTGCGCACGGTCAGCGGGAAGGCGACGTTCTCCTCGATCGTCAGGTGGGGGAACAGCGCGTAGTTCTGGAAGACCATGCCGATGTCGCGCTTGTGCGGCGGCATGTTCTTGATCGGCCGGTCGGCGAGATAGATATCGCCGTGGGTGGGGACCTCGAAGCCGGCCAGCATCATCAGCGTGGTCGTCTTGCCCGAGCCCGAAGGGCCGAGCAGGGTGACGAACTCGCCCTTCTTGATGTCGAGGTCGAGGTTCTTCACCACGAGGTGTTCGCCGTCATAGGTCTTCTGGACCCCGACGAAGCGCACCAGTGCCTGTGCGGTCGTGACCATGCCGCCGTCCATCATCCTCCCCCCGTCCGAGGTGTCCCGAGCGCGGTCCGGGGTCAGGGTTGCGTTCCCGACACAGGACCTATGCAATGGGCCAGACGGTATACCCGTTTAATAAATTCGACAAGCCCGATGCTCGCATTGTGATCAATTCAACGGTTCGGCATTGGCGTGACGAAATTTTGTGCATCTGCGAAGGCTGTGCACGCGGTTTGAACGGGAGTTTGCTCCTTCCTTGACCGCTTGAAAACCCAGACTTTGGGAGGTTTGGGGTCCGGAGCGGCGATTTTTCCCGAGTCGCCGCTCACGCGCCGGGGATGGGCGGAACAAAAGGAACGATCCGCTCCACGAGGCCGGTGAATTTTTTCACCAGGGGCGAACTTTCGTTGCTGCGTTGGGCCAGCTGCAGGGTGGTGACGGCGTCCGGCGTGTCGAGCGGCCGGTACACCACCCCTTCCAAGGCCACCTGCCGAAGCTGGCCGGGCAGAATCGACACGCCCAGCCCGGCGGCGATCAGCCCGATGATGGTGAAGGCCTCGCGCGCGTCCTGGGTGACGTTGGGACGGAATCCGGCGGCGGCGCACAGCGCGAAGACCTGCTCGTGCGTGCTGGTGCCGAAATCGGCGGGGTAGAAGACGAAAGGCTCGTCGCGCAGGGCGGCCAGCGGCACGACCTCCCGCCCGGCCAGCGGATGGTCGGCGCGCATCACCGCCAGCAGCGGCTCGCGCACCACGTCGTGGAAGCGGAAGGATTCGGGCTCGGGGACGAAGCGCGGCTCGCGGATGAAGCCGACGTCGAGCCGGCGGTCGGCCAGCGCCGTCAACTGCTGCTTGGACGGCAGCTCGACCAGGGTCAGATGCACGTCGGGGTGGGCACGGCGGTAGGCGTCGATGATCCGCGGCACCATCGGCAGGAAGGGGGCCGCCGCGGTGAAGCCGACGCGCAGCTCGCCGACCTCGCCTTTGGCGGCGCGGCGGGTCAGCACGGCGGCGCGCTCCGCCCGCGCCAGGATCTCGCGCGCCTCGCCGAGAAGGAGTTGGCCGGGCTCGGTCAACTCGACCCGGCGCTTGGTGCGCTCGAACAGGCGGGCGCCCAGCTCGGCCTCCAGCGCCTGGATCGACTGGCTGAGCGGCGGCTGCCCGATGCCCAGCCGGGCGGCGGCGCGGCTGAAATGCAGCTCCTCGGCGACGGCGACGAAATGGCGGAGATGGCGCAGATCCATGCCAGTGTCTTATATGAGGATCATATTAAAGTCCCCTGATAAATGTATTTGAACCATGAAAGCGACCGCGCCATGTTGGGGCGCATCGGACCTAGGGAGATTTCAAACATGGCCGCCAAGACCGGAGCCGCCTCCGCCAAGCTCGCTTCCTTCGCCTGGGAAGACCCGCTGCTTCTCGACGAGCAGCTGACCGAGGACGAGCGGATGATCCGCGACGCCGCGCGCAGCTATTGCCAGGACAAGCTGCTGCCGCGCGTGACCGAGGCCAACCGGCACGAGATCTTCCACCGCGAGATCATGAACGAGATGGGCGAGCTGGGCTTCCTCGGCTCGACGATCGACGGCTACGGCTGCGCCGGGGTCAACTACGTCTCCTACGGTCTGGTCGCCCGCGAGGTCGAGCGGGTGGACAGCGGCTACCGCTCCGCCATGTCGGTGCAGTCCTCGCTGGTCATGCACCCGATCTACGCCTACGGCAGCGAGGCCCAGCGCGAGAAGTACCTGCCCAAGCTCGCCACCGGCGAATGGATCGGCTGCTTCGGCCTGACCGAGCCGGACGCCGGGTCCGACCCCGCCGGCATGAAGACCCGCGCGAAGAAGGTCGCGGACGGCTACATCGTCAGCGGCGCGAAGATGTGGATCACCAACTCGCCGGTCGCCGACGTCTTCGTCGTCTGGGCGAAGAACGACGAGGGCAAGATCAACGGTTTCGTGCTCGAAAAGGGCATGAAGGGCCTGTCGGCGCCGAAGATCGAGGGCAAGTTCTCGCTCCGCGCTTCGGCCACCGGCGAGATCGTCATGGACGAGGTCTTCGTGCCGGAGGAGAATCGCCTCCCGAACATCGAGGGCATCGTCGGTCCCTTCGGCTGCCTGAACCGCGCCCGCTACGGCATCGCCTGGGGCGCCATGGGGGCCGCGGAGTTCTGCTTCCACGCCGCCCGCCAGTACCAGATCGACCGCAAGCAGTTCGGCCGCCCGCTGGCCGCGAACCAGATCCCGCAGCTCAAGCTCGCCAACATGCAGACGGAGATCGCGCTCGGCCTGCAGGCCGCGCTTCAGGTCGGTCGTCTGCTCGACGAGGGCAAGGCGGCGCCGGAGATGATCTCGCTCATCAAGCGCAACAACTGCGGCAAGGCCCTGGACATCGCCCGCGTCGCCCGTGACATGCACGGCGGCAACGGCATCGCCGACGAGTTCCACGTCATCCGCCACGTGATGAACCTGGAGGCGGTGAACACCTACGAAGGCACCCACGACATCCACGCCCTGATCCTGGGTCGTGCCATCACCGGCATCCAGGCCTTCGCGTGAGGTGAGTAAAAAGCCTTCTCCCCTCTGGGGAGAWGGTTGGATGAGGGGGCGGCCGAAGGCCGGACACGCGCTGCAATGAGGCTGCGTGGACGCCCTGGCGGGCGCCCCCTCACCCTGACCCTCTCCCCAGGGGGGAGAGGGGATTTCAGATTTCGTGAAGGACCCCACCATGCCCGGCCCGCTTTCCCATGTCCGTGTCCTGGAACTCTCCCGCGTGCTCGCCGGGCCGTGGGCGGCGCAGACGCTGGCCGATCTCGGCGCGGACGTCATCAAGGTCGAACGGCCCGGCGCCGGGGACGACACGCGCGCCTGGGGTCCCCCCTGGGCCGGGGAGGAGTCGGCCTATTTCCTCTCCACCAACCGCGGCAAGCGGTCGATCACCATCGACTTCGAGCGCCCGGAAGGCCAGGAGCTGGTGCGCAAGCTGGCCGCCCAGGCCGACGTCGTCATCGAGAACTTCAAGGTCGGCGGGCTGGTCAAGTACGGGCTGGACTATGACAGCCTGAAGGCGATCAACCCCGGCCTCGTCTACTGCTCGATCACCGGATTCGGACAGGACGGCCCCTACGCCAAGCGCGCCGGCTACGACTTCATGATCCAGGGCATGGGCGGGCTGATGAGCATCACCGGCCAGCCCGACGCCGAGGCGGGCGGCGGACCGGTCAAGGTCGGCGTCGCGGTCACCGACGTCTTCACCGGCCTCTACGCCACCATCGGCGTGCTGGGCGCGCTGGCCCACCGCGACCGGACAGGGGAGGGGCAGTGGGTGAACCTCGCCCTGCTCGACGTGCAGGTGGCGGTGCTGGCGAACCAAGCCATGAACTGTCTGGTCGGCGGCAAGGCGCCGCAGCGGCTGGGCAACGCCCACCCGAACATCGTTCCCTATCAGGCCTTCGCCACGCTGGACGGCCACATCATCCTGGCGGTCGGCAACGACGGGCAGTTCACCAAGTTCTGTCAGGTCGCCGGACGTCCGGAACTGGCGCAGGACCCGCGCTACGCCACCAACCCGGCCCGCGTCGCCAACCGCAAGGAGCTGGTGCCGATCCTGGAGTTGCTGCTGGAGCAGCGGACCAGCCGCGACTGGCTGTCGGCGCTGGAGGCGGTGGGCGTGCCCTGCGGGCCGATCAACGACGTGTCGCAGGTCTTCGCCGACCCCCATGTCCAGGCCCGCAACATTCACCAGGACCTGCCGCACCCGACCGCCGGGACGGTGCCGACGGTGGCGAGCCCGATCCGCTACTCCGCGACCCCCATCGAGCACACGGTGGCCCCGCCGACGCTCGGCCAGCACACCGACGCGGTGCTGGAAGAGGCGCTGGGCCTATGCGCGGCGGACATCGCGGCCCTGCGGGAGAAGGGCGTGGTCTGAACCGCGCACACCCGTCATTTTGCCTCTCCGATCCCATCCCTTCTCCTGCCGTGCGCGGGGGGAGGGATTTTTTGCGTGAACCGAGATGATCGCCTCCAGCACCCCATCCTCCGCCGCCACCGACACCCGCCTGGGCATCCTTCTGATGCTGCTGGGCATGTCGCTGTTCACCGTCAACGACGCGCTTGGCAAATGGCTGGTCGCCGACTATCCGGTGGCGATGCTGCTGGCCATCCGCAGCCTGTTCGGCGCGATGCTGCTGGCCCCGCTGATCCTGCGCGAGGGGGTGCGCTCGGTCTTCGCGGTGAAGCGGCTGCCGTTGCATCTTCTGCGCGTCGGCTGCGTGGCGGGGGAGGTCGCCTGCTTCTACTGGGCGGTGCGGTCGCTGCCGCTCGCCAACGTCATGACCATCTACATGGCCGCCCCGCTGATCGTCACCGCCCTGTCGGTGCCGCTGCTCGGCGAGAAGGTGGGCTGGCGCCGCTGGGCGGCGGTGGTGGTCGGCTTTGCCGGGGTGGTGATCGTGCTGAACCCGACGGGCCAGTTCGACGCGGTGCCGTCGCTGGTCGCCCTGTTCGGCACGCTGGTCTTCTCCACCGGCCTGATCTCCACCCGGCTGCTGCGCGATTCGAGCAACCTGTCGCTGGTCAGCTTCCAGACCTTCGGCACCGGCCTGCTCGGCAGTGCGGCGCTGCCGCTGGTGTGGGTGCCGCCGCCGGGGCTGGACTTCCTGCTGCTGGGCGCCTTGGGCGTCACGGCGCTGGCCGGGCACGCGGCGATGAACCGCTCGCTCCAGCTCAGCCCGGCGGCGGTCGTGGTGCCGTTCCAGTATGTGTCGATCATCTGGGCGGTGGTGCTGGACCTGCTGGTCTGGGGCACGGCCCCGACCCTGCGCATCATCGTGGGGGCGCTGCTCATCATCGGCAGCGGCCTGTTCGTCTTCCACCGCGAGCAGGCGCTGAACCGCGGCGCGGCGGCGGAGGCCAACGCCAGCGGCGGGCCCGGCGCTTAAGAAAAGGGCGCCTAAAAAGGGAAGAAGCGCGGCTCCAGCCGGACGGCGACGGCCTCCACCGGGCTCCAGCCGAGGCGGGCGATCACCGCGTTCGACTCCACCGCACGGCGGCCCGGTCCCAGCGACCATGTGACGTGGTAGGTGCCGCCGCCGGGCCGGTTGGTCGTTCCGGCGATGGCGACGACGAGCGCCTGCACGCCCTCGCCATCGTCGGTCAGCCCGAGGACCGTTCCTTCACGCTCCGTGGGAAGCGGATGGCCCGCCCCGACGCCGAAGGCCAGCGTGACGTGATGGGCGACAGTGCGGGCGTAGCGCGCCGGGAACCGCGCCAGCAGGCGAGGGCGCTCCGCCTCCGGCAGCGCCCAGCCGACATAGCCTCCGCGACGCGTCATGCGATCTCCCCGGTACCCTCAGCGGCGCCCACCCCTCAGGATGTCGTCCATGATCTGGTTGGCCTCCGCCGGTCCGGCAATCAGTTCGATCATGCGGATGGCGGTGTACCCGGTCCGCGCGTCGCCGATCCCGTCCGCCAGCGACTGCCGCGCCGTGCCAGTCAGCGAGGCGGTGGCCTGCTGGGTCACGCTCTTCAGCTCGCCGCGCAGGCCCAGCGTGTCGGCGATGGTCGAGCATTTGCGCAGGGCGCGGGCTTGGTTCTCCGCCTGCACCATCCGCGCGGTGTCGGTGCCGGGAACCAGGGTCTCCACCGTGGAGAGGATCTCGGTCTCCGCCCCGTCGAGCACCTGGGTGCGCACCAGCTCGTGCACGGAGTTCCGGATGATCTTCAGCCGCTGGTCGAAGTCCTTGTTGCGGCTGTGCTCCATGGCGTTGCGCGTGGCCTCCAGGCTGGCCACCAGATCGACCGCGAGGGTGGCGGCGGCCATGCGGTCCACCGTGCCGCCGGCCGCGGCGGAGGCTCCGCGCGACCGTTCCTCGATCTGCGCCACCACCGTGCCGCTGAGGTCCAGGAACAGGGCGGCGCGGTCGCTGGACTTCTGGCCCAGATCCATGTCCCACAGGTTGCCCAACAAAATCGACGGGTCGGACAGGCGGGCCGCGGCCAGCAGGATGAACAGCTTCAGCGCTTCCGGCCGTCCGCGCGCGACCAGCCGCCCGATGGCCTGGATGCCGTCCAGATGGTCCTTGTGCAGCTTCTGGATCGGCTTGGGTGACAGGACGGCCTTCAGTTCGGCCACCGGCTGGGCGATGGTCAGGATGCGGGCGATGTCCTCGATGGTGCGGAGGCGGTCGGGATTCAGCCGCAGCCCCAGTTCGTCCGCGAAGCGCCCCGTTTCCGTCTGCTCCAGAATGTCGGCCACGGCGGCGGAGGCCATGGACCAGAAGGCGCGGGCCGGCTCCGCCCGCGATGCGCCGTCGCCCAGCGCGCCGGCGACGCCGCGCAGCCGCTCCTTGCCGATCCGTCCTTCCACCAGCGGCCACAGGGCGTTGACGGCGTCGCGATCCACCTTGTTCAGCGGAGCCGGCTGGTTGCCGGTGGGAAGCTGGAACAGGTCCTCGAACGGTTCGCAGAACAGCCGCTTGAAGGTCGCGCGCCGCCGGGGCCGCACCTCCGCCAGACGGGGGCGGATCAGCGAGAAGGTGTGCCGGACCTCCGGATGGTCGCCGATCTGCTGCAACAGGTCGACCACCTGCCGGAACCGGGCCTCGTCGATGTCCAGCAGCTTGGTGCCGAGGCTGAGAAGGGCCTTGGGGTCCGTGGTCATGGTCAGGCCGCCTTCCCCTTGATCGCCTCGATCCGCATCACGAGGTCCGTGTCGAGCTGGCCGCTGCGCCAATCCACATAGGCGCGCACCGTGCGGCGGTTCGCGGCCAGCAGCCCGTCGGCCAGAAGCGCGTGGTCGGACTTTTCCTCGTCCCTGGGCAGCAGGGGCAGGACGCGGAACAGCTCGTGCACGGCCATGTCCTGCTCGTGCTTGCTCCGGGTCTGGGCCTCCGCCCAGCTCGTGATGATGAAGTCCCAGCCGTCGAGCAGCCAGGACAGCCGGGTGGTCGCCTTCCGCACCAGCGTGCGCTTGGTGTCCCACTGGCGCAGCAGCAGTTCGAAGGCGGCGACGGACTGGTCGAGCTGGTTCACCACGTTGCGGACCTGGTTGAGCGTGTGCTCCGCCACCTCCGCGCAGAAGGTGCCGATGGGGGCGGCCTCCGACACGTTGCCGGTCGACCATTCGGTCATGCTGTCGCGGAACTGCAGCAGGTCGCGCGCCAGACGGCGCAACCGGGCCGGCCTGGGCGAGGTGGCGATGCCCACCGGCTCCATGAAGGTCGCCAGCTCGGCCACCCGCGCGTACAGCTCGGTCGGCTCCAAAGCGAGGCTCTGCGCCGCCTTGGTCATGTAGCTGCGGGTCAGCTGCTCGCCTTTTTCGGAGCCGAGCCCGGCGCGCAGGATGTCCGTCGATTCCAGACCGACCGCCTTCAGCACTTCGACGATGAGCTGGTAGTTGATGAGCAGCCGCTGCTCGTCCTCGTCGCGCAGCGCCGCCTCCGCCGCCTCCACGGCCAGTGGCCCGGCGAGGCCGCAGCGCGCCGCCTGGAGCACCGCCTTGCGGATGTCGTCCGGCGAGCAGCCGTCCGCCTTGCGGATCAGGTCCTGCAACATGCGGTCGTGGACCGTCATCGGGAAGGCGAGCGGCAACCCCTTCCACGGCACCACATAGACGCCGTGCCCTTCCGACAGGTTGGGGATCAGAACCTCCAGCTTGTCCCGGTCATCCTTGCGCACCCGTGTCTGCGCCAGAACCGGGGTGGTGAAGGCCACGGCGGCGCCGCGCTCCTCGAAGGTGGAGGGGGCAAAATTCGTAAGTGAACGCATGGTTCTCGGGTTGGGAGGGAAGTGGACGTCCGCGCGGTACCCACCCATAGCCTGATTCGCTCAATTTTTCGTTAAATCCGCACAAGATCGTCCTCTTCTCTGCCCTTTGGAGGTAAGGCGTCACACCGCCGGTCATTTGCCCGTTATTCAGCCACAGGGTGCGGCGCAGGCAGGCAAAGGGGGACGCGGCGGATGGCCGTGATGAAATGGATCGGCTACGGCCTGTTGGGGCTGGTGGTGACCGTGGCGGCGGGCGTCGGCATCGCCTTGGCCGTCTTCAACTGGAACGACGCCCGCGGCTTCATCGCCCGGCAGGCGTCCAAGGCGCTGAACCGCGAGGTCGCCATCGACGGCGATCTCAACGTCCGGTTGGGCGATCCGCTGCGCATCCGCGTCGAGGGACTCCGGGTCGCCAACGCGGAATGGAGCGACGACAAGACGATGGCGGAGCTGCGGGTGCTGGACCTTCAACTCCGCCCCTGGCCGCTGCTGCGCGGCGACTTCGAGTTTCCGGAGATCCGGCTTACCGGTCCCAAGCTGCTCCTGGAGAAGAACCGGGAGGGTGCCGCCAACTGGGCCTTCGGCGGGCCGGACCCGCGCAAGGAGGCGGCGAAGGAGACGGTGAAGCCGGAAGACCGCACCGACCTGCCGATCATCGAAACGCTCGTGGTCGAGGAGGGACGCCTGCGCTTCCGCGACCCCATCCGCAAGATCGACATCGACAGCGGCATCAACACGGCGGTCGGCGGCAACGGCGACCAGGAGGTCCGGCTGGACGGCAAGGGCGACTTTGCCGGAATGCCCTTCACACTGACGGCGGCGGGCGGCTCGCTGGAATATCTGCGCGACGATCCCAAACCCTACCCGCTGCGGGTCGAGACCGCCATCGGCAAGACCCGCGGCAAGATCGAGGGCTCCATCGCCGAACCGGTGAAGCTTCAGGGGGTTGACCTGTCGGTGGAGCTGCGCGGCGACGACCTGGCCGACGTCTTCCCGATCCTGGGCATTCCCGTGCCGACGACGCGGCCCTACGCCATCTCCGGCCATCTCGGTCGCGAGGGCGACGTCTGGCGGTTCGAGGGGATGAACGGCAAGGTCGGCGAAAGCGACCTGTCCGGTCAGGTGGCGGTCGATCTGGGCGGCGAGCGCCCGCGGATCACCGGCGACCTGACCTCGCGCAAGCTGGCCGCGGTCGATCTGGCGGGCTTTATCGGCGCCTCCCCGGAAGGTCGCGGCGACTACCCGACCAAGGGGCGGGAGCGGATCATCCCGGCCACCGAGGTTCCCCTGGAAAAGCTGCGCACCGCCGACATGGACGTGAAGTTCCGCGGCGAGCATGTGGAGGCTCCCTTCTCGACGCTGGATGCTCTCGACGCGCGGGCGAAGCTGGAGAACGGGCGGCTGGTGCTCGACCCGCTGTCGCTCGGCGTCGGCGGCGGGCGCGTGGCCGGAACGGTGGTTCTGGACGGAAGCCGCAAGACCCCGGCGCTGGACGTCAACCTGGACGTCCGGCAGATCAAGCTGGCCCGCCTGTTCCGCGAGACGGCCTTCGCGCAGGAGATGGGCGGCACGGCCAGCGGGCGCATCCAGTTGAAGGGGCAGGGGACCACGGTCGCCAACATTCTGGGCGCCTCCGACGGCAAGCTGGGCGTCGCGGTGGACGGCGGGCGGATCACCAGCTACGCGGTCAAGGGGCTGAAGACCAACATCCTGGAAACGCTGGGCGTCGTCCTGTCCGGCGACCGGCCTTTGCCCTTCAACTGCCTCGTCGCCGACGTAACAGTGAAGAACGGGCTGGTGGAAAGCCGCGCGCTGGTGCTCGACACGCCGGAAACGCTGGTGACGGCGGACGGCACGATCAACCTGCGCAGCGAGGCGATGGACATGACCGTGCTGGGGCGGGCGAAGAGCCCCCAGATCTTCGCCACCCACGTCCCGGTCCATGTCCGCGGCACGCTGGGCGCGCCGGACATCGGGGTGAACGCGACGGAGTCGGCGGCGCGCGGCGCCGCGGCGGTGGCGCTGGGCGTCCTGCTGACGCCGCTGGCCAGCGTTCTGCCTTTTCTTGACCCAGGCAGTGACGAGCAGCCACACTGCGGCGAACTCGTCCGGAACGCCCGGTCGCCGTCGAACGCCAACACCGGCTCCAGCGGGACCGGCAAGGGGCGCGACGCGGCTCCCTCGGGCGGCCAATCCGGCAAATCGCAGTAACGACGCATCAACAATCCCCAAAATAGGGCTGCATGACGCTCGACCAGGGACTCGCCTTCGGCATCATCGGCGCGGTGATCGCGCTGCTGATCTGGGACAAGCTGCGCTACGATCTCGTCGCCATGCTGGCGCTGCTGGCGGCGGTGGCCGTCGGGATCGTCAAGCCAAAGGACGCCTTCGGCGGCTTCTCCGACGACATCGTCATCATCGTCGGCTCCGCGCTGGTGGTCAGCGCGGCGGTCGGCCGCTCCGGGATCATCGAGGAGGTGATGCGCCCCCTCGGCGCCCGCATGAAGACCGTGCCGGCGCAGATCATCGTGCTGACCGGGGCGGTGACGCTGCTGTCCGCGGTGGTCAAGAACATCGGGGCGCTCGCCATCTTCATGCCCATCGCCATGCAGGTGGCGCGGCGCAACGGGACGAAGGTGTCGTTGCTGCTGATGCCCATGGCCTTCGGCTCGCTGCTGGGCGGGCTGATGACGCTGGTCGGCACCTCCCCCAACATCATCGTCAGCCGCCTGCGCAACGAGATGGTCGGCGAACCCTTCGGCATGTTCGACTTCACGCCGGTCGGGCTGACCATCGCGGTGGCGGGGGTGGCCTTCCTGACGGTCGGCTACCGCCTTCTGCCCACCGGTCGCCAGGCGGCGTCGGGCAGCGCCGGGGGCTTCTCCATCGACGACTACACGGCGGAGGCGCTGCTGCCGGAGAAGTCGCCCTTCGTCGGCAAGACGGTCGCCGACCTGGAGGCCTACGGCGAGGGCGACGTGACCGTCGCCGCGATCATCCGCGGGCGGCACCGCCGCCACATCCCGTCCGGCCACTGGGTGCTGCTGGCGGGCGACGTGCTGGTGCTGGAGGCCGACACCCAGGCGCTGGGCGACCTCGTGAAGCACGCCGGCCTGGAGCTGATGCACGAGAAGGAACTGGAGGGGGTGCAGAGCGACGAGGATCTGGCGGTCCTCGAAGCGGTGGTGGAGCCGCGCTCTCCCCTGATCGGCAGCAACGTCGAGGATGTGGAGCTGCGCGAGCGCTACGGCGCCAACCTGCTGGCGCTCAGCCGGCGCGGCCGGCCAATCCGCCAGCGGCTGCGCCGCGTCCGCTTCCAGCCGGGCGATCTGGTGGTGCTCCAGGCGCGGGCGGCGGGGCTGTCGGACACGCTGAACGAACTCGGCTGCCTGCCGCTGGCGGAGCGCAACCTGTCCATCGGGCGGCGGCGCAAGCGGCGCATCGCGCTGGCCGTGATGGCGGTGACCATCGGGCTGGTGGCGACCAGCCTCGTCCCGGTGACGCTGGCCTTCTTCGGCGCCGCGGTCGCCATGACGGCGCTGCGGGTGATCACGCTGAAGGAAGCCTACGAGTCGATCGAGTGGCCGATCCTGGTGCTGCTGGGCGCCCTGATCCCGGTCAGCGAGGCGCTGCGCACCACCGGCGGGACGGAGTTGATCGCCGGCTGGCTGTCCGTCGCCGCCCAGGGATTGCCGCCCATCGGGGCGCTGGCGATGATGCTGGTGGCGGCGATGGCGGTGACGCCCTTCCTCAACAACGCGGCCACCGTGCTGGTGATGGCCCCCATCGCCGCCAGCCTCGCCAACCATCTGGGCTTGCGGCCCGATGCCTTCCTGATGGCCGTGGCCGTGGGGGCGGGCTGCGACTTCCTCACCCCCATCGGCCACCAGTGCAACACGCTGGTCATGGGGCCGGGCGGCTACCGCTTCAGCGACTACGCGCGGCTCGGTTTGCCGCTGTCGCTGATCGTCATCGTGCTGGGCACAACGGCGATCGCGCTGTTCTGGCCCCTGATGCCGCATTAGCCCCGGACGTCAGTAACCTCAAACGTCAGTCCCAGGCGGGCGCCAGACCGTCCGGGCTGACGATCCGCCCGTCGGGGCGGGCGAGGCCGTGGATGGCCGCCATGTCCGCCTCCGACAGTTCGAAGTCGAAGACGGCGAGATTCTCGGCGGCGCGCTTTTCGCCGACCGTCTTCGACAGGGCGATCACCCCCTCCTGCTGGACCAGCCAGCGCAGGACCACCTGGGCGGCACTCCTGCCCAGCCGGGCGGCGATGTCGGTCAGCACCGGGTCCTTGAAGACCTTGCCGTCGGCCATGGCGTAGTAGGCTGTGACGGATTGGCCGTGGCGGCGCGCCGCCTCCAGCATCACCGACTGGTCGAGATAGGGGTGGTATTCGATCTGGTTGGTCACGATCGGCGCCTTGCTGAGGCGCACGGACTCGTCCAGCAGCGTCCGGTTGAAGTTGCTGACGCCGATGTGGCGGGTCTTGCCGGCGGCTTGGACGGCGTTCAGCGATTCGATCTGCTCGCCGAGCGGAACAGCCTCGTTCGGCCAGTGGAGCAGCAGCAGGTCCACATAGTCGGTCCGCAGCTTCGCCAAGCTCTCGTCCACCGAGCGGCGGAAATCGTCGGCCTTGTAGTTGCTGACCCACACCTTGGTGGTCAGGAAGACCTCGCCGCGCGGCAGGCCGGACGCCTTGATGGCCTCGCCGACCTCGCTCTCGTTGCCGTAGATCTGCGCGGTGTCGATGTGGCGGAAGCCGAGCTTCAGGACCTCCGGCACCATGCGCAGCACGTCGGGGCCGCTCATGCGGAAGGTGCCGAAGCCGAGGGCGGGGATGGCGGCGCCGTTGGCGGTTACGGTGTGCATAGGTCTCGATCCTCTCGAATGCCGAGTTTTTGTCAGTGTATTAGGCCGGCCGGGTATCAGGCCGGCCGGGTATCACGCAGGCTGGGCGACGGCCTCGCCGCGGCGCCCGTCCTTGCGGTCGAGCGCGCCGCTGAGCAGGGTCAGCGCCAGCCCACCCAGGACGAACAGCCCACCCMCCCACGGTGTTGCCGCGAGGCCGAGCGCGCTGTCCACCACCTGCCCGCCGAAGAAGGCGCCGGCGGCGATGCCCAGGTTGAAGGCGGCGATGTTCAGGGCCGAGGCCACGTCCACCGCGCCCGGCGCGTGGCGCTGCGCCAGTTGCACGACGTAGAGCTGGAGTCCCGGCACGTTGGCGAAGGCCAGCGCGCCCATTCCGGCCAGCGTCACCAGCGCCGGAACCGGGCTGGAGGCGGTGAAGGTGAAGACGATCAGCACGACCGCCTGAAGGGCGAACAGCCACGCCAGCGCGCGGACCGGGTTGCGGTTGGCGAGCTTGCCGCCCACCATGTTGCCGACCGCAATGGCCGCCCCGTAGAGCACCAGGACGAGGCTGACCGTGCCGCTGGAGAAGCCGGTGATCGTCTCCAGGATCGGCGCCAGATAGGTGAAGGCGACGAAGGTCCCGCCATAGCCCAGCGCCGTGATGGCGAAGGCCAGCAGCAGGCGCGGCTTGGCCAGCACGCGGACCTGGGTGGCGAGCCCGGCGGCTGGCGGCTGGCTGAGCTTCGCCGGGACCAGCGCCGCGACGCCCAGAGCGCCGATCACGCCCAGCGCGGAGACCGCCAGGAAGGTGGCGCGCCAGCCGAAATTCTGGCCGATCCAGGTGCCCATCGGCACGCCGGTGACGATGGCGATGGTCAGGCCGGAAAACATCATGGCGATGGCCGACGCCCGCTTGTCCTCCGGCACGAGGTCGGCGGCGATGGTCGCGCCGACCGAGAAGAAGACGCCGTGGGCGAAGGCGCTGAGCACGCGGGCGGCCAGCAGCGTCTCGTAATTGGGGCTGACTCCGGCCAGCAGGTTGCCGGCGATGAAGAGGCCCATCAGGCCGAGCAGCAGCGGCTTGCGCCGCAACCGCCCGGTCAGCGCGGTCAGGACCGGGGCGCCGACGGTGACGCCCAGCGCGTAGACGCTGACCACCATCCCGGCCATCGGCAGGCTGACGTTCAGGTCGGTGGCGACGGTCGGCAGCAGGCCGACGACGACGAACTCGGTCGTTCCGATGGCGTAGGCGCTGATCGCCAGCGCCAACAGTGCGAGTGGCATGACTGAAGGCTCCATCCATGCGAGCTGTGCAGGACGCATCAGATGAGCCAAAAATCCGGGATGCGGAATGCCGTCCGTTTTCGCATGATCGTGTCATTGAATGACAAGATGGGCGAAAGGGCACACCCGATGAGCGACAGCCGCGCCTGGGACATGAGGGTCTTCCTGCGCGTCGCCGCACTCGGCAGCTTCAGCGCCGCCGGGCGGGAGGTCGGCATGACCCCTTCCTCCACCGCCAAGCTGGTGACACGGCTGGAGGAGCGGCTCGGCGTGCGGCTGGTCGAACGCTCCACCCGCCGGCTGCGCCTGACCGCGGAGGGGGAGCTGTACCGCGAGCGGGCGGAAAGCCTGCTGGGCGACCTCGACGCCATGGAGGCGGAGGTGGCGGGCGGCGCCCGGTCGCCCACCGGGACGATCCGGGTCAGCGTGTCGGTGCCCTTCGGGCGGCATTGCCTGCTGCCGCTGCTGCCCGACTTCACGCGGGACTATCCGGGCATCCGGCTGGACCTGACCCTGACCGACGAGGTGGTGGACCTCTACGCGGCGCGGACCGACGTGGCCTTCCGCGCCGGGCGGCTGTCCGACTCGGCGCTGCTGGCGGTGCGGCTGGGCGACGTGCGGCGGCGCATCGTGGCGTCGCCGGACTATCTGGAGCGCAAGGGCACGCCGGAGAGAGCCGCCGATCTGGAGAGCCACGACTGCCTGGGCTTCAACTTCCGCCGCGCCGCCGCGGTCTGGCCGCTGAAGTCCGGCGGGCGGCTGGTCGACCGCGAGATCGACACGCGCATCGTCGCCAACAACGGCGAGACGGTGCGCCACATGGCCCTGCTCGGCCTCGGTCTGGCCCGGCTGGCCGAGTATCACATCCGCGCCGACCTCGCCGCCGGGCGGCTGGTCAGCGTCCTCGACGACGTGCTGGTGGACCGCGAGGAGATTCACGCCGTCTACACCGGGCGGGAGCGGGTGCCGCACCGGGTCCGCGCCTTCCTCGATCACATGACGCCGCGGATGCGCGCATGCCTGCAATGACCGAGCGGCGGGGTGGGGCGTCTTGCCGAAATTCGATAGCAAAGCTATTAAATAGGCATGCAATCGAATAACCCCTCCACCCCCGCCCCGGACTTTCCGTCCAACTTCGGCATCCACCTGTTCCGCGCCGCCCATCTGTGGCGGCGGGAGGCGAACAAGGTGCTGGCGGAGAGCGGCTTCTCCTCCTCCGTCATCTCGCCGCTGATGCTTCTCAACGAACTCGGCGACGGGATGCGCCAGCGCGAGCTGGCCGAGGAGATGGGGGTGGAGGGGCCGTCGCTGGTCCGGCTGCTCGACAGCCTGGAGGCCGCGAAGCTGGTCGAACGCCGGGAGGCCCCGGACGACCGGCGGGCCAAGACGCTGCACCTGACGGGCGAGGGCCGTGACCTGCTGGCCCGCGTCAACGCCGCGCTGAACGACGTGCGCCGCCGCCTGCTTCAGGGTGCCTCCGGCCCGGAGATCGCCGGCGCGGTGCGCGTCATGGCGGCGATCGAGTCGAACGCCCGAGCCATGAAGGTCTGACGGCGGTTCTACACAGCAGCGCGTCCCGCAGCGGCGGGATACGGAACGATCGCTCCCGGCCGCGCCGGTGGAGCGCAAGGACGAATCACGGTGAAACTCTTCTCCCTCCTCATTCGGATCACGGTCACGCTCGCCGTCGCGCTGGGCGCCGTCGGCGGCGGCTGGTGGCTGTGGGATTACTACATGAACCAGCCCTGGACCCGCGATGGGCGGGTGCGGGCCGACGTGGTGCAGGTGTCCTCCGACGTCGCCGGGCTGGTGACCGAGGTGCGGGTCACCGACAACCAGGCGGTCCGCAAGGGCGACGTTCTGTTCGTCGTGGACCCCAGCCGCTACCGCCTCGCCGTCGATCAGGCCGACGCCAACCTGGAAAGCGCCCGTGCCGAGTTGTCCTTCCGCAAGGCCGAGGCCGACCGCTACGCGCAGCTCGGCAACAACGTCGTCTCCACCGCCCAGCGGCAGGAGGTCGCTGCCGCCCAGGCGAAGGCCGCCGCCGCCGCCCGGCAGATGGAGGCGGCACTCGACCTCGCCCGCTTCAACCTGGAGCGGACGGAGGTGCGGGCGACGGTGGACGGCTTCGTCACCAACCTCCAGCTCAAGGCCGGCAACTACGTGACGGCGGGTCAGCCGGTGGTCGCGGTGATCGACCGCCATTCCTTCTACGTCGTCGGCTATTTCGAAGAGACCAAGCTGCCGCGCATCCGCATCGGCGATCCGGTCCGCGTCACCATCATGGGCGAGCCGGAGCGGCTGATCGGCCGGGTGGACAGCGTGACCCACGCCATCGTCGACCGCGATCGCACCGAAGGGACCGGCCTGCTGCCCAACGTCAACCCGACCTTCAATTGGGTCCGTCTGGCCCAGCGCATCCCCGTGCGCGTCGCGCTGGAGCAGGTTCCCGACCCCCGCGACCTCGTCGCCGGGCGCACCGTGACCGTCGAGGTGGTGCGGGAGACGGAGCAGGAAGCGCCCGCCAAGCGGGTGGCCGGGCAATGAAGACTCCTGCTTTCAAGCTGTTCTCGCTGAACGAGGCGCTGTTCTCGGTCAAGGCCTTCGCGGCGGCCATGGCGGCGCTTTACATCGCCTTCTCCATGGGGTTGCCGCGGCCCTTCTGGGCGATGGCGACCGCCTACATCGTCTCCGGCCCGCTGTCGGGCGCGGTGCGGTCGAAGGCGGTCTTCCGCGTCGCCGGGACGGCGCTGGGCTGTGCCGGGGCCATCGCCCTGGTGCCGGCGCTCTCCGACTCGCCGGAGCTGCTGACCCTGGCGCTGGGGTTGTGGGTGGCGGTCTGCCTGTTCATCTCGCTGCTCGACCGCACGCCGCGCAGCTATCTCTTCATGCTGGCCGGCTACACCATCGGGCTGATCGGCTTCCCCGCGGTGACCGACCCGTCGACCATCTTCGACACCGGTCTGGCCCGCGTCGAGGAGATCCTAATCGGCATCCTCTGCGCCACCGTGGTGCACAGCGTGGTCTTCCCGCAGAGCGTCGGGCCGGCGCTGCTCGGCCGGCTGGACGCCACGCTGCGCGACGCGGAGCGCTGGACGCGCGAGGCCCTGTCCGGCAAAGCCGAATCCGGCGGAGACCGGCAGAAACTGGCCCGCGACATCACCGAACTGCGCGTCATGGCGACCCATCTGCCCTACGACACGTCGGAGGTGCGCTGGATGACGCGGGCGGTGCGGGCGATGCAGGACCGCATGGCCTATCTGCTGCCGCTGACGGCCGGCATCGAGGATCGGCTGGACGCCCTGCGCGGCGAACTGCCCGCCGAGGTTTCGACGCTGCTGGCCGATCTGGATCGCTGGGTGGCCGGCGAATCGGTTGAGGGTGGGGCCGACCGTCTGCGCGCGGAGATCGCCCGGCTGTCCCCGGCCATCGGCGAGGGCACCGGCTGGAAGGAGGCGACGCTTCTCAACCTGCTGACCCGGCTGCGCTCGCTGGTGGACATCCACCAGGACTGCCGTGATCTGCGGGCGCACATCCGCGACGGCAAGAGCAGCCTGCCGGAGCGCCTCGACCCGCTGACCCGCCGCCGCTCGCGCGACGTCTTCCATCTCGACGCCGGCATGGCGCTGTGGTCGGGCTTCGCGGCGCTGCTCGGGATCGCGGTGGTCTGCGCCTTCTGGATCGGCACCGGCTGGTCGTCGGGATCGACAGCGGCGATGATGACGGCGGTCTTCTGCTGCTTCTTCGCCTCGCTGGACGACCCGGCGCCGGGCATCCGGCTGTTCCTGGTCTTCACCCTGTTGTCGGTGCCGCTGGCCGCCTTCTACCTGCTGGTGGTGCTGCCGTCCTTCGACAGCTTCCCCATGCTGGTGCTGGGCCTCGCCCCGACCTTCCTGCTGTTGGGCGTCTTCGTGGCGCGGCCGGCGACCATGGGCAAGGCGATGGCGCTGCTGATGGGGGTGGTCGGCTCGCTCAGCCTGCTCGACCTCGGGTCGGGGGACTTCGCGTCCTTCCTCAACAGCAACGTGGCCCAGGTGGTGGGCATCGCCACAGCGCTGCTGGTCACCCAGCTCTGCCGCTCGGTCGGCGCGGCCTGGAGCGCCCGGCGGCTGCTCCGCGCCGGCTGGAGCGAGATCGCGGCGATGACCGCCGCGCGCTCCGGCATTCCGGTGGGCAGCTTCGAGAACCGGATGCTCGACCGCGTCGGACTGCTGTCCTCCCGTCTGGCGCTGGCCGGTCCGCAGCAGGATCTGGCGGCGGCGGACGCGGTGAACGACCTGCGCGTCGGGCTGAACGTGGCGGAGCTGCAGCGCGCCCGGCGCGCGCTGGGCGGCCCGGCGGCGCCCCATGTGGCGCGGCTCCTGGGCGCGGTGGGGCAGCATTTCCGCGGCCTGTCCAGCCACCGCCTCGGCACGCCCCCGGCGGAGGTCCTGCCGATGATGGACGCGGCCCTGTCCAACCTGTCGGCCGAGCCGCGGTCGGCGGAGCGCGACCGGGCGGTGATCGCGCTGGCCGGCCTGCGCCGCGCGCTGTTCCCGCACCTGACCTTTGCCGCCCCCGATCCCTCCAGCGAAGCGCTCCGCGAACCGGTGATCGCATGATCGGCGAAATCGACATCTACGGGCTGTTCATCCCGCCGCTGCTGATCCTGGCCATCGCGGCCTGGTTCGTGTCGGGCCTGCTGCGCCGTGGCCTGCGGGCGGTGGGCTTCTACGGCTGGGTCTGGCACCCGCCGCTGTTCGATCTGGCGCTCTATGTGCTGGTGCTGAGTGCCCTGACGGCGCTGACCGCGTGGTTGAGGTGAAGGGGAGAAGGCGGGTCGGGGCGCTTATTGTTATGGACTTCCCTCCGACGCCCCGAACCACCTAATCCCATCCAAACCGTAAGGTTTAGAGACGTATCGGTTACCGCTGATATAACAGTTTGTCAAGCGACCGAATGGCCGGGAATCGGGACGCGACAACGGATGGACGGCGCCGGCTCCGCCTTGCCGGCGGGGCACCGGCTGCGGTACCATATCGGCCATGGTTGAAACGCGACGCACCGGTGACCGCTCCAACGAACCGATCCGCTCCGAGGTCGGGGGCGGGCGAGTCGCGTCGCCCGGCGCGGTCGGCGTCCGCAACCGGGCGGAGCAGGTCGGCGGCGGGCGCCAGCGCATCCCCAGCGTCCGCGAACTGGCCAGCCTTCTGGTGAACGGCATCCTGACACTGCCGCGCAATTACCGCCGCGGCATGTATCTCGACGTTCAGGTCTGACCCACGCCACCCCCCGTGTAAGCCGCGATCTCCGGTCCGAACAGGCGCTCCAGCAGCAGGGGCGGCAATTCGTACTGCGGCAGGCACAGGCTGGTGCTGCGGGCGTGCAGGGTGTGCAGCACCAGCCCCTCGGTGTCCGGGAGAGCGGCGACGCGAAAGCGCTCCTGCGCGCTCTTCATGAAGGGTGCGTCCTCGCAGGCGTTGACCGGCGGGAAGCGCACCGCCTCCCACACCGACCGCCGGTAGGCGTAGGAAAAGCCGTAGCCCAGCCGGTTGTCGTCGGACGGTGGCGTTTCCGGCGCCTCCACATAGCTGCGGGTCGTCCGGCCCCAACGGTGATGAGAGCCGCCGCGCGCCGTGTCCCAATAGCCGAAGGTGCCGTGCACCGCGCTGTGCAGGAACCAGCCGGACAGGGTGACCGCGTCGTGCCCCGCCTCCAGCCAGCCGAGCAGCCGCTCCACATAGTGGGGCGCGTAGAAGTCGTCGTCGTCGAAATGGACGATGATCTCGCCGCGCGCGTGCTCGGCCAGGATGTTGCGCTTCTCCCCGATGGCGTGGCGGCGCGGCGCGTAGAAATACTTCAGCCGCGGTCCGGCGAGCGGCTGGAGATAGGCGGACGGGCGCGGGCTGTCGTCGAACACCAGCCATTCGATGTCGGGGACGGTCTGCGACAGGACGCGGGCATGGCACAGCGGCAGGACGTCCTCCCGTCCCCAGCTTGGCGTGATGACGCTGACGAGCGGCCGGTCGGCCATGGTCTCTCCTTAAACAACGGGCGACGCCCCCGACCGCTGCACCGCATGGACTCCAGCCCGGCGGCGCGTGTAGACAGGCGTCATGGTGACACTTCGGGATGCCCTGGCCGCCGCGGTCGGCCACCATCAGGCGGGCCGGCTGGACGCGGCCCGGCCCCTTTATCATAGCATCCTGCGCAGCCAGCCGGGCCATCCCGACGCGCTTCACCTGCTGGGCGTCCTGGAAAGCCAGAGCGGCCGGCCGGGCGCGGCCCTGCCGCTGCTGCGCCGCGCCGTGGCGCTGCTGCCCGGCGACGCGGATTTCCTCGGCAATCTGGCGCGGACCCTGCGCGCGGCGGGGCAGCCCGACGAAGCGGCGCGCGCCTTCGCCCGCACGGCGGCGCTCGACCCCACGGATGTCCAGGCCGCCTTCACGCTGGGCTCCTTGCGGCTGGAGCGCGGGGACGCGGCGGGTGCGGCGGCGGCCTTCGCCCAGGCGCTGGCCCGGCGCCCGGACTTCGCGGAGGCCCGCATCAACCGCGCCAACGCGCTGGCCGCGCTGGGCCGGCCGGAGGATGCGGCGCGGCTGCGCCGGCAGGCGGTGGCCCTGGCG
>NZ_JBFUHT010000016.1:0-96639 GCF_056402275.1 Azospirillum sp. P4_B5
GTCGAAGATGGGCTCGTTCCTGATGATGGGCCTGATCGGCATCGTCATCGCCAGCCTCGTCAACATCTTCGTCGGCTCCAGCGCGCTGCAGTTCGCCATCTCGATCATCGGCGTGGTCATCTTCACCGGCCTGACCGCCTACGACACCCAGCGCATCAAGGAGGAGTACGCCGAGGGCTACGGGCACGAGGGCAACACCAAGCTCGCCGTCATGGGCGCCCTCTCGCTCTACCTCAACTTCATCAACCTCTTCCAGATGCTCCTCCAGCTCATGGGCAACCGCGAGTAACGGGCACGGACTACAGGTGGCGTCTCGGCGCCATCCTACGCCCAGGCCGGTCGCTTCACGCGACCGGCCTTTTTCATGGACCGGCCTTGTTCATGGAATGGTGCGTTCCGGGGTGCCGCCTGCAGCGAGGCCGCGAGCCATATGGCAGTGCCGCAGGTTGTTCACCGGTTTCGAACGGCACATCCTCAGGAGCGGCAATGAGCGACCGAATTCGCCATTACTGGGCATTTCTCCGCGCCAGCCTGTGGTTCGTTCCGGTCGTGATGGGGGGAGTGGCGGCCGTGCTGGCCGTCGCGCTGCTCACCTGGGGGCGCGGCGCCGTGGAGGACGCGACAGATTACTGGCTCCTCTACGCTGGAGACGCCGGTAACGCGCGCCAACTGTTGTCGTCCCTGCTGACCGGCATGATCACCATGACGTCGCTGGTGGTTTCGATCACCATGGTCGTTCTGACCCTAGCGGCCGGACAGATCGGCCCCCGCCTGATCCGCAACTTCATACAGGATTGGACGACCCAGGTGGTGCTGGGGCTCTTCCTGGCCGACATCATCTATCTCCTCGTCGTCTTCCGGACCATCGACGGAAACCAGGCGGACACGGTCCCCCACTTGGCGGTCAGCGCGGGGACCGGACTGACCGCGCTGTGCCTGTTCGTGTTGCTGGTCTATGTCCATAAGCTCGCCCGCTCAATCATCTACGACAATGTGGTTCAGCGGGTCGCGGCGGATCTGCGTGAGGTGACGGTGGCTTTGCTGCCCGAGCGCTGCGACGGCCCTTCGGAAGTGCCGCCCGAGCTGGGCAATGATTTTGCCTGGGTAGACCTCGGCCAGGATGGGTATGTCCAGGCGATCGACCTGGACAGGCTGGTCGCCGCGGCCCGCCAAGCGAATGCGGTGATCCGCCTGGACGTCCGGCCCGGCCACTACGTCATCGGCGGCGGCGAGCATGTGGCCGTGTTCACGGTCGGCGCCTGCACGGCCGACCTGTCCGGGGCGATCCGCGGTGCCTTCATCGTCGGTTCGGAGCGCACCCCGACCCAGGATGTGGAGTTCGGCATCCGCCAACTGGTGGAGATGGCCACCCGAGCCCTGTCGCCGGGGATCAACGACGTGTTCACTGCCTTGGCGGTGATCGACAACCTCTCGGCCTCGATGGCGCGCATCTTCGATCGCGCAATCGAGCCGATGGTTCTGCGCGACTCTGGCGGAGTTGTCCGGGTCGTGCGGGACGTGACCGGATACGATGGCTTCATCGGTGCCGGCTTCGATCAGATCCGGCAGGCCGGAAGCGGAAACGCCGCGGTGCTCATCCGGCTTGTCGACGCCATTCTTCGGTTGGCTCCGCGCGTACGGTCGGACGCCCAGCGGGAACCGCTGCGAGAGCAGCTGGACATGATCCTGGCGGCGGGCGAGCAGAACATCTCGATTCCCCGGGATCTGAGCATTCTTCGGGCCCGCTGGAGGCAAGCGACCGAGCGTCTGGAGCGCTGACGCCCATCGGAAACTGCGCACAGGTTCGCGCGGGCCGTTCCGACGCGACGTGTGTGGCGCGCGAGATACATCCGATATCGGAAATGTGATGGTGACAATAATGACATTGACCGGCAAGGTTGCGCGGACATAATCACCATTGTCTCGATTGTTCGGGGCTGAATGTTTTGACGGAGGAGATTCATCATGCGCACCACGGAAGCGACCCGCTCGTCCGGATCGTCCTCGTTCACGACCGTCTTCAAGGTCATCGCGCGCGCCCTCGCCGTCGGCATCCGCCCCGTCTGGTTCGTGATGGAAGCCGGCCTGAACGGCTACGAGCGGTGGCGGCAGCGGCAGGCGCTGATGCGGCTGGACGATCATCTGCTGAAGGACATCGGCGTGTCCCGCGCCGACGTGGACAGCGAAGTCAGCAAGCCCTTCTGGCGGGGTTGATGCGATGAGCGCCGATGCCATCCTCTACGCCGTCGAGCCCGATCTGACCGCTGACGCCTTCATCGACGTGCTCCACCGCTCCGGGCTGGCCGAGCGCCGGCCCGTGGCGGATCGCCCGCGGGTGGAGGCGATGCTGCGCAACGCCGGCCTGATCGTCACCGCCCGCAACGCGGATGGCGATCTGGTCGGCGTCGCCCGGTCCGTCACCGATTTCGCCTTCTGCTGCTACCTGTCCGATCTCGCCGTCGATCGTGCCTGCCAAGGGCGCGGCATCGGCAAGGAACTGATGCGCCGCACCCGCGCCGCGGTGGGGGAGGGCGTGACCTGCCTTCTCCTGTCCGCGCCCAAGGCGGTCACCTTCTACGAAGCGGCGGGGATGGAGCGGCACGTCCAGGCGTTCCTGTTCACCGAAAAACCCTAAGGAGGCACCTTGCGCCTTCCCCTTTATCAGGTCGATGCCTTCGCGGACGCGGTGTTCGCGGGCAACCCGGCGGCGGTCGTGCCGCTGGAGGACTGGCTTCCCGACGCGACGCTCCAGGCCATCGCGGCGGAAAACAACCTGTCGGAAACCGCCTTCTTCGTCCGCCGCCACGACGGTTACGAACTGCGGTGGTTCACCCCGGCAGTGGAAGTGGACTTGTGTGGCCACGCCACGCTGGCCTCGGCCTTCGTCATCGCGACGATGCTGGAGTGGGGCTGCCCGCGCATCGACTTCACCACCCGCAAGGCCGGAACCCTCAGCGTCACCCGCAATGGCGACCTCTACACGCTGGATTTCCCCAGCCGCCCTCCGGAACCGCTCGCCGAGCCGCCGACCGGCCTGCTCGACGCGCTGGGCGGACCGCCACCCACGGCGGTGCTGAAGGCCCGCGACCTCGTGGTCGTCCATGACGACGAGGCGACGGTGCGCGCCCTGATGCCCGACATGGGCGCCCTGGCCCGGCTGGAGGATTTCTACGCGGTCATCGTGACGGCGCCGGGGAGTGGTGGCGTGGATTTCGTCTCCCGCTTCTTCGCGCCGGCCCAGGGGATTCCGGAAGACCCGGTGACCGGCTCCGCCCATTGCACGCTGATCCCCTATTGGGCGCGGCGGCTGGGCAAGGAGCGGCTGAAGGCCCGGCAGGTTTCGGCTCGCGGCGGCGCGCTGTCCTGCGAGCTGGCGGGTGACCGCGTAAAGATCGCCGGGAAAGCGGTTCTCTATATGGATGGCGCCATCTACATTTAGCACCGTCCATACGAGGACCAATGGAACGGGAGGGCAGCGGGCATGGCGGGGCGTTATTTCGAGGATTTCCGCGTCGGTGACGTGATCGAGACCGAAGGGGCGACGGTCACCGACAGCCAGATCATGGATTTCGCCCAGCGCTTCGACCCGCAACCTTTCCACATCGACGCCGTGGCCGCGGCGGAGGGGCCGTTCGGCGGGCTGATCGCCAGCGGCTTCCACACCCTGTCCCTGACCTTCCGGCTGTTCCGCGACACGGGGGCCATCACCGGCACCAGTCTGGGCGGTTCGGGCGGCGACGAGTTGCGCTGGCTGCGCCCGGTCCGGCCCGGCGACACGTTGCGCGTCCGGGTGGAGGTGGTGGAGGCCATTCCGTCCCGCCGCGGCGACCGCGGCACCGTCCGGCTGGCCTACACCACGCTGAACCAGCATGGCGAGGCGGTGATGACCATCACCCTGAACCACATCGTGGCGACCCGCAGCGTTCCCGCGGAGTAGCAAACACGAACGGCCTGTCCTGTCGCGCGTCTTGATCCGCGGGCCCACCCCCTGTATAGCCTCGCCCCTTCCATCACGGCGGGGGTTCCCATGACGGCTTGCGGCCTCGATTTCGGCACGTCCAACACGACGCTCGGCGTGCGGACGGCGTCCGCGGGTGCCGACACGGGGGAGGGCGGTTACGGCCTGCTTGCCCTGGACGGTCCGCGGACGACCCTGCCCAGCGCCGTTTTCTTCGATTTCGAAGCTGACGCGGTTACGGTCGGGCAGGCGGCCGTCGACGCCTATGCGTCGGGCGTCGAGGGGCGCCTGATGCGCTCCATCAAGTCGATGCTGGGCACCGACCTGATCGACGCCGACACCGCGCTCCGCAAGGGCCGCATCACCTTCCGCGCGGTCATCGCCACCTTCCTGGCCGCGGTCAAGGAGCGGGCGGAGGCCGCGCTCGGCGGCGAACTGACCGACGTGGTGCTGGGCCGCCCGGTGCATTTCGTGGACGGCGACCCGGCGGGCGACGCCGCAGCGGAGGAGGTGCTTGGCGAGATCGCCCGCTCCGTCGGTTTCCGCGGCATCTCCTTCCAATATGAGCCGATCGCCGCGGCGCTCGACTACGAACAGCAAGTGGAGCGGGAGGAACTGGCCCTGATCGCCGACATCGGCGGCGGCACGTCGGACTTCTCCATCGTCCGCATCGGGCCGGAGCGGCGCGGGCGGGCCGACCGCAGCGCCGACATTCTGGCCAACGACGGCATCCGGGTCGGCGGCACCGACTTCGACCGCGACCTGTCGCTGGCGACGGCCATGCCGCTGCTGGGCCACGGCAGCGCCATGAAGCGCCCCGGTCTGCTGGCCCCCAAGCATCTGTTCTTCGATCTGGCGACCTGGTCGAAGATCAACTTCCTCTACACCGCCAAGGCGATGGCCGACCTGGAGCGCCTGAAGCGCGATTCCGCGACTCCGGACCGCATCGAGCGGCTGATCGGCGTGGTCGAGCACCGGCTGGGGCACGCGCTGGCCATGGCGGTGGAGCGCACCAAGATCGCCCTGTCCGACGGGCCGGAGGCCGGCTTGCTGCTGGATTGGGGCGGCGGCGGCATGACGCGCCCGGTGTCGGTGGACGAGTTGAATCAGGCGACGGCGATCCTGGCCGGCCGCATCGGCGGGCGGGTGCGCGCCTGTCTGGCCGAGGCCGGCACGCTGCCGGCGGAGATCGACGCGGTGTTCCTGACCGGCGGCTCCACGCTGCTGCCGCAGGTGCGGGCGGCCATCCTGGCCGAACTGCCCGGCGCCCGCGTGGTGGAGGGCAACATCTTCGGTTCGGTCGGCACCGGCCTGACCATTGAGGCGGCGCGGCGCTTCGGCGGCACCGCCTGAGGCACCCTTCAAGTCCCGGACAAGAAAAAGCCCACCGACGTTGCCGCCGGTGGGCTTTTTTCTGCTCTGCTCCGCGGCTCGGCCCTCCGGTGGTGCCCGCCGCGCCGCGAGGGCAGGGCGAGCACCATGAACCGGCGGACCGAGGTCCGATGGATCAGACCGAGTAGTACATCTTGTACTCGATCGGGTGCGGCATGGTCTCGAAGGCCAGCAGCTCCTCGGTGCGCAGGTCGATGTAGGACTCGATCATGTCCTTCGTGAACACGTCGCCCTTCTGCAGGAAGGCGCTGTCGGCCTTCAGGCTGTCCAGGGCCTCGCGCAGCGAGCCGCAAACCGTCGGAACCTTGGCCAGCTCTTCGGCCGGCAGGTCGTACAGGTTCTTGTCCATCGCATCGCCCGGATGGATCTTGTTCTGGATGCCGTCCAGACCGGCCATCAGCAGGGCGGCGAAGGCCAGGTACGGGTTGGCCGACGGGTCCGGGAAACGGACCTCAACGCGCTTGCCCTTCGGCGACGCGACGTACGGGATGCGGCAGGAGGCCGAACGGTTGCGGGCCGAGTAGGCCAGCAGCACCGGAGCCTCGTAGCCCGGGACCAGACGCTTGTAGGAGTTGGTCGTCGGGTTGGTGAAGGCGTTCAGCGCCTTGGCGTGCTTGATGATGCCGCCGATGTAGTACAGCGCCAGCTCCGACAGGTCGGCGTACTGGTTGCCGGCGAACAGCGGCTGGCCTTCCTTCCAGATCGACTGGTGCATGTGCATGCCCGAGCCGTTGTCGCCGAAGACGGGCTTCGGCATGAAGGTCGCGGTCTTGCCGTAGGCGTGGGCGACGTTGTGCACGACGTACTTGTAGTACTGCATGTTGTCGCCGGTGCGGACCAGCGTGTCGAACTTGATGCCCAGCTCATGCTGCGACGCGGCCACCTCGTGGTGGTGCTTCTCGACCGGCACGCCCATCTCGGCGAGCACGCTCAGCATTTCGGCGCGCAGGTCCGAGCCGCTGTCGACCGGAGCGACCGGGAAGTAGCCGCCCTTGACGCCCGGGCGGTGACCCAGGTTGCCGTCCTCATAGTCCTTGTCGGAGGTGTACGGGCCTTCCTCCGAGTCGAACTCGTAGGACACCTTGTTCATCTCGACCTTGAACTTCACGTCGTCGAAGACGAAGAACTCGGCTTCCGGGCCGAAGTAGGCGGTGTCGCCGATGCCGGCCGACGCCATGTATTTCTCGGCGGCCTTCGCGATGCCGCGCGGGCAACGGGCGTAGGGCTGGCCGGTCGACGGCTCGTACACGTCACAGAGGATGTTCAGCGTCGGCTGGGCCGAGAACGGGTCCATGACGGCGGTGGTCGGGTCGAGCTGGAGGATCATGTCCGACTCGTTGATCGCCTTCCAACCGGCGATCGAGGAGCCGTCGAACATGATGCCGTCTTCGAACACGTCCTCGTCGATGGTCGAGACGTGCTGAGCGGTGTGGTGCAGCTTGCCGCGCGGGTCGGTGAAGCGGAGGTCCACGTACTTGACGTCGTGTTCCTTGATCAGGTCGAAGACCTTGCTGATGTCGGACATATCTCTTTTTCCACGCTTAAGAGGTTTGGGTCCCGCTGCGTCAAACCGACCAAGGGGCGGGTGACGGCGCTCGCGGCGGACGTTATGTCATGCCTTTCCCAAGCGCACAACGTGACAGCACAAAAAGTCGCGCCCGGTGGGGCTTCCACGCACGGATCGTTCCGCTCGCGGTTGCGACGGTCTGCATCGGCCGGCTCGGCGTCGGTCGGCTTTGCATCGGCCGGCTTTGCGTCGGTTGTGGGCGGGGCTGGTTCATGGTGGCCGGTGGTCGGGTTCTCGGGACGCGATCAGATCGCGTCGCCTCCCTTCTCGCCGGTCCGGATGCGGACAACTTCTTCCACGGGGGTGACGAAGATCTTGCCGTCGCCGATCCGGCCGGTATGGGCGGCCTGCTGGATCGCCTCGATCGCCCGCTCCACCAGGGAGTCCTCCATCACCACCTCGATCTTCACCTTCGGCAGGAAGTCGACCACATACTCCGCGCCGCGGTACAGCTCGGTGTGCCCCTTCTGACGGCCGAAGCCCTTGGCCTCGGTGACGGTGATGCCCTTGATGCCGACTTCGTGAAGGGCTTCCTTCACTTCGTCGAGTTTGAACGGCTTAATGATGGCTTCGATCTTCTTCATGGGTCTCTCGTGTACGAGGTGCCAACGTCGGCAGGCACCGTCCACGGCTCTGCCGACGGTCCGATGTAAAGCACGTTGCGTGCCAATCGGAGCGGTTGCGGTCCGGCAGCGTGGGATGCCGGGGCGCAACGCACCAATGCCACCGGGGGCGGCACGCAGCTGCCGACGGATGAGGCGAAGTGAACAATATTTGTGCATAACCTGCAAGCAATCCGCGCAGCCATACCCTTTCGGAGGGGCTAGCGCCGGCTTTCCAGATTGATGAACACGGAGAAAAATAGAGCTTGACCCGACCCGTCCCTTGGGGCAAATAGGCGACCCCGGTGGCGGTGGTAGCTCAGTTGGTAGAGCTCTCGGTTGTGGTCCGAGCGGTCGTGGGTTCGAGTCCCATCCATCGCCCCAGTCCCCCTTGACGGTGGATGCGCTCGTCTCGTGAGGAGTTCACGTCGGCGTTGCATCGATCGAAACGGCGGGTGGGGTTTTTACAGACGGTTCATTCCGTCCTCCGGTGGCGGTGGTAGCTCAGTTGGTAGAGCTCTCGGTTGTGGTCCGAGCGGTCGTGGGTTCGAGTCCCATCCATCGCCCCAGTCCTTCCTTCCAATTCCTGTGCCAAACAGGCCATATCTTTCATTCCTCCTGTGCCCGTCTATGCTGCGGCCGTCGCGGTGCTTATTGTGCCGGGTGACGGTGATGCGGGATTGCGGCGGGTGGAGGCGATGGACGAACTGCTTTCCGTGGCGGAGATGTATCGCGCCGACGCGCTGACCATGGCGGGCGGCGTGCCGGGGCCCGTGCTGATGGAGGCGGCTGGGGCCGCGGTGGTGCGTGCGGTCTGCGAGCGCTGGGCGCCGCACCCGACCGTCGTCCTGTGCGGTCCGGGGAACAACGGCGGCGACGGATTCGTCATCGCGCGTCTTCTTCTCGAAGCGGGCTGGCCGGTGCGGCTGGCCCTGCTGGGGTCGCGCTCCGCCCTGCGCGGCGACGCGGCGGTGGCGGCCGGGCGCTGGACCGGACCGGTGGAGGCCGCCGATCCCTGGCTGCTGGAGGGCAACCCCCTGGTCATCGACGCGCTGTTCGGGGCCGGGCTCGCCCGTCCGCTCGACGGCATGGCGAAGGAGGTCGTCGAGGCGATGGCGGGGCGCACCGTCGTCGCCGTGGACGTGCCGAGCGGCCTGCATGGCGACAGCGGTCAGGTGATGGGGGCAGCTCCGCAGGCGGCGCTGACCGTCACCTTCTTCCGTCGCAAGCCCGGCCATCTGCTGCTGCCGGGCCGCTCCCTGTGCGGCGAGGTGGTGGTCGCCGACATCGGCATTCCCGACACCGTGCTGGACGCCCTCGCGCCGCAAACCCTGGTGAACGGCCCCGACCTGTGGCGGCAGCGCTACCCCTGGCCGCGGCTCGACGCGCACAAATACGCGCGGGGGCACGCGGTGGTGCTGGGCGGGGCGCGGATGACCGGAGCGGCGCGCCTGTCGGCGCGGGGCGCCCTGCGCGCCGGGGCGGGGCTGGTGACGGTGGCCTGTCCGCCCGAATCGATGCCCATCTATGCCGCCGGCTCGCCCAGCCTGATCGTGACCGCCGTGGCGGATGGCGCCGCCTTCGAGGCTCTTCTGGCGGACCCGCGCAAGAACGCCGTGCTGCTTGGGCCGGGCGCCGGCGTCGGGGCGGACACGCGGAACCACGTTCTCGCCGCTCTGGGAGCCGGAAAGGCGTGCGTGCTGGACGCCGACGCCCTGACCAGTTTCACCGAGTCGCCCGCCGACCTGCTCGGTCGGTTGAGCGAACGCTGTCTGCTGACCCCGCACGAGGGCGAGTTCGCGCGGATCTTTCCGGATCTCGCGGCGGTGGAGGGCGGGAAACTGATGCGCGCCCGCGCCGCGGCGGCGCGCTGCGGCGCCGTTGTCCTTTTGAAAGGTGCCGACACGGTGGTCGCGGCACCGGACGGACGGGCCGTCATCAACGCCAACGCTCCGGCCGATCTGGCGACCGCAGGGTCGGGAGACGTGCTGGCGGGCGTCGCGCTCGGGCTGATCGCCCAGGGAATGGACACGTTCGACGCCGCCTGCGCCGCGGTCTGGCTGCACGGCGAAGCGGCGACCGCGTTCGGACCGGGCCTGATCGCCGAAGATTTGCCGGATGCGCTCCCGGGGGTGCTGAAGATGTTGAAGGCGGGGGCGCGCTGACGCGGGAATCCGTGGGCATATATACGCCTGGACAGGGGGCTTACTCTTAAGGCCGGGCTCAAGCTATGGCTTGCCGAGTGCGCCTCCGCACGCCAGACTCTGGGTATGAGCGAGATGCCCGAGATCAAACCCGCCGAGCCGGTTCCGTCCCAGCTGCCCGCCACCGCCGCGGGAGCGCCGCCGGGGCTGCTCGACCGCACGCTGGACACGCTGCGCGCGGGCTGGCGCGAGATCGCCGCCTCCGCCCGTGGTGTGGTCGGCGCGGCGCCGCGCGCCAATCTGCCCAAGGAAGACGCGGAGCGGCTGAAGGAACAGATCGAAGCCTGCCTGGAAGGCCGCGGCGGCGAGGTGTCGGCGCGGGCGCGGGCGGCGCAGCTCGGCCGCACCTATCTGGCGCTGGACGGACAGGGGCGGCGCAATTTCCTGATGATGCTGGCGCGCGATTTCGACGTGGACCGTGCCGCCGTCGATCAGGCGATGGCGACCTTCCAGACGGCGGGCGATCCGGTGTCGCGCGGCCATGCCGAGCGCGCCCTGCGCCGGGCGCTGGAGCCGCCGCGGCTGTGGCTGCTGACCCAGTTCAACGGCCTGCCGGAAGGGGTGAAGTTCCTGGTGGACCTGCGCGCCGAGCTGATGGAGATGGCGCGGGGCGAGCCGCTGCTCCAGGCGCTGGAGGACGATCTCAAGAGCCTGCTGCGGAACTGGTTCGACGTCGGCTTCCTGGAGATGCGCCGGATCACCTGGGACAGCCCGGCCTCGCTCCTGGAGAAGCTCATCAAGTATGAGGCGGTGCACGAGATCAGCGGTTGGCGCGACCTAAAGGACCGTCTCGATTCCGACCGCCGCTGCTTCGCTTTCTTCCACCCGCGCATGCCGAACGAGCCGCTGATTTTCGTCGAGGTGGCGCTGGTCCAGGGCATGTCGGACAACGTCCAGGCCCTGCTCGACCCCTCCGCCCCGGTCTGCGACCCGAAGAGCGCCGACAGCGCCATCTTCTATTCCATCTCCAACGCCCAGGTGGGGCTGGCGGGGATCAGCTTCGGCAACTTCCTGATCAAGCGGGTGGTCGACGGCCTGACCGGGGAGTTTCCCAACATCAAGTGCTTCGCCACCCTGTCGCCGATTCCCGGCTTCCGCCGCTGGCTGGATCGGGAACTGGCCGAGCGCGGAGATTCGCTGCTCAGCCCGCCCGAGGCGGAACGCATCGCGGAAGCCATGACCAGTCATCCGGGAAACGGCGAATCGGAGACGGACGGCGACGCGGACGAGCGCCCGGTGCTGGCCGGAGCCCTGGCTCTGCCCTCCTGGCACACCGACGAGGAGCTTCAAAAGCAGCTTCGTGGCCCATTGATGCGGCTGTGCGCGCATTACCTGACGACGGCGCGCGCGTCGGACCGCCGCAGCGAACGGCCGGGCGCAGCGCCGGCGCGGGCGCTCGACCCGGTCGCCCACTTCCACCTCAGCAACGGCGCCCGCATGGAGCGGCTGAACTGGCTGGGCGACCGGTCGCCCAAGGGGGTTCGGCAGTCCTGCGGAATGATGATCAACTACCGCTACAAGCTGGGTGAAATCGACGCCAATCACGAGGCGTACCGGGGGGAGGGCAAGGTCAACGCCTCCTCCGCGATCCGGTCCTTGGGCAAGGGGGGCGCGTGAGGCGGTCCGCCCTTCGCCGCCGCCCGTCCCGGGCCACCCACCAATGGCGTGCGGAACGGCGCCCATTTTGCCTGTTTGCGGCGCGAACCCTGTGCTATAGAGCGGACTTCGCCGGCAGTCCGTCGGGTGTTCCGCACCCGTCGCGGGCTGTCTATGCCATTGCGGGCGTGGCGGAACTGGTAGACGCGCCGGATTTAGGTTCCGGTGACTTCGGTCGTGGGGGTTCGAGTCCCTTCGCCCGCACCATGGCAACAGCTTGGACCGCATGGGAACACACGGTTTCGGGCCGCCCGGACGGGCGCCGCCGGGCCGGACAACGAGATAGGCTTTCGTTCCGATGAACATCACCGAGACCAGCGCCGACGGCCTGAAGCGCGAGTACAAGGTCGTCATTTCCGCCCAGGATATCGAACAGAAGGTGCAGGGCCGGCTCGAAGAGCTGCGCCGGACGGTGCAGCTCCCCGGCTTCCGTCCGGGCAAGGTGCCGGTTGCCGTGATCAAGCAGCGCTACGGCGGCAGCGTGCTGGCCGAGGCTCTGGAGGATGCGATCGCCGACAGCTCGCGCCAGGCGCTGAGCGAGCGCGGCCTGCGCATCGCCATGCAGCCGAAGATCAACGTCGAGAAGTACGAGGACGGCGGCGACCTGTCCTACACCATGGGCGTCGAGCTTCTGCCGGACATCGAGCCGGGCGACCTCAGCGGCCTGGAGCTTGAGAAGCCGGTCGCCACGGTCGAGGACTCGGCCGTCGACGAGGCCCTGACCCGTCTGGCTTCCGCCCATTCGGTGCAGGCTCCGGTCACCGAGGACCGCGCGGCCGAGACGGGCGACATCGCCGTGATCGACTTCGCCGGTTCGGTGGATGGCGAGGCCCTGCCGGGCATGGACGGCAAGGACTATCCGCTGGAGCTGGGCGCGAACCAGTTCGTTCCGGGCTTCGAGGAGCAGCTGGTCGGCGCCAAGGCCGGCGAGCACCGCACGGTGAAGGTCACCTTCCCGGCGGACTACCCGCACGACCGCCTGAAGGGCGCGGACACCGTGTTCGAGGTGGACGTCAAGGAACTCCGCAAGAACGTCCCGGCCGAGGTCAACGACGACCTCGCCAAGGAGTTCGGCATGGAGAGCCTGGAGAAGCTGCGCGAGGCCGTCGGCGACCGCATCAAGAGCGAGTACGCCAACGTGTCGCGCCTGCGCGTCAAGCGCCAGCTCCTCGACAAGCTGGCCGAGGCCCACTCCTTCGAGGTGCCGCCGGGCATGGTGGACGTCGAGTTCGAGGGCATCTGGCAGCGCCTCCAGCAGGAACTGCAGAACGGCACCGCCGGTGAGGACGCCGGCAAGCCGGAAGAGGAGCTGAAGGCCGAGTACCGCGGCATCGCCGAGCGCCGCGTGCGCCTGGGCCTGCTGCTGTCGGAGATCGGCCGCCGCAACGACATCCAGGTGTCCCAGGACGAGATCAACCGCGCCCTGATCACGGAAGCCCGCCGCTTCCCCGGTCAGGAGCGTCAGGTGTTCGAGTTCTTCAAGCAGAACCGGGAAGCGCTGGAAAACCTCCGCGCCCCGATCTTCGAGGACAAGGTTGTCGACTACATCCTGGACCAGGCCAAGGTGAGCGAGAAGCCGGTGTCCGCCGAAGAGCTGATGAAGGACCCCGACGAGGAGGCCGAGGCGGCCTGATCGTCAGAAAGGTTGAGGGGCGGCCTACCGGTCGCCCCTTTCCATTCCTATATGTAAGCTGCTCAGACGACTAACCGAGCTGCGGGGGCAGGGAAGACCAAAATGTACGACTTCGAACCGAAGATGAATGCTCTGGTCCCGATGGTCATCGAGCAGACCAACCGGGGCGAACGAGCGTACGATATTTACTCGCGCCTGCTGAAGGAACGGATCATCTTCTTGATCGGTGGCGTGAACGACGCCGTCGCCAGCCTGATCTGCTCGCAGCTGCTGTTCCTGGAATCGGAAAACCCGAGCAAGGACATCGCGCTCTACATCAATTCGCCGGGCGGCTACGTTTCGGCCGGCCTCGCCATCTACGACACCATGCAGTACATCCGTCCGCAGGTGTCGACGGTGTGCATGGGGCAGGCGGCCTCGATGGGCTCGCTTCTGCTCGCCGCCGGTGCGCCGGGCAAGCGCTTCTCGCTGCCGAACAGCCGGATCATGATCCACCAGCCGTCGGGCGGCGCCCAGGGTCAGGCCTCGGACATCGAGATCCAGGCCCAGGAGATCCTGAAGCTGCGCTCGCGCCTCAACGACATCTACGTCAAGCACACCGGCCAGTCGCTCGACACCATCGAGGCGGCCATGGAGCGCGACAAGTTCATGTCGCCCGAGGAGGCCAAGGCCTTCGGCCTGATCGACGAGGTGGTGGAAAAGCGCCCCGGCTCGATCGGCGACGGCAACGCCGCCTGATAGGGCGCGCGAACTAATGATTGATTGCGCCGGTTCCCTGTTGTTGAATGATGGGGAACCGGTCCGATGGATCGGGTTCGATGAATGAGTGAGTGGATGCGTTAACCTTGTCTCGGGCCTTCCCCGGGACAACCTTTGAAAGGACCGGCGTCGGGGGACGCCGCAGGCGGTTGACAGGTTATACGGATCAGTCCCCCGCGAGATGACGGAGTACCGATGAGCAAGTCCAGCAGCGGCGATTCGAAGAACACGCTCTACTGCTCCTTTTGCGGCAAGAGCCAGCACGAGGTCCGCAAGCTGATTGCCGGTCCGACGGTGTTCATCTGCGATGAATGCGTCGAGCTGTGCATGGACATCATTCGCGAGGAGAACAAGACGACCCTCGTGAAGTCCCGCGACGGCGTGCCGACCCCGCGCGACATCCATGCGGTACTGGACGATTACGTGATCGGCCAGCATCACGCGAAACGGGTCCTTTCTGTTGCGGTGCATAACCACTATAAGCGGTTGGCGCACGGAACGAAGCACAACGACGTCGAACTTGCGAAGTCCAACATCCTGCTGGTCGGCCCCACCGGCTGCGGCAAGACGCTGCTCGCACAGACGCTCGCCCGGATCATCGACGTCCCCTTCACGATGGCCGACGCCACGACTCTGACCGAGGCGGGCTATGTCGGCGAGGACGTCGAGAACATCATCCTCAAGCTGCTCCAGGCCGCCGACTACAACGTCGAGCGGGCGCAGCGCGGCATCGTCTACATCGACGAGGTCGACAAGATCAGCCGCAAGTCCGACAACCCCTCGATCACGCGCGACGTGTCGGGCGAGGGCGTGCAGCAGGCCCTGCTGAAGATCATGGAAGGCACCGTCGCCTCCGTGCCTCCGCAGGGTGGCCGCAAGCACCCGCAGCAGGAGTTCCTGCAGGTCGACACCAGCAACATCCTGTTCATCTGCGGCGGCGCCTTCGCCGGGCTGGACAAGATCATCGCGCAGCGCGGCAAGGGGACGTCGATCGGCTTCGGCGCCGACGTGCGCGGCCCGGACGAGCGCTCGACCGGCGACATCCTGCGTGAGGTCGAGCCCGAGGATCTGCTGAAGTTCGGTCTCATCCCGGAATTCATCGGTCGTCTGCCGGTGGTTGCCACCCTGTCCGACCTGGACGAGGCGGCTCTGGTCGAAATCCTCACCAAGCCGAAGAACGCGCTGGTCAAGCAGTACCAGCGCCTGTTCGAGATGGAAGACGTCCGTCTGGAATTCTCCGACGACGCCCTGCGCACCATCTCCCACAAGGCGATCCAGCGGAAGACCGGCGCGCGCGGCCTGCGTTCGATCATGGAGTCGATCCTGCTCGACCCCATGTTCGATCTGCCGGGTCTGTCGGGGGTGGAAAGCATCCTGGTCAACAAGGAAGTGGTCGAAGGGCGCGCCAAGCCGCTTTACGTCCACGCCGAACGCCGCGGGGAGCAACAGGCGCCGGGTGCCTGAATTCGCTGCGGCTGATCAGAGTTGGATACGGGGAAGGGCGCCTTTGGGCGCCCTTTGTCGTTTTCGGCTTTTGCAGGCATCGGGGGCGCCAGATTGGCCGTGGAGCGGCCGGACCGGCATGCCGCACCGCCATACGGAATTGGGGTTCTGGCCCTTGAAGGGGGGCTATGGCTGTGCCACGTTAGAAAAAGTGCCGGTTTTCGATCCCTGTGCTCATCCCCCGAGGCGGGGGTCTTCCCAGGCCCATCCCGGGCTGACGGCGTCCCAATGAAAGAGGCCCAATCAATGTTCGAAATCCCTCGTGGTGCCCTCTATCCGGTCCTGCCGCTCCGCGACATCGTGGTTTTCCCCCACATGATCGTGCCTCTTTTCGTCGGCCGCGAGAAATCCGTGCGCGCCCTGGAAGACGTGATGAAGGACGACAAGCAGATCCTTCTCGTCACCCAGAAGAACGCCGCGCAGGACGATCCGACGCCGGCCGATATCTACAGCGTCGGCACCGTTGGGACCGTGTTGCAGCTGCTGAAGCTGCCCGACGGAACGGTGAAGGTGCTCGTGGAGGGCGGCCAGCGCGCGTCCATCACCAAGTTCGCCGAGAACGAGGATTTCTTCCAGGCCCACGCCGACCTCGTCGAGGAGAAGGTCGGGGAAAGCCAGGAGCTTGAGGCGCTGGGTCGGGCCGTCGTTTCGCAATTCGAGCAGTACATCAAGCTGAACAAGAAGATCCCGCCGGAGGTCCTGGTCTCGATCAACCAGATTGAGGAGCCGGGCAAGCTGGCGGACACGGTGGCGTCCCACCTCGCGCTGAAGATTCCGGAGAAGCAGCAGCTTCTGGAATGCGCCACGGTGTCGGAGCGGCTGGAGCGGGTCTACGCCTTCATGGAAGGCGAGATCGGCGTCCTGCAGGTGGAAAAGCGCATCCGCAACCGCGTGAAGCGGCAGATGGAGAAGACCCAGCGCGAGTACTACCTCAACGAACAGCTCAAGGCGATCCAGAAGGAACTCGGCGAGACCGAGGACGGCCGCGACGAGTCGGCCGAGCTGGAAGAGAAGATCAACAAGACCCGCTTCTCCAAGGAAGCCCGCGACAAGGCCCTGGCCGAGCTAAAGAAGCTGCGCTCGATGAGCCCGATGTCGGCCGAAGCGACGGTGGTGCGCAACTACCTGGATTGGATGCTGTCCATTCCGTGGAAGAAGCGTACCAAGGTGAAGAAGGACCTGAAGCTCGCGCAGAAGATCCTCGACGCCGACCATTACGGCCTGGAGAAGGTCAAGGAACGCATCCTCGAGTATCTCGCGGTCCAGAACCGCATGAACAAGGTGAAGGGGCCGATCCTCTGCCTCGTCGGGCCTCCCGGCGTCGGCAAGACCTCGCTCGGCAAGTCGATCGCCAAATCCACCGGCCGCAACTTCGTGCGCATGTCGCTCGGCGGTGTGCGGGACGAGGCCGAGGTCCGCGGCCACAGGCGCACCTACATCGGCTCGATGCCCGGCAAGGTCATCCAGGGCATGAAGAAGGCGAAGTCCTCCAACCCGCTGTTCCTGCTCGACGAGATCGACAAGCTCGGCGCCGACTGGCGCGGCGACCCGTCGTCGGCCCTGCTGGAGGTCCTCGACCCCGAGCAGAACGGCACTTTCAACGACCATTACCTGGAGGTCGACTACGACCTGTCGGACGTGATGTTCGTCTGCACCGCCAACACGATGCGTATGCCGCAGCCGCTGCTGGACCGTATGGAGATCATCCGCGTCGCCGGCTACACCGAGGATGAGAAGGTCGAGATTTCCAAGCGCCACCTGATCGAGAAGCAGGTGGAGGCCAACGGTCTGAAGAAGGGCGAGTTCGCCATCTCCGACGACGCGTTGCGCGACCTGATCCGCTACTACACGCGGGAGGCCGGCGTCCGCAGCCTGGAGCGCGAGATCGCCAACCTCTGCCGCAAGGCGGTGAAGGAGATCCTGATGAAGGGCTCCGCCGGCGCCAAGGTCTCGGTCACCCGTCGGAATCTGGACAAGTACGCCGGCGTTCGCCGCTTCCACTTCGGTGAGGCGGAGCTGGAGGATCTGGTGGGCGTCACCACCGGCTTGGCCTGGACGGAAGTCGGCGGCGAGCTCCTGTCGATCGAAGCGGTCAGCCTTCCCGGCAAGGGGCGGGTGACCACCACCGGCAAGCTCGGCGACGTCATGAAGGAGTCGGTCCAGGCGGCGGAGAGCTACGTCAAGTCGCGGGCCACCGCATTCGGCATCAAGCCCACGCTGTTCGAGAAGCGGGACATCCACGTCCACGTGCCCGAAGGCGCCACCCCGAAGGACGGCCCCTCGGCGGGTGTGGCGATGATCACCTCGATCGTCTCGGTTCTGACCGGAATCGCGGTCCGCAAGGACGTGGCGATGACCGGCGAGATCACGCTGCGCGGCCGGGTGCTGCCCATCGGCGGCTTGAAGGAGAAGTTGCTGGCCGCCTTGCGCGGCGGGTTGAAGCATGTGCTGATCCCGAAGGACAACGAGAAGGACCTTGCCGAGATTCCGGACAACGTGAAGCGCGGCCTGGAGATCATCCCGGTCAGCACGGTGGACGATGTCCTGAAGCACGCCTTGGTTCGGGAACTCGAACCCATCGAGTGGAAGGAACCGGAGGCGGTCGAGCCGGCGGTCGCCAAGCCGCAGCCCGACGGCGGCGGCGAGGTGCTGCGTCACTGATCACGCCCGGCGTTTAAAGCGCTCTTAAAGCCCTACCGTGCTTCGCATCGCCCGCCCGTCTTCAATTGACGGGCGGGCGATGTCGCGTCTATCGTTTGAGTGCGTGAAGTTATTGGGCGGCTTTGCTTCCATTTTCTTTGCCGGATTGAGAAGGGGTGAAGCAGGTGAACAAGAACGATTTGGTGGCGCACGTCGCCGACGCCGTGGGTTTGTCTAGAACCGATGCGACCAAGGCGGTCGACGCCGTTTTCGACGGCATCGCCGACTCGCTCAAGAACGGGGAGGAGGTTCGTCTGGTCGGCTTCGGCACCTTTGCGATCTCCGAACGCGCGGCCAGCGAGGGCCGCAACCCGCGCACCGGCGAGAAGATCGCCATTCCCGCGTCGAAACAGCCGAAGTTCAAGCCGGGCAAGACCTTGAAGGACGGGCTGAAGTGATGACGTCTTGAACGGATAGGGCATTCCGGGCATAGTGCGCGCCGGTCAGCACAGGCTGGCCGGCTTTGCGTTGTCGGGAATGCCAATCCGGTCAACGACGCGGCGCGGGCGATTAGCTCAGCGGTAGAGCATCTCGTTTACACCGAGAGGGTCGGGGGTTCGAAACCCTCATCGCCCACCAGCGCGCCCGGCCATCCCGGCCGGCACTTTTCAAATTCGTGATTGACAGGCCATGCGTCGGGCGGCTAGAAACCGCCCATCGGCGACGGGCGATTGCCCTGGAAACTGCGCTGCGATCCTATGACACGGACGCTTGTTTCGCGCGTTTCATTTCGCCGCGTTGCGCGGGTGTAGCTCAGTTGGTTAGAGCGCCGGCCTGTCACGCCGGAGGCCGCGGGTTCAAGTCCCGTCACTCGCGCCATTCTCCCTTCCAGAGCCTTCTCTTTTTCCCAATGAAAACGAAGCGTTCGCGGGTTTACCGGAGGGTTCGTGATCCCTATATCCGATAAGCTCGACCCGCATATCCGATAAGCCGGATAGAGAGAAGGGTCATTTAAAAAGTTTGGTAATACCAAGGACATCCGCTCATTTCCGCAGAGTGGATTCGTTGGCCGAAAGCGATTCAAAGCGCTTTCCTTGATCACGCTCTCGTCATATATTCCGCCCCGTCTGATGGGCTAATCCAAGGCATTCCAGCCACGACACCGCGCGGCGGCCGATTACGGGCCGTACCGGCGATCGTGGCGTGGGCTTATGGGAGGACCGCGGTGACCAACCCGCTGATCATTGAGTACCTTCCGATCCTGGTGTTCCTGTTGATCGGTATCGCGCTGGCCGTGGTGATGGTCGGCGCGTCTTACGTCATCAGCCCGAAGAACCCGGATTCGGAGAAGCTCTCCCCCTACGAGTGCGGCTTCGAGCCGTTCGAGGATGCCCGCACGAAGTTCGACGTGCGGTTTTACCTGGTCTCCATCCTGTTCATCATCTTCGACCTCGAGGTCGCCTTCCTGTTCCCGTGGGCCGTGGCGCTCGGGGACATCGGCCTCTTCGGTTTCTGGTCGATGATCGTGTTCCTCGGGATCCTGACCATCGGCTTCATCTATGAGTGGAAGAAAGGAGCTCTGGAATGGGAGTAGAGGCTGCCAAGCTGGCGCCGATTCCGCCCGGACCGGAACAGGACGCCTATCTCCGCGCGGTCACCGAGGAGATCCAGGAGAAGGGCTTCATCACGGCGAAGTACGAGGATGTGCTCGCCTGGGCCCGCACCGGTTCCCTGTGGCCGATGACCTTCGGTCTGGCCTGCTGCGCGGTGGAGATGATCCACGCCTACATGAGCCGCTACGACCTGGACCGTTTCGGCGTCATTCCGCGCCCCAGCCCGCGCCAGTCCGATTGCATGATCGTGGCCGGCACGCTGACCAACAAGATGGCCCCCGCGCTGCGCAAGGTCTATGACCAGATGCCGGAACCGCGTTGGGTGATCTCGATGGGCTCCTGCGCCAACGGCGGCGGCTACTATCACTATTCCTACTCGGTGGTGCGCGGCTGCGACCGGATCGTTCCGGTCGATATTTACGTGCCGGGCTGTCCTCCGACCGCGGAAGCGCTGGTCTACGGCATTCTGCAACTCCAGAAGAAGATCCGGCGCGGCAACCGCATCGCTCGCTGAATAAGAAAAAGGCAGGTCCTGGCCATGTCCGAACAGGCGTTGAAGGAACTTGGGGACCATATCGCCGCGACGCTCGGCGATGACGTCCTGAAGGTCGAGCTGAAGCTTGGCGAGCTGATGGTGACCGTCCGCCGGCCCTCGCTCATCAAGTCGCTCACCTTCCTGCGTGACGATCCGACCTGCTCGTTCGAGCAGTTGCTGGACGTCACCGCTGTGGATTGGCCGGAGCGGGAGGAACGCTTCGAGGTCGTCTACATCCTTTTGAGCTACAAGCACAATCGGCGCCTCCGCGTGAAGGTCACGACGGACGAGGACACCCCGGTGGCCTCCGCCGTGCCGGTGTACAACGCGGCCGGTTGGTTCGAGCGTGAAACCTGGGACATGTTCGGGATCTTCTTCTCCGACCATCCGGATCTGCGCCGCATCCTGACCGACTACGGCTTCGAAGGTCACCCGTTGCGCAAGGACTTCCCGATGACGGGCTATGTCGAGTGCCGCTATGACGAGGACCAGAAGCGAGTCGTCTACGAGCCCGTCCGCCTGACGCAGGATTTCCGCAGCTTCGACTTCCTGTCGCCCTGGGAAGGCATGACGAACGTGATGCTGCCCGGCGACGAGAAGGCCCAGGCCCCTGACACCGGGAGCAAGCCGTGACCATCGCCACGTCCGCACACCCCTCCGCCGGCCAGTCCGGCGGCAAGACCCAGATCAAGCCCTACACCATGAACTTCGGGCCGCAGCACCCTGCGGCCCACGGCGTGTTGCGTCTGGTGATGGAACTGAACGGCGAAGTCGTCGAGCGCTGCGACCCGCACATCGGCCTGCTGCACCGCGGCACCGAGAAGCTGATCGAGTACAAGACCTACCTGCAGGCCGTTCCGTATTTCGACCGCCTGGACTACGTCAGCCCGATGTGCATGGAGCACGCCTATGTGCTCGGCATCGAGAACCTGCTGCAGATCAAGGCGCCGCTGCGCGCCCAGTACATCCGCGTCCTCTTCTCCGAGATCACGCGCATCCTGAACCACATCCTGTCGATCACCACCGGCGCGCTCGACGTCGGCGCGATCACGCCGGCGCTGTGGGGCTTCGAGGAACGCGAGATCCTCATGGAGTTCTACGAGCGTGTGTGCGGCGCGCGCCTGCATGCGAACTATTTCCGCCCCGGCGGCGTCGCGTGGGATCTGCCGGCTGGCCTGACCGACGACATCTGGGAGTTCACGGAGCGCTTCCCGAAGTTTGTTGACGACATTGACAATCTGCTGACGAACAATCGCATTTTCAAGCAGCGGACGGTCGACATCGGCATCGTCACCAAGGAAGAGGCGTTCAACTGGGGCTTCACCGGCCCGATGCTGCGCGGTTCAGGCGTCGCCTGGGACCTGCGCAAGTCGCAGCCCTACGAAGTCTACGACCGCATGGACTTCGACGTTCCGGTCGGCCTGACCGGCGACTGCTGGGCGCGCTACCTCGTCCGCATGGAGGAAATGCGCCAGTCCAACCGCATGATCCGCCAGTGCCTGAAGGAGCTTCCCGACGGCCCGGTGCGCGCGGAGGACCGCAAGGTCTCCCCGCCGCCGCGCGGCGAGATGAAGCGGTCGATGGAAGCGCTGATCCACCATTTCAAGCTCTTCACCGAGGGCTTCCACGTCCCGGCGGGCGAAACCTACACCGCCATCGAGGCGCCGAAGGGCGAGTTCGGCGTGTATCTGGTCTCGGACGGCACGAACAAGCCGTACCGCTGCAAGATCCGCGCGCCGGGCTTCGCCCACCTGCAGGGCCTCGACTTCATGTCGAAGGGCCACATGCTGGCCGACGCGGTGGCCAACATCGCGTCCATGGACATCGTGTTCGGAGAAATTGACCGATGAGCGCCCCGGCTCACGACCCGGCCAAGGAGCCGGCCTCCTTCGCCTTCACTCCGGAAAATCTGGAACGGGCGAAGGCCATCATCGCAAAGTACCCGGCGGGCAAGCAGGCCAGCGCCTGCATGCCGCTGCTCGATCTGGCCCAGCGCCAGAGCGACGGCTGGCTGCCGCGCGTCGCCATGGACGCCGTCGCCGACCTGCTCGGCATGCCGCGCATCCGCGTGTACGAGGTCGCGACCTTCTACACGATGTACAACAAGACCCCGGTCGGTAAGCATGTCATCCAGGTCTGCACGACCACGCCGTGCTGGCTGCGCGGGTCGGACGACATCGTGCACACCTGCGAGCGCAAGCTGGGCATCGGTGTCGGCGAGACGACGGCCGACGGCCAGTTCACGCTGCGCGAGGTCGAATGCTCGGGCGCCTGCGTCAACGCGCCGGTGGTCCAGATCGGCGACGACTACTATGAAGACGTCAGCCCGGAACACATGGAAACGATCATCGACGCCCTCAAGAGCGGCGAGATCCCCAAGCATGGCTCGCAGATCGGCCGGCAGTCCTCCGAACCGGTGGGCGGCCCGACGACTCTGAAGGCCTTCACCACCACGGCCGATTGAGGGGGATGCGATGCTTCGCGACGAGGACCGCATTTTCACCAACCTGTACGGCTACCAGAGCTTCGGCCTGGACGCCGCCCGGAAGCGTGGTGACTGGGACAACACCAAGGCCCTGATCGCCCAGGGCAAGGAATGGATCATCGAGCAGGTCAAGGAGTCCGGCCTGCGCGGGCGCGGCGGCGCCGGCTTCTCGACGGGCATGAAGTGGTCCTTCATGCCGAAGAACGTGACGGACAAGCCGGTCTACCTCGTCATCAACGCCGACGAGGGCGAGCCGGGCACCTGCAAGGACCGCGACATCCTGCGCCACGATCCGCACAAGCTGATCGAAGGCTGCCTGATCGCCGGTTTCGCCATCGGCGCGTCGGCCTGCTACATCTACATCCGCGGCGAGTTCTACAACGAGGGCTCCAACGTCCAGCGCGCCATCGACGAGGCGTACGAGGCGGGGCTGATCGGCAAGAACGCCTGCGGCACCGGCTACGACTACGACATCTACATCCACCGCGGCGCGGGCGCGTACATCTGCGGCGAGGAGACGGCGCTCATCGAGTCCATCGAGGGCAAGAAGGGCCAGCCGCGCAACAAGCCGCCGTTCCCCGCCCAGGCCGGTCTCTATTCCTGCCCGACCACGGTGAACAACGTCGAATCCATCGCGGTGGTTCCGACCATCCTGCGCCGCGGTGCGGCGTGGTTCGCCGGTCTCGGCCGTCCGAAGAACACCGGCACCAAGCTTTTCTGCATCTCCGGGCACGTCAACAAGCCGTGCAACGTGGAAGAGGAGATGGGCATCCCGCTGAAGGAGCTGATCGAGAAGCACGCCGGCGGTGTGCGTGGCGGGTGGGACAACCTGCTGGCGATCATCCCCGGCGGTTCGTCGGTGCCGCTGCTGCCGAAGTCGATCTGCGACACGGTCCTGATGGACTTCGACAGCCTGCGCGACGTGCGGTCCGGCCTGGGCACCGCGGCGGTGATCGTGATGGACAAATCCACCGACGTGGTGAAGGCCATCGCGCGCCTGTCGCAGTTCTACGCCCATGAAAGTTGCGGCCAGTGCACGCCGTGCCGCGAGGGCACCGGCTGGATGAACCGCATCATGCAGCGCATGGTGACCGGCAACGCGCGCGTCGAGGAAATCGACATGCTGCTGGAGGTCACCAAGCAGATCGAGGGGCACACCATCTGCGCGCTCGGCGATGCCGCGGCCTGGCCGATCCAGGGCCTGTTCCGGCATTTCCGGCCGGAGGTCGAGCGCCGCATCCTCGACTACCGCAACGCCGCCAAGTCCTTGGCGGCCGAGTAAGGAGCCCGGTTTCCAATGCCGAAACTCACCATCGACGGGATCGAGATCGAAGTCGAGCCGGGCACCTCGATCCTGCAGGCCTGCGAACAGCTGGGCATCGAGATCCCGCGCTTCTGCTACCACGAGCGTCTGAGCGTGCCGGCGAACTGCCGCATGTGCCTTGTGGAGATGGAGCGCGCGCCGAAGCCGGTGGCCGCCTGCGCCATGCCCTGCGGCGACGGGATGGTCGTCAAGACCAACACCGACCTCGTGCACAAGGCCCGCAAGGGCGTCATGGAATTCCTGCTGATCAACCACCCGCTGGACTGTCCGATCTGCGACCAGGGCGGCGAGTGCGATCTCCAGGACCAGGCGATGGCCTACGGCTTCGACCGTGGCCGCTACGGCGAGAACAAGCGCGCCGTCCAGGACAAGTACATGGGGCCGCTGATCCGGACCGAGATGACGCGCTGCATCCACTGCACGCGCTGCATCCGCTTCGTGAACGAGATCGCCGGCGTTCCCGATCTCGGCGCGGTGAACCGCGGCGAGCATATGGAGATCACCACCTTCGTCGAGAAGGCCATCGGGTCGGAGCTGTCGGGCAACCTCGCCGACGTCTGTCCGGTGGGCGCTCTGCTCTCCAAGCCCTACGCCTTCACGGCCCGTCCGTGGGAGCTGCGCAAGACCGAGACGATCGACGTGCTGGACGCGGTCGGTTCGAACATCCGCGTCGACACCCGCGGCCCCGAGGTGATGCGCGTCCTGCCGCGCGTCAACGAGGACGTCAACGAGGAGTGGATCGCCGACAAGACCCGCTTCGCCTATGACGGGCTGAAGCGCCAGCGTCTCGACCGCCCCTACGTCCGCAAGGACGGCAAGCTCCAGCCGGCGAGCTGGGCCGAGGCCTTCCAGGCCATCGCCGCCAAGGTCAAGGGTGTTCCGGGCAACCGCATCGCCGCCATCGCCGGCGATCTGGCCGACACCGAGTCCATGCTGGCGCTCAAGGAGCTGATGGCCGGCCTCGGCTCGGCCAACATCGACTGCCGCCAGGACGGCGCCCTGTTCGACACGTCGTCCCGCGCGGGTTACCTGTTCAACAGCGGCATCGCCGGGGTCGAGCGGGCGGACGTCATCCTGCTCGTCGGCACCAACCCGCGCTGGGAAGCCACCATCGTCAACGCGCGCATCCGCAAGCGCTACCTGATGGGTGGCCTGAAGGTGGCGGTGATCGGCGAGGCCCGCGAGCTGACCTATCCGTACAGCCATCTCGGCACCGGAACGGACGCCCTGCGGCAGCTCGTCGACGGCACGCACGCCTTCGCCGATGTGCTGCGCGGCGCCAAGAACCCGATGGTCATCCTCGGCGCCGGTGCCTTCCGTCGCAAGGACGGAGCCTCCGTCCAGGCCGCGGTGCGCAAGCTGGCCGAGACCTTCAACGTGGTTCAGGACGGCTGGAACGGCTTCAACGTGCTGCACACGGCGGCGTCGCGCGTCGGCGGTCTGGACATCGGCTTCCTGCCGGGCGAGGGCGGTCGCGGCACCGCCGGCATCGTCGAGGGGGCAGGGAAGGGCGAGATCGACGTGGTCTACCTGCTGGGCGCCGACGAGATCGACACCGCCGCGCTCGGCAAGGCCTTCGTGGTCTACCAGGGGCACCACGGCGACAAGGGCGCGCACCGCGCCGACGTTATCCTGCCGGGTGCCGCCTACACCGAGAAGAACGCCCTCTACGTCAACACCGAAGGCCGTCCGCAGCAGGCGCGTCTCGCCACCTTCCCGCCCGGCGAGGCGCGGGAGGACTGGAAGATCCTGCGCGCCCTGTCGGAACAGCTCGGCCACAAGCTGCCCTACGACAGCCTGACGCAGATCCGTCGCCGTCTGGCCGAGGTCAACCCGGTCTTCGCGGCGGTCGGCACGGTCACGCCGGCCCCCTGGGCGCCGTTCGGCGCGGAGGGCGCGCTCGACGCGGCCCCGCTCCAGTCGCCGGTCGCGAACTACTACATGACCGACCCGATCAGCCGCGCCTCGGTGACCATGGCTCGTTGTGCCGAGACGTTCGTGAAGCCCGCCGTGAAGCCCGCCGAGAGCGCTCAGGAGAGGACCGGTACCCATGGCTGAGTTCTGGAGCGGCTTCCTGCTGCCGCTGATCATCATCGTCCTCAAGATCCTGGCGATCGTCGTGCCGCTCCTTGTGGCCGTGGCCTTCATGACCTACGCCGAGCGTAAGATCATGGGCGCCATGCAGCTCCGCCAGGGGCCGAACATCGTCGGCCCGTTCGGGCTTCTGCAGCCTTTCGCGGACGGCTTGAAGCTGTTCGCGAAGGAGCAGATCCTGCCGGTCGGCGCGAACCGCTTCGTGTTCTATCTGGCGCCGATGCTGACCTTCTTCCTGGCGCTGGTCGCCTGGGCGGTCATTCCCTTCGACTACGGCATGGTGCTGGCCGACATCAACGTCGGCATCCTGTACCTGTTCGCGATCTCGTCGCTGGGCGTGTACGGCATCGTGATGGCCGGCTGGGCGTCAAACTCGCGCTACGCCTTCCTCGGCGCGCTCCGCTCGGCGGCGCAGATGGTGTCCTACGAGGTCTCGATGGGCCTCGTCATCATCTCCGTCCTGCTCTGCGTCGGCTCGCTGAACCTGACGAAGATCGTGCAGGCGCAGGAGACGATCTGGTTCGCCATCCCGCTGCTGCCGATGTTCGTCATCTTCTTCATCTCGGCGCTGGCGGAAACCAACCGGTCTCCCTTCGACCTGCCGGAAGGCGAGTCGGAGCTGGTGGCCGGCTTCATGGTGGAGTACAGCTCGGCTCCCTTCGCGCTCTTCTTCCTTGGCGAATACGCAAACATGATCCTGATGAGCGCGATGACCAGCATCCTGTTCCTGGGAGGCTGGCTGCCGCCGCTGCCGTTCGCGCCCTTCACCTGGGTGCCCGGCCCGATCTGGTTCGCCCTGAAGATCGCCTTCTGCCTGTTCGTCTATGTGTGGGTCCGCGCGACCATGCCGCGCTACCGCTACGACCAGCTGATGCGTCTGGGGTGGAAGGTGTTCCTGCCGTTCTCGCTGCTGTGGGTGGTGCTGACGGCTGGCGTGCTGGTGACGTTCGGCTGGCTGCCGAAGTGACCGGCGCCTGAGCGGACCATCGGATCGAGTTTCAAAGAGAAAGCGCGGGCGTCACCCGGAACGGGGCGCCCGCTAGGAAGGAGACGAAGAGGCCATGGCGTTCCTCGATCGTGCGGCGCGCAGCCTGTTCCTGACCGAACTGTTGGGCGGCCTCGGGCTCACCCTGCGCTACATGTTCAAGCCCAAGGTGACCCTGAACTACCCGTTCGAAAAGGGCCCCATCAGCCCCCGCTTCCGCGGTGAGCACGTCCTGCGCCGGTATCCCGGCGGCGAGGAGCGCTGCATCGCCTGCAAGCTGTGCGAGGCGGTGTGTCCGGCCCTGGCCATCACCATCGAGGCCGAACCGCGTGAGGACGGCAGCCGCCGCACCACGCGCTACGACATCGACATGACGAAGTGTATCTACTGCGGCTATTGCCAGGAGGCTTGCCCGGTGGACGCCATCGTCATGGGTCCGAACTTCGAGTTCTCCACCGAGAACCGTGAAGAGCTTTTCTACAACAAGCAGAAGCTGCTGGCGAACGGCGACCGCTGGGAAGCGGAAATCGCCCAGAACCTCGCGGCCGAGGCGCCGTACCGGTAAGTCGTCGCAGTGCGGTAAGCGGAAACGGGGATAACGATGATTGTTCAAGGCATCGCCTTCTACGTCTTTGCCGCGCTGCTGGTGGCCTCCGGTGTGATGGTCATCTCGGCGCGGAATCCGGTTCATTCGGTCCTTTATCTGGTCCTGGCCTTTTTCCAGGCCGCCGGCCTGTGCGTGCTGCTCGGGGCCGAGTTCATCGCGATGATCCTGGTGATCGTCTATGTGGGCGCGGTCGCGGTCCTGTTCCTGTTCGTGGTGATGATGCTCGACATCAACTTCCGCGAGCTGCGGGCGGGCGCGTTGCAGTATCTGCCGATCGGCGGGCTGGTCGGTCTCATCCTGCTGGCCGAGCTGGCCGCCGTGCTCGGCGGCTGGATCATCGCCCCGGCCGCCGAGAAGGCCGCCTCGGCGCCGGTCGCGGCGATGGCTGGAGCCACCAACACCGAGCAGCTCGGCCAACTCATCTACACCCACTACGTCTATCTGTTCCAGGCGTCGGGCCTCGTGCTGCTGATCGCCATGATCGGCGCCATCGTCCTGACCCTGCGTCAGCGCGAGGGTGTCCGGAAGCAGAACGTCGGCTCCCAGCTCGCCCGTCGGCGCGAGGACGTGGTCGCCATCCGCAAGGTGCCGACCGGGGAGGGTGTGTGATCATGGAAATCGGTCTCGGGCATTATCTGACGGTCTCGGCCATCATCTTCACGCTCGGCGTCCTCGGCATCTTCCTCAACCGGAAGAACGTCATCATCATCCTGATGTCGATCGAGATGATGCTGCTCGCCGTGAACCTGAATCTGGTGTCGTTCTCGGTCTTCCTGAACGATCTGGTCGGGCAGGTCTTCTCCATGATCATCCTGACCGTCGCCGCCGCCGAGGCGGCCATCGGTCTCGCCATCCTGGTGGTGTATTTCCGCAACCGCGGCTCCATCCGGGTCGAAGACATCAATCTGATGAGGGGCTAAGGCAGCGCCATGGAAGTCCTTGTCGTATTCCTCCCGCTCCTGGCGTTCCTCGTCGCGGGTTCCATCGCCCTGTTCGGCGGGCCGAAGGCGGAGCCGGCGCATGCCGGCGGCCACGATCACCATGGGCATGACCACGGTCATGGCCACGACGCCCATGCGCATGACGCGCGCGCTCACGACGAGCATCACGATGACGGCCACGACGACCATCACGTCGTCGCCGGGCCGCCCACCGTGGGCGACCGCGCCGCGCAGTTCGTCACCACCGGTGCCGTCCTGCTCTCCGCGGTCCTGTCCTGGGTGCTGTTCTTCGACGTTGCCGTCGGCGGCCATCCCCGCACGATCGAGCTGATGAGCTGGATGCGCAGCGGCGGCCTGGACGTGTCCTGGGCGCTGCGCGTCGACCAGCTCACCGCGGTCATGCTGGTGGTGGTCAACACCGTGTCGTCGATGGTCCACCTCTACTCCATCGGCTACATGGCCGAGGACCCGCAGAAGCCGCGCTTCATGGGTTACCTGTCGCTGTTCACCTTCGCCATGCTGATGCTGGTGACGGCCGACAACCTCGTGCAGCTCTTCTTCGGCTGGGAGGGCGTGGGTCTCGCCTCCTACCTGCTCATCAACTTCTGGTACGAGAAGCCCTCGGCCAACAACGCGGCGATCAAGGCCTTCCTGGTCAACCGCGTCGGCGATTTCGGCTTCGTGCTCGGCATCTTCGCGATCTTCGTGCTGACGGGCTCCGTCCAGTTCGACGCGATCTTCGCCAAGGCGCCGGAGCTGGCCGGCCAGACGCTGCATTTCCTCAGCTGGAACTTCGACGCGCTGACCATCACCTGCCTGCTGCTCTTCATCGGCGCGATGGGCAAGTCGGCGCAGCTCGGCCTGCACACCTGGCTGCCGGACGCCATGGAGGGCCCGACCCCGGTGTCGGCGCTCATCCACGCGGCGACCATGGTGACCGCCGGTGTCTTCATGGTCTGCCGCCTGTCCCCGGTCTTCGAATACGCGCCGACGGCGCTGGAGATCGTGGCCGTGGTCGGCGCCCTGACGGCCTTCGTCGCGGCGACCATCGGGTTCACCCAGTTCGACATCAAGCGCGTCATCGCCTATTCGACCATGAGCCAGCTCGGCTACATGTTCTTCGCCGCGGGCGTCTCCGCCTACGGTGCGGCGATGTTCCACCTGTTCACGCACGCCTTCTTCAAGGCCCTGCTGTTCCTCGGCGCCGGCTCGGTGATCCACGCCCTGCACCATGAGCAGGACATGCGCAACATGGGCGGCGTCTGGCGGAAGATCCCCTTCACCTACGCGGTGATGTGGATCGGCAACCTCGCGCTCGCCGGTCTGCCCTTCTTCGCCGGCTACTACTCCAAGGACATGATCCTGGAGGCGGCCTTCGCCTCGGCCAGCCCGGTCGGCAAGTTCGCCTTCGCGCTCGGCATCGCCGCGGCCCTGCTGACCGCCTTCTACTCCTGGCGCCTGCTGTTCATGACCTTCCACGGCAAGCCGCGGATGGAGAAGTCGGTCTTCGACCACGCCCATGAATCGCCGATCGTCATGCTGATCCCGCTGGCCGTCCTGGCGGTGGGCGCGCTGTTCGCGGGCTTCGGCTTCCACGAGCTGTTCATCGGCCACGGCATGGAGCATTTCTGGGGCAAGACCATCCTGGTGCTGGCGGACAACAACAGCATTGAGGCGGCCCACCACCACACCCCGGGCTGGGTCAAGCTGGCTCCGCTGGTCGTCGGCCTGATCGGCATCGCGCTCGCCTACATCATGTACATGGCGATGCCGGGCCTGCCGGAGAAGGTCGCCACCACGTTCCGTGGCGTGCACCAGTTCCTGTACAACAAGTGGTACTTCGACGAGCTGTATGACCGCCTATTCGTGCGCTCGGCCAAGTATCTGGGCTACGGCCTGTGGAAATCCGGCGACGGCGCCGTGATCGACGGTGTCGGTCCGGACGGGATCGCCGCCGCCACCCGCGACGTCGCGGCGCGCGCCAGCCGCCTCCAGTCCGGCTACGTCTATCACTACGCCTTCGCGATGGTGATCGGCGTGGTGCTGCTGGTCGCCTGGCTCTCGGTGTTCGGTTGAGCGGTTTGAAGGGGAACAAGAACAATGGCTAGCTGGCCGCTCCTGTCGTTCACGACCTTCCTGCCGCTGGCCGGTGTGGCGCTGATCCTGCTCTTCTGCAGGGGCAACACGCCGGATGTGGTTCGGAACGTCCGTTACGTCGCGCTCTGGACGACGGTCATCACCTTCGTCCTGTCGCTGTTCATCTGGTTCAACTTCGACCAGCGCAACCCGGGCTACCAGCTCGTGGAGAAGGCGGAGTGGATTCCGGAGTTTGGGATTTCCTACCACATGGGTGTGGACGGCATTTCGATGCTGTTCGTCATCCTCTCCACTTTCCTGATGCCGCTCTGCATCCTCTCCTCCTGGGAGGCGGTGCAGAACCGGGTGAAGGAATACATGATCGCCTTCCTCGTGCTGGAAACCCTCATGGTGGGGATGTTCTGCGCGCTGGATTTCGTCCTCTTCTACATGTTCTTCGAGGGCGTGCTGATCCCGATGTTCCTGATCATCGGTGTCTGGGGCGGTGCGCGGCGCGTCTACGCGGCGTTCAAGTTCTTCCTCTACACGCTGCTCGGCTCGGTCCTGATGCTGCTGGCCATCCTGGCCATGTACTTCGCGGCCGGCACGACCGACATCCCGACGATCACGGCGACTCATTTCCCGCGCAATATGCAGCTCTGGCTGTGGCTGGCCTTCTTCGCCTCCTTCGCGGTGAAGGTGCCGATGTGGCCGGTGCACACCTGGCTTCCCGACGCCCACGTCGAGGCGCCGACCGCCGGATCGGTCATCCTGGCCGGCGTGCTGCTGAAGATGGGCGGCTACGGCTTCCTGCGCTTCAACATCCCGATGCTGCCGGAAGCGACCGAGTATTTCGCCCCGCTGGTCTACACGCTGTCGATCGTCGCGGTGATCTACACCTCCCTCGTCGCCCTGGCGCAGGAGGACATGAAGAAGCTGATCGCCTACTCGTCCGTCGCCCACATGGGCTTCGTCACCATCGGCATGTTCGCGCTGAACCAGCAGGGCATCGAGGGTTCGATCTTCACGATGCTGTCGCACGGCATCGTCTCGGGCGCGCTCTTCCTCTGCGTCGGCGTGGTCTATGACCGGCTGCACACCCGCGAGATCGCCCGTTACGGCGGTCTGGTGAAGAACATGCCGAAGTACGCGGTTGTGTTCCTGTTCATGACCATGGCCTCGGTCGGCCTGCCGGGCACCTCCGGCTTCGTCGGCGAGTTCCTGGTTCTGCTCGGCGCCTTCCGCGACAACACCTGGGTTGCCTTCCTGGCCGCCACCGGCCTGATCCTGGGTCCGGCCTACGCGCTGTGGCTGTTCCGCCGTGTCGTGTACGGCAAGCTGGTCAAGGCGGACGTCCGCGCGATGTTCGACCTGAACACCCGCGAGGTTGCCATCTTCCTGCCGCTGATCGCCGTGGTGCTGTGGATGGGCGTCTATCCGAACACCTTCCTGAACGTCACTTCGGCGTCGGTCGGGCAGCTGATCCAGACCTATCAGACCAAGCTGGCCGCCGCTCAGGGCGGGGCCGACGTCTCCGTCGCCGCGCGCTAGAGGTTCCGACATGACCGCTGTGTTTCCCGACATCTGGCCGGCCCTGCCGGAAATCTTCCTCGCCTGCGCCGGCATGGCCCTGCTGCTGATCGGCGTGTTCCGCGGCGACGGCTTCACGCGCCCCATCGGCTACATGACGATGGTGGCGCTGTTGCTGGCCGCTATTCTGACCATGGGCTACGGCACCGGCCGCGTCGTCACCTTCAACGGCCTCTTCGTGATGGACGCCTTCGGCGTCTTCATGAAGGTGCTGATCCTCGTCGCCGCCTCGCTGTCGGTCCTTCTCGCCCTCGGCTTCAACGAGCGCGAGAAGATGGCCCGGTTCGAGTTCCCGGTGCTGATGCTCTTCGCCACGCTCGGCATGCTGATGATGGTGTCGGCCAACGACCTCATCTCTCTCTATGTCGGGTTGGAGACGCAGAGCCTCGCGCTGTACGTCATCGCGGCCTTCCGCCGCGACAGCGCCAAGTCGTCGGAAGCGGGCCTGAAGTACTTCGTGCTCGGCTCGCTTTCCTCGGGCATGCTGCTGTACGGCGCCTCGATGGTCTATGGCTTCGCCGGGACGACCTCCTTCGACAAGATCGCCGCCCTGTTCGCCGGCGGCGCGCACCCGTCGGTGGGCGTCATCATCGGTCTGGTCTTCGTCGTCGCCGGTCTGGCCTTCAAGATCTCCGCCGTGCCGTTCCACATGTGGACGCCGGACGTCTACGAGGGCGCGCCGACTCCGGTCACGGCCTTCTTCGCCGCCGCCCCGAAGGTCGCCGCCATCGCGCTGGTCACCCGCCTGCTGATCGAACCGTTCGGTCATCTGGCCCATCAGTGGCAGCAGATCATCATCGTCAGCTCGATCCTGTCGATGTCGCTCGGCGCCTTCGCGGCGATCACCCAGAGCAACATCAAGCGTCTGATGGCCTACAGCTCCATCGGCCACGTCGGCTACGCCCTGGTCGGTCTCGCGTCCGGCACCCAGGAAGGCGTGCGCGGCGTGCTGATCTACATGGCGGTCTACATCGTCATGAACATCGGCACCTTCGCGGTCATCCTGTGCATGAAGCAGCAGGGCCGCATGGTCGAGGAGATCAAGGACCTTGCCGGCCTGTCGCGCACCAACCCGCTGCTGGCGGGCGCGATGGCGGTGTTCATGTTCTCCATGGCGGGCATCCCGCCCATGGCCGGCTTCTTCAGCAAGCTCTACGTCTTCCTCGCCGCCATCGAGGCGCAGCTCTACACGCTGGCGGTGATCGGCGTTCTGACCAGCGTCGTGGGCGCCTACTACTACCTGCGCATCATCAAGATCATGTATTTCGATGAGCCGGTGGAGGCGTTCGACAAGATCGGCGACGACGGGATGACCGGTATCCTGATCGCCACCGGTCTGTTCACCCTGCTGTTCTTCGTGGTTCCGGCGCCGATCCTGAACTACGCGGCGGCGGCGGCGGCCTCGCTGTTCGCCGGATGACGGCAGGCAACGAAGCGGAGGCGGCGCGCTTGCGCTTGCCTCCGGGCTTCCGGGTGATGGCCTTCGACTCCGTCGGCAGCACGAACGACGAGGCGAAGGCCTTCGCGCGTTCAGGGGCTGCCGAAGGCACCATCGTCTGGGCGAAGCGTCAGGACTCGGGCCGCGGCCGTCGCGGCCGGGCCTGGACCTCGCCGGAAGGCAATCTTTACAGTTCGACCATTCTGCGCCCCTCGCGCCCACCGGCCGAGGCGGCGCAGATTTCGTTCGTGGCGGCGCTCGCCATCGCCGACACCGCCGCCGCCGTCCTCCCCGATCCCGACGGCGTGCGCTGCAAATGGCCGAACGACGTGCTGGTGCATGGCCGCAAGCTGTCCGGCATCCTGCTCGAGTCGGAGGCTGCTGCCGGGGGAGGGGTGTCCTGGCTGGTGCTCGGCGTCGGCATCAACCTGCGGCATTTTCCCGAGGGCACCGACTACGCGGCCACGTCGCTGGCAGCGGAGGGCGCTCCGGCGCTGCAGCCCGCGGCGCTGCTGGAAATCTATGCGGAGCAATTGGCGCGCTGGTACGGCGTCTGGGCGGAGCATGGCTTCGGCCCGGTGCGCGCCGCTTGGCTGAAGCGGGCGCGGGGCCTGGGCGAGCCCATCGTCGTCCGTCTGCCGGACCGCACGCTGACCGGCACCTTCGCCGATCTGGACAGCGACGGCGTTCTGTTGCTTGATCGGGATGACGGGGCGGGGCGCCAGCGCATCGCCGCCGGAGACGTGTTTTTCCCACCAGCGGTGGAGACCTGAGAGATGCTGCTCGCCATCGACGCCGGAAACACCAACGTGGTGTTCGCGATCTATGAGGGCGACGAACAGCGCGGCCTGTGGCGCACGGCGACCGACAAGAAGCGCACCGCCGACGAATACATGGTGTGGGTGACCCACCTGATGGCGCTGAAGGGCCTGGGCCCGGCGGACATCGACAGCGCCATCATCGCCAGCGTCGTGCCCGGCGCGACCTTCAACCTGAAGCGCCTGTGCAAGGATCATTTCGGTTGCGAGCCGCTGGTGGTCGGCCAGCCGGAGGTCGATCTCGGTACGCGTGCGCTGGTGGATCGCCCCGACGAGGTCGGCGCCGACCGGCTGGTCAACACGGTGGCGGCGGCGGCCACCTACAAGACGCCGCTGATCGTCATCGACTTCGGTACGGCGACGACCTTCGACGTGGTCGACCGCGACGGCAACTACCGCGGCGGCGTCATCGCGCCCGGTCTGAACCTGTCGCTGGAGGCGCTGCAGATGGCGGCGAGCAAGCTGCCCCGCGTCGAGATCCAGCAGCCGGGCCACGTTATCGGCACCAACACCGTCGAATGCATGCAGTCCGGCGTCTTCTGGGGCTATGTCGGCCTGATCGAAGGGCTGGTCAACCGCATCCGGGCGGAGTACGGCGAGCCGATGACGGTGGTCGCGACCGGAGGGCTGGGTGTGCTTTTCGCCAAGGCAACCCATGTAATCGAACACACCGACGGCGAACTCACGCTGCGCGGCCTCCTCCTGATCCACAAGCGCAACACGGCCCAATGACCCAAACCGACTCCGCTCCCTCCGTCCACCCGGTCGAGGGAGACGGCGACCTGTTCGCTCCCGAGGACGACGCGCTCTACTTCCTGCCGCTGGGCGGTTCGGGCGAGATCGGCATGAACCTCAACCTCTACGGCCATCGCGGCAAGTGGTTGATGGTGGATCTCGGCATCTCCTTTGCGGACGACACGATGCCGGGGCTGGACGTCATCATGCCCGACCCCGCCTTCATCGCGGAGCGCCGGCACGACCTCGTGGGCATCGTGGTGACGCACGCGCACGAGGATCACCTGGGGGCCATCCAGTATCTGTGGCCGCAACTCCGCGTGCCCGTCTACTGCACGCCCTTCACCGCCGCCGTGCTGCGTGCCAAGCTGCACGAGCGCGGGTTGGCCGGGGTGGTGCCGGTGCACGAGGTGACGCTGGGCAGCACCATCGAGATCGGCCCCTTCTCCGTCGAATATGTGACGGTCACCCATTCCATTCCCGAGCCGAACGCCCTGGCGATCCGCACCGCCGCCGGCACGGTGCTGCACACCGGCGACTGGAAGCTTGATCCCGAACCACTGGTGGGGGAGGCGGCCGACGAGGAGCGGCTGCGCGCCATCGGCGACGAGGGCGTGCTGGCGCTGATCGGCGACAGCACGAACGCTCTGGTGCCCGGCAGTTCCGGGTCGGAAGGGAGTGTGCGCAAGACACTGACCGAGCTGATCGGGCAGTTTCCCGACGTGCGGGTCGCGGTGAGCTGCTTCGCCACCAACGTCGCACGGCTGGAGAGCATCGCCCACGCGGCGGCGGCGCATGGGCGCCACGTCGCGCTGGTCGGGCGGTCGATGTGGCGGATCAACGAGGCCGCGCGCTCCAACGGCTACCTCGCCGACGTGCCGGCCTTCCTGACCGAGCATGACGCCAACTACGTGCCGCGTGACAAGCTGGTTCTGGTCTGCACCGGCAGCCAGGGGGAGCCGCGCTCCGCGCTCGCCCGCATCGCGTCGGACGACCACCCCCAGGTGTCGCTGCAGCGCGGCGACGTGGTGATCTTTTCCTCGCGCGAGATTCCCGGCAACGAGCGGGCCATCGGCCGCATGCAGAATCTGCTGGTTGCGCAGGGCATCCGCATCGTCACCGCCGACGAGGCGCCGGTCCATGTCTCCGGCCACCCGGCGCAGGACGAGCTGGTCCGCATGTACCAGTGGGTGCGCCCGCGCATCGCCATGCCGGTGCACGGCGAGCAGCGCCACCAGCTGGAGCACGCCAAGCTGGCCCGCGCCTGTCAGGTGCCGGAAGCGCTGGTCCCGGGCAACGGTGACCTGATCCGGCTGACGCCCGACGCGCCGCCGCGGGTGGTCGCGCAGGTCCGCTCTGGCCGCATGGCGTTGGACGGCAAGCGGCTGATTCCGCTCGACACCGGTCTGATGCGGGCGCGCCACCGGATGGTCCACAACGGCGCCGCCGTCGTCACGCTGGTGATGAACGGCAAGGGCGAGCTGGTGACCGCGCCGCAGATCGCGGTGATGGGGCTGCTGGACGACTCGGCGGACCGCGACATGCTGCTCGACGTGGTGGACGCGGTGCGCGAGGCCGTCGCCGAGATGCCGAAATCGGCCCGTGCCGACGACGAGCAGGTGCGCGCCGCCGCCCGAATCGCCGTCCGACGCTGCTTCAACGCGACGCACGGCAAGAAGCCGATGACGGACGTGCATCTGGTCCGTGTATAAGCGTTTCCGACTTTACGCCTTTTGGGAGGACCCATGATCGGGAAGCTGAACCACGTCGCCATCGTCGTGCCGGATCTGACGGCGGCGACCGCGCTCTACCGCGACACGCTGGGTGCCGCGGTGTCCCAGCCGGTGGACCTGCCGCCGCACGGCGTCACCGTCGTCTTCGTCACGCTGCCCAACACGAAGATCGAGCTGCTGCATCCCTTCGGCGAGAAGTCGCCGATCGCCGGCTTCCTGGAGAAGAACCCGTCGGGCGGCATCCACCACATCTGCTACGAGGTCGACGACATTCTGGCCGCCCGCGACCGGCTGAAGGCGCAGGGTGCCCGCGTGCTGGGCGACGGCGAGCCGAAGATCGGCGCCCATGACAAGCCGGTTCTGTTCCTGCATCCGAAGGACTTCTGCGGGACCCTGGTCGAACTCGAGCAGGCCTGAGTCGAAGGGAGGCATGGGATGGGCTGGGTGACGGGCATCAGCGTTTATGTGGTCGTCTGGTGGGTGGTGCTGTTCGCGGTGCTGCCCTGGGGCGTGCGCACCCCGGCCCAGCCCGAGCCGGGCATGGCGAGCAGCGCGCCGGAGCGCCCGCGCATCCTCCTGAAATTCGCCGCCACCACCCTGGTCGCGGCGGTGGTGTGGCTGGTCATCTTCGCCATCGTGCAGTCGGACCTGATTTCCTTCCGCGAAATGGCCAAGCCGCACTGATCCCACCCCCGGATGGAGCCTTCGCGTGAGCCTGACCTATTGCGACGCGGCGCCCGGCCATGCGCATCACGGCCCCTACCACGACACCGAGTACGGGTTCCCCAGCGCTGACGACCGGGTGCTGTTCGAACGGCTGATTCTCGAGATCAACCAGGCGGGCCTGTCCTGGCTGACCATCCTGAAGAAGCGTGACGCCTTCCGCGCCGCCTTCGACGGCTTCGACATCGACCGCGTCGCCGCCTATGGCGAGGCGGAGCGGGAACGGTTGCTCGCCGATCCGGGAATCGTCCGCAACCGGCTGAAGATCGACGCTGCCATCGAGAACGCGCGGCGGATCATAGCCCTGCGCGCGTCGCACGGGTCCTTCGACGGATGGCTGCGCACCCACCACCCGTTGAGCAAGGCGGAGTGGGTTCGGCTGTTCAAGCGCACCTTCCGCTTCACCGGCGGCGAGATCACCGGAGAGTTTCTGATGAGCCTCGGCTATCTGCCGGGCGCGCATCAGGTCCATTGCCCGGTCTGGTCCGATGTCGCCACACTCGATCCCCCCTGGATGATCGCCGTTCGGCAGGGGTTCGCAGGATACGACGCTCATAAAACGGGCATATCGCAGCCTACTACGTAATCACCCGCCTATGTCTTGGGCGAATTCTGCGAATTCTTTGGCAACGACTTGGCTTATTCCAAATTCCGTCTTGTCATCGGATGAAGTCGGGTTCATTGTACTTTGTGTGACGAGAGGGGTTCTTCCCTCTTTTCCGACGCCTGGTGGCGATTCCTCCCTAAACCTCGGGCCGCGCCGCGATCGCCGCGCGGTCCTTTTTTCGTCCCGGCCCGGTTCACGCAGCCCAGAGCCACCTTCGTCCATAGGCAGACGGAGCGTTGTGCTTCGGTACAGAATGAATTAACCCTTTATCGGGTATAGCTCGTCCAGCTGTGCAGGAAGCGGGCAAGCGTCCGTTCGGACTTTGGATTCAAGCGCGGCGGCGTTCGCAGGCAGAATTTGCGGCCGTCAGCGGGGAGAACGATGTCGAGGCGCCGATGACCGCGGGTGATAACGAGAAATTCGAGCAGTTCGCGGCCATTCTCACCGCCGAACTGCTCGACCGCACTCGCAAAAGTCTTGAACTGCTGACCCCCGAAGAGCAGCCGGCGGCCAAGCTCCCCTTTGCCCTGACCCCGTCCTTTCAGGAAATCTACGCCGAACTGGTGCGCGTCGGGATCTTCCCCGTGCTGCTCAGCCGCCGTCCGGTGCGGGCCATCGTCGGTGACGTGGATTGGCCGCGGGACGGCCGCGACTATCTGCTGACTGTGCTCGACGATCGCTCCAACGCCGTCTTCACAGCGTGGGATTACGCCTGGGACGCGTTGTGGGACGAGCGGAAGGTGGGGGCGGATGGCGGCGCTTCGGCGCCGGCCAAGAAGCAGGGCTTCTTCGCCTCCCTGTTCGGGAGGAAGGCCAAGCCGGAGACGAAGACCGCGGAGCAAAGCGGGGAGGGGGACGTCATGGCGGGCCTCTACACCATGCTGAACGAACAGGCCGAGCGGCGGGGCTACCTGCCGCTGTTCCACGACGACATCAAGGTGCTGAAGGGGCTGGTCCGCGTGAAGCCGGCGCGCATCTTCAAGGCCTGGAAGGAAATCAACCAGTATCATCACCAGGAATTCTACCTGTCGGGGCAGGATCAGGCGAAGCCGGGGGTGACTTCCGAGTGCCTGCAGAAATGGCATTACAACCTGCCCGACCGGATCGGCGAATTTCTGGTGTTGAAGGCGGCGGTGGACATGGAGTTCGTGAACAAGCCCTTCATCGGCAAGTACATCCGCCAGTCGGCCCGCACCCAGGAGGAGGCCGAGAAGGGCATGCCCTACCTCGCCACCTACTGGAAATCCATGAACCAGTCCGCCGCCGCACAAGGCTGAGGCACCGCCATGATCAGCCGCTCCGCTCCCCTTCTCGTCGCGTTTCTGGCACTGTCCGAAGGGGCGGCGGCGCAACCAGTCGACCTGTCCGCCTGCCGGTTCCTGACAGCCCACCGTCCGGCGGCGGGGGTGGAGTACACGCCGGGCGTGGACGTGAGCGGCAAGGCGGTGGCCCCCGCCGACCTGCCGGGCTCGGCGGGTGCCGCGCCGCCGCTGGAGCGGTTCGACATCCCGGTGACCGTCGACTTCGCCCGCCGTATGGGCTTCCCGGTGCCGCCGGGCGCGGCGCCGCCGGGCGTCGAGGTCGGCTATCTGACCTGGTACGCCAATCGGCTCTACTTCAACGGTCAGCCCATCGGCGCGCCGAGCGAGGCCGAGGTCTACGCCTATTGCCGCACCGTCCGATAGGCCGGTCCGCCCTTCGCTGCACGCCGTGACGATGGACAAGCGCGCGGTGGCTTCCTAAAGTCCCTGTCCCTGTTGCGGCCCGGCGACCAGCCGGACGAATCCCCTCGAAACCGAGAGCAGAGCCATGCGGCTGTCCACCTTCTTCCTGCCGACCCTCAAGGAGACCCCGACCGAGGCGCAGATCGTCTCGCACCGCCTGATGCTGCGGGCCGGGATGATCCGCCAGACCAGCGCCGGCATCTACGCCTGGCTGCCGCTGGGCCATCGGGTCCTGAAGAAGATCGAGCAGATCGTTCGCGAGGAGCAGGACGCCGCCGGCGCCCAGGAACTGCTGATGCCGACCATCCAGTCGGCGGAGCTGTGGAAGGAAAGCGGCCGCTACGACGATTACGGCAAGGAGATGCTGCGCATCACCGACCGTCACGACCGCGAGATGCTGTTCGGCCCGACGAACGAGGAGATGATCACCGACATCTTCCGCGCCTTCGTGAAGAGCTACCGCCAGCTTCCGCTGAACCTCTACCACATCCAGTGGAAGTTCCGGGACGAGATCCGTCCCCGCTTCGGAGTGATGCGCGGGCGTGAGTTCCTGATGAAGGACGCCTACAGCTTCGACATCGACGCGGCCAGCGCCCGGCGCTCCTACCAGAAGATGTTCCTGGCCTATCTGCGGACCTTCGCCCGCATGGGGCTGAAGGCCATCCCGATGCGCGCCGACACCGGCCCCATCGGCGGCGACCTCAGCCACGAGTTCATCATCCTGGCCGAGACCGGCGAGAGCGGCGTCTTCTGCCACAAGGACTGGCTGACCCTGGACGTGCTGCAGAACGCCCCGGGATTCGACGAGGATCTCCAGCCCTTCTTCGACACCTACACCTCGATCTACGCGGCGACCGACGAGAAGCACGAGCCCGGCAACTGCCCGGTTCCGGAGTCGGATCTGGTCTCGGCCCGGGGCATCGAGGTCGGTCACATCTTCAATTTCGGAACCAAGTATTCGAAGCCGATGAACGCCGTCGTCGCCGGTCCGGGCGGCGAGCCGGTTCCGGTGGAGATGGGGTCCTACGGCATCGGCGTGTCGCGCCTGATGGGCGCCATCATCGAGGCCAGCCATGACGACAACGGCATCATCTGGCCGGACGCCGTGGCGCCCTTCAACGTCGGCCTCGTGAACCTCAAGGTCGGCGACGCCGAGACCGACCGCGTCTGCCAGGAGCTGTACTACAAGCTCCGCGCCAACGGGCTGGACGTGCTGTACGACGACCGCGACGAGCGTCCGGGCGTGAAGTTCGCCGACATGGACCTGATCGGCCTGCCGTGGCAGCTCGTCGTCGGGCCGCGTGGCCTGAAGAACGGCGTGGTCGAATTGAAGCGCCGCGCCACCGGCGAGAAGCAGGAGCTGTCGGTGGAGAGCGCGCTGGAGAAGCTCTCGGCGTAATCCGGACCCACCGATCTATCGCAAACGCGCCGGCAGCAATTGCCGGCGCGTTTTGCTTTGCGCGATTCGCCATTCGGATGGTGGCATTCCGGTTGAATCCTGGCGTACTTCCCCCTGGTCGCATAGGGAGGACCGGAGTTGCTATCGTCACCGACAATCGAGCGGAGAAACTCTCAGAGATTGCATGTTTTTGCTTTGACGATGCTCCTGAAAGTTTCAATGATTTTGATGGAGTTCGTCTACCGCGGGTGTTCGGCGCGCTGAACACAGGCCTTGGTGGGTCAGCTCCATCGCTAGTGTCGAATCCAACCCAGGGAGGACGAGCAACATGAGCTTCGCGTTCAGCCCGATCGGATCCAATCGCATCAGCCTCACCGCCGGCAGCACCAGCACCCACGCGCTTCCCTCCGTCGGGCGCAACGTGCGCATCGCCAATCTCGGTCCGTCGGATGCGCGCATTAAAGCATGGTTTTCAGAACTCAACGAGGCGAGCCGCGACGACAAAGATGCAGGCTGCGGTGAGCAGCGCATCGATGATGACGCCCAACCTGTCATGGCGGCGATCCAGGCGTTTGTTGGCGAGCAACCAGGCATTGGCATGCTCGACGATACAGCGGACTTGGCCGAGACCGGAGCCGTGTGGCTGGCCGATCTTGCGGATATTGGGTTGGATGCCGTCACGCAGGCAGAGCCAACGGTTGTCGGCGCTGTCGTATCCGGCGTCGGCGTAGAGGCGAGCGATGCTGGCGCAGACCACCAGGGCCAACCGGAGCAGGTCGGGGAAGAGCCGGGTGTCGTGAACGTTGGCCGCGGAAGGCAACGCTGCCAGCGGAAGCCCATCCGTCGAAACGACCACGTGGTACTTGGTGCCCGGCTTGCCCCGGTCGGTGGGGTTCGGGCCGGTCAAGGCGCCGCCCCGTTTAGCGCGCACCGAGCAACTATCCACAACGACGTCCCATGCCTGGGCGGCGGCTTCCGGGCCGGAGCGCACCATCCGGATCAGCACGGCGTGGACACGGCGCAAGAGGGCCGTTGCACTCCATTCCGTCAGACGACGGCGCAATGTGGAGCCGGAGGCGCGATCCGGTGAGGCCCGAAGTTCCCGCCACTGCACGCCTTCGCGCAGAAAGAAGCGCAGCGTCTCAAGGATGGTGTTGGTCGGCACCGGAGGCCGACCCGTTCCTGTGACGGCCCATTCCATCTGGTCAATGATGCCTGCCACCAGTTCCACCGCTGTTGGTCCCATACCAGCCTCCCCATGCCAGAGGCAGGGGAACTGGTGCGAGGTCAGGGAGTGTCGGCGCCACAACGCTGATTTCCAGAAAACCCGCTCTGACGGAAACAGAGACCAGCGGCTAACAAGACACGTGCTGCCCCAATTCCCGATTTGGGATTGGCAGGGGGCGGTTCAGGCGGGCCAACAGTTCGGCAAGCACGGTCTCGGTGGTGTGCAACGCCTCCTCGGAAAACACCTGCCCCAAGTCGGCAGCCCACAGGTCGCATAGCCGGTCGGCCTCGGAGAAGGCGCGCCCACCTGCGTCCGTCAGGACGTAAAACGGGGAGCGCTCATGGGACGGATTGAGGCGCCGTTCCAGTAATCCTTCTTCCATCAGCAGGTTCAGTTGCTTCTGCGCCCCTTGGCGGGTGATCCCCATGGCATCGGCGATCTGTGGTGCAGTCAGTGGCTGGCCAGCCAAGCTCAGCGCCCCCAACACTTGCCACCGGGCACTGGTCAGGTTCAGCCCCTCGACCAGCCGGTCGCCTTGCTCCAGCAGGCGACCGTTGAGACGGAACACCAACACCATGAGCTCGGCCACCAACTTCTCTTTCGAACGGGTCATTGTTTCCTCTGGTCGGACGGGAAGGAAATCCAGATAAGCACAGTGGACAACCGGTTGTCAAAACAGGATTGACAACCGGTTACCATTATGGTAACTGGTTGTCAAATGGCGCAGCGCTGAAGGCCCCCAATGTCGCCCAGCCACGGGCTGGGTGGCGCGGCGCATCTCCCCAACCCGGCGAGGACCCGATGCTGAAACGACTACACGCCGCTTCTGGCTCCCTGGCACTACTAACCCTGCTCTCCTTCTGGATCTCAACCGCAGTGGCTGAGGGCTTCTTGGGCTGGCCAGCGGTGGTCGCCGTCAAGGGTGCCATCGTCAACGGGCTGTTCGTCCTGGTTCCCGCCATGGCGGTGACGGGCATAACCGGAGCCGTGCTGTCCAAGGGACACGGCGGCGGGTTGGTGGTGGCCAAGACCAAACGGATGAAGATCCTGGCCATGAACGGTGTGCTGGTTATGATTCCGGCGGCGCTGTTCCTGAACTTTAAGGCCACGGCCAACGAGGCCGATGCCCTGTTCTTCCTGGTCCAGGTCATCGAACTTGCCGTGGGCGCGGTGCAGATCGCCTTCTTGGTCATGAACGCTCGTGACGGACTGCGCATGTCTGGGCGCCTGAGCGGGCGGCGTGCCCATGCATGAGGTGTTGAAGACGGCCCATATCGTGGGCGTGGTCGTACTGGGGCTGGGCTTGGCGGCCGTGTGGGTTATGGATCTCATTGGACGCCGAGCGCGCTCGTTGGACGAGATCGCAACGGCAGCCCGACGGGTCGCTCTGGCCTACGACGCGGTCGTGGTCCCTGGTGCCCTGCTGATGATGGCGTCGGGTGGATGGATGATCGCCATATTCTACGGCAGCGCCTTCCTGGACATCCCCTGGCTGGCCGGGATGGTGATCCTGTTCTCGCTGGAATTCCTCGAAGGCAACACCATCACCCGGCTGTTCTTCCTGCGCCTGCGGTGGGTGACGGCGGAGGCGGCGGCATCGGGACGCCACAGCTGGCCGCCGGAAGCGCGGGGGAGCCTTCTGCCCTCGTTCACCCACTTCCTCGACATGCCGGTCTTTGCGCTGGTCGTGTACTTGGGCGTTCTCAAGCCCACCGACTGGTCTAAGCCTATCCTGGGCTTCGAGCTGGCCATCATCGCCGCCCTGGCTCAAACCATGCTTCTGCGCCCCACCCAGAGGCCATCATAGGTCATGCCCATCTTCAGGACGGTCAAAATTTTTCGCACTGCGGTGGTACCTGAAAGCCCTTCTTGCGCATTGAATGGTGCAGAAAGCCGCGGATCACGGCCACCTGATCAATTACAGGTACGTGCCGCGGGTTTCGCCGGAGTTCTGGAAACCACCCTTAAGTTTACGGCGTCCTTCACGTCGACCACCATGAACACGCTGACAATCCTGGCACGCACGGTTGAAATCTTCGATCGCCAAGCCAATGGCTACATCGCCGGTACCGGGGATAACGGAAACACGATTCTTGACGTGACCACGGGGGAAGGGCAGTGACATGGCGGTGCGCGCCGTGTCCGTCCAACCTCCGCTCTGGGTGGTCTTCTCCCTTGTCTCCAGCCCCGGCGCTTCCCTGACGGAAGGCGATTTCCTGCGGTTCGACAAACCGTTGGGAGGCAGGCTGACGGTGTCCGACCAGGGCATTCTCTTGCCAGCGGGCCGCATCTTCAAACTGTTGGCTTCCTTGCGCTGTCAGGTCCAGGGCGAGGGCATCGGCCGGTTCCGCTGGATCGTGACCACGGGGGAGGCGAGTGTTGCCACCACGGACGCGCTCGTCGGGTCCGCCGGCCCTGGCGATTCTCCGGCGGCCGGGCAGTCGCAAGCCCATGCGGTGGTAACCACGACGACTGAAACCACGGTTCAACTGTGCATCGCGACGCTGGAAACGCTGAGGCTGCTTCATGCCGAAGGTGTCGCGGACATCACGGAAATGTCCTGAGGCCGTGGGCAGGGGGCCGTCGCCCTTTTCCTGCCACGGTCACGGCCTTATGTTCGGAGCGGCGTTTCGCAAGAAACGCCGTTTCCGTGCCCTCCCAGGACAACTCATGATCTTCTCCGCTTTCGAACGCATGGTCGCGATGCGCTATCTGCGGGCGCGCCGCCAGGAAGGGTTCATCTCCGTCATCGCGGGATTCTCGCTGCTGGGCATCGCGCTCGGCGTGGCGACGCTGATCATCGTGATGTCGGTGATGAACGGCTTCCGGGCGGAGCTTCTGGGCCGCGTGCTCGGCTTGAACGGCCATCTCAACGTCTACAGCGTCCGCGGTGGCCCGCTGCCCGACTACGACCCGCTGGTGCAGCGGCTCCAGGGCGTGCCCGGCGTGGTCGGGGTGACGCCGACGGTCGAGGGGCAGGCGCTGGTCTCGGTGCGCGGGGTCGCCTCCGGCGCGGTGGTGCGCGGCGTGCGGCCGGAGGACTTCCGGGTGCGTCCGACGCTGTCCCGCAACATCGTGCGCGGCACGGTGGAGGCGTTCGGAGAGGACAACATCGCCATCGGCATCCGCATGGCGCAGCGGCTGGGTCTGGTGGTCGGCGATCAGCTGACCCTGATCGCTCCGCAGGGCAACGTCACCGCCTTCGGCACCGTGCCGCGGATGCGCAGCTTCACCATCGGCGCCGTGTTCGACGTCGGCATGTTCGAATACGACAACAGCTTCATCTTCCTGCCCCTGCCGGAGGCCCAGGCCTTCTTCCGCACCGGTGAGGCGGTGACCTCGCTGGAGGTCTTCGTCAGCGACCCGACCCGGATACGGGAGGCGCGCGACGCCATCCAGGCGGCGGTGGCCGGGGTGGGGCGGGTGGTCGACTGGCAGCAGTCGAACGCCAGCTTCTTCACGGCGCTCCAGGTCGAGCGCAACGTAATGTTCCTGATCCTGTCGCTGATCATCACGGTGGCCGCCTTCAACATCATCTCCAGCCTGATCATGCTGGTGAAGGACAAGGGACGGGACATCGCCATCCTGCGCACCATGGGCGCCACCCGCGGCATGATCATGCGCATCTTCTTCCTGTCCGGCGCCTCGGTGGGGGTGGCGGGGACGCTGCTGGGGGTGGCCCTGGGCGTGTCCTTCGCCCTGAACATCGAGACGATCCGCCAGGGCATCCAGGCGCTGACCGGCACCAACCTGTTCAACGCCGAGATCTATTTCCTGTCGCAACTGCCGGCGAAGATCGACTGGTCGGAGGTGGTTCAGGTCACCCTGATGGCGCTGGGACTGTCCTTCGCCGCCACCGTCTACCCGTCCTGGCGGGCGGCCCGTCTCGATCCGGTGGAGGCCCTGCGCTATGAGTGAGCCGATGCTGGAACTGTCGGGGATCGTCCGCACCTTCGAGCAGGCGGGGACGGAGCTTCAGGTGTTGCGCGGGGCGGAGCTGACCGTCCATGCGGGCGAGCTGGTCGCCCTGGTCGGCCCGTCGGGCGCCGGCAAATCGACCCTGCTGCACATCGCCGGCCTGCTGGAGCGCCCCACCGCCGGCACCGTGCGCATCGCCGGGACCGACGTGTCCGCCCTGGACGACGGGAAGCGGACGGAGGTGCGCCGCCGCTCGGTCGGCTTCGTCTACCAGTTCCATCACCTGCTGCCGGAATTCTCCGCGCTGGAGAACATCGTGCTGCCGCAGATGATCAACGGCGTGCCGAAGCGCACCGCCCGCGAGCGCGCCCTGGAACTGCTGCGCATGGTCGGGCTGGAGCCGCGCGCCGGCCATCGTCCGGCCCGCCTGTCGGGCGGCGAGCAGCAGCGGGTCGCCATCGCCCGCGCGCTGGCCAACGGGCCGGGCCTGCTGATCGCCGACGAGCCGACGGGCAACCTCGACCCGCACACGGCCGAGGGGGTCTTCGCCATGCTGACCACCATCGTCCGGCAGGCCCGTGTCGGTGCCCTGATCGCCACCCACAATCTGGAACTGGCGAACCGCATGGACCGGGTGTTCGAGATGAGCGACGGTCTTCTCGTGGAGCACGCCCGGGTTTGATCGCCGTCGTGGCGCGGCCGGGCAACCGGCCAAACCGCGTAAGAGTGGCATCGCCGTTCGGCGGATTGGTGATCGGCGCGTCCTGGGGCAGACTTCGCGCAACCCAACAAGGAGGGACCGGAGTCTATGGATCAGAAGATCATCGATTTGTACGACGAGTACACCCATCGGCCGCTGCCGCGCCGCGTCTTTCTGGAGCGGCTGGCGGTGCTGGCGGGCAGCGCGGCGGCCATTCCGGCGATCCTCTCACAGATCGAGCCGAACTACGCCCTGGCCGCCGAGGTGCCGGAGGATGACAGCCGGATCGCCACGGACCGCGTCACCTTCCAGGGGGCGACCGGCGACGTTCATGCCTATCGGGCGCGCCCGAAGCTGGCCGAGCAGGCGCCGTCGGTGGTGGTGGTCCACGAGAACCGTGGCCTGAACCCCTACATCGAGGACGTGACGCGGCGGCTGGCGGTGGCCGGCTTCGTCGCCATGGCCCCGGACCTGCTGTCCCCGCTCGGCGGCACCCCGCAGGACCCCGACCGTGCGCGCGAGATGATCGGTCAGCTCGACCCCGACAAGGCGGTGAACAACCTGATCGCGTCGATGAGCGACCTCATGGCCTATCGCTATTCGAACGCCAAGGTGGGTGCCATCGGCTTCTGCTGGGGCGGTGGCATGACCAACCGGCTGGCCATCAAGGCGCCGGACCTCAAGGCGGGTGTCGTCTTCTACGGTCCGTCGCCCGACCCGGCGCTGGTCACCACCATCAAGGCGCCGCTGCAACTCCACTACGCCGGGCTGGACAACAACGTGAACGCCAAGGTCCCGGCCTATGAGGAGGCCTTGAAGAAGGCCGGCAAGTCCTACGAACTCTTCATGTACGAGAACGTCAACCACGCCTTTCACAACGACACGTCGGCGGAGCGCTACAACAAGGAAGCGGCGGACCTCGCCTGGGGCCGGTCCGTGGAATTCCTGAAGAAGAAACTGACCTGACCGGTCATGACCGAATCGTAGGGCCGGGTCATAGCCGATGGGTGGCGGGCCGTGCGGAGGGCAGCTTCAGCACGGCCACCGCCAGCCCGGCGAGGACGAGAAGCGCGCCGGCCATCTTCAGCGGGGTGAAGCTCTCCCCCAGGAACAGCGCGCTGGAACTCATGCCGAAGACCGGCACCAGCAGGGAGAAGGGCGCCACCAGGCTCGCCGGGTAATGGCGCAGCAGGAAGCCCCAGGCGGCGAAGCCGAACAGCGTCGCTCCGAAGGCGATGTAGGCCACCGCCCCGACACCCAGCGGAGTCAGATGGGTCAGGGCCTGCCATGCCCGGTCCGGCCCCTCCAGCCCCAGCGACAGCAGCAGCAGCGGGATCGGCGGCACCACGCTGATCCACAGCATCATGCGGAACAGGTCCGGCGCCTTGGCCTGCTTCATCAGCAGGTTGGCCACGCCCCAGGTCGCGGCGGCGGCGATGACCAGCCCCAGCCCGAGCAGCGAATCGCCCGCCGGCATCTCCAGCGCGATCAGGCCGATTCCGGAGAAGGCCACCGCCATGCCCAACACCTGCTTCGGTCCGGGCCGCTCGCCCAGAACCGCCGCGGCGAACAGGGCGGTGAAGAAGGCCTGCGATTGCAGCACCAGCGACGACAGCCCTGCCGGCATGCCGATGTCCATCCCGACGAACAGCAGCGAGAACTTCACCACCCCCAGCACCATCCCGATGCCCAGGATGAAGCGCCAGGGCACCGGCGGACCGCCGCGAACCCCCAGGAAAAGAAGCGGCAGCGCCGCCAGCGCGAAGCGCAGGGCGCAGAACAGGATGGGCGGGAAATCCGCCAGACCGACCTTGATGGCGACGAAGTTGAGGCCCCAGATCGCCGCGACGGCGAGGGCAAGGCCAATGTGAGCGGTGCGCATGGGAGCGGAGGTTAGCGGTGGACAACCCGTTGGTCAATGCGGTGCCCGATGCACTCATCGCGGGTCAGGTCCCCGAAACCCTTCACTTATCCGTGTGCAGGATGCGGCACTCGTCCAACGCCGCCAGCGCCCAGGAGGAACCGCCCAGGTTGACGTCGCCGATGTCCGTCCCGCCGCCGTCCCGTTGCAGCGTCACCGCGCGCGACCGCATGAAGGGTTCGAAGAGATCCTCGTATTTCGGTAGTTCGACCGGAACCACCACGCCGCCGTCGGGCATGGGGCTGGCCTCCAGCGCCATGGTCTCGCCGTCGGGGAAGATGGCGGTCAGGCGGCTTTCCGTGTCCGTGCTGGCCTGGGCGTGCTGGTCGGCGTTGACCAGCATGGCGGCTCCCTTCGCCGTCGCCCGGAAGGAGAGGGGGGAGGAGTCGTCCGTCCGCGTGGCGTAGCAATAGGCCGAGCCGGTCTTGGTCGCCGGATGCGCCCGCACGACCCAGCCCTTGTTCTGCGCGACGACGCGCCCCGGCGCGTCGGACAGGGGGGAGGCGACGGTTTCGGGCGGCGGCGGCCGGTGGGTCTGCTCCGCGGACGGTGCGGGTGCACCGGTGGTCTGGCAAGCCGTGAGGAGCGTGGCCGCCAGCACCGCCAGAACGGCGCTGGAGCGGATGCGGCGCATGGAACGGGTCATTCTCGAATCGTGGCTCTGCCTCTTTCGATAGCACGAACACGCATGATCGGGAAATCTTCCCTTACCTTCGATAGGGCCGGCGCATCGCCGCATGGCCGGGCCCGCGCTTGGTCCCTTGCAGATGCGGGCGGGATGCGCGACGACTAGGGGAGACTTCCCCCTTCGCTGGAACCGGTGCCCATCTCCGCCATGCCCCACGCCGACTTCATCCACCTGCGCGTCCACTCCGCCTATTCCCTGTCCGAGGGCGCCATCAAGGTGAAGGAGCTGGTCAAGCTCTGCCAGAAGAAGGGCATGCCGGCGGTCGCCGTGACCGACACCGGCAACCTGTTCGGCGCGCTGGAGTTCGCGCTGGCCGCCGCGGATTCGGGCGTGCAGCCGATCATCGGCACGGTCCTGGGCATCACCCGAGTCGGTCCCGCCAACGGCAAGCCGGGCCTGCCGGGCAAGGCCGCGTCGGTTCCCGACCAGCTCGTCCTGCTCTGCCAGAGCGACGAGGGCTACCGGAACCTGATGAAGCTGGTCTCCAAGGCCTTCCTGGAATCCGACCCGATGGCCGGGCCGCAAATCCCGCTGGACGCGCTGGAGGGCCACTCCGCCGGGCTGATCGCGCTGACCGGCGGCCCAGCCGGTTCGGTCGGGCGGCTGCTGGGGGAGGGGCAGAAGGATCTGGCGCTCGACGTGCTGGAGCGGTTGAAGCGGCTGTTTCCCGGTCGGCTCTACGTCGAGCTTCAGCGCCATCGTGATCATTTCCAGGTGATCGAGGATGCCATCGAGCCGGCGCTGATCGACCTCGCCTACGCCCATGACCTGCCGCTGGTCGCCACCAACGACTGTTACTTCGCGACCGAGGACATGTACGAGGCGCACGACGCGCTGCTCTGCATCGCCGAGGGCGCCTACATCAGCCAGACCGAGCGCCGCCGCCTGACCCCCGACCACCGCTTCAAGTCGGCCGAGGAGATGCGGGACCTGTTCAAGGACCTGCCGGAGGCGGTGGACAACACGGTCGCCATCGCCCGGCGCTGCTCCTTCCTGCTGAAGCCGATCAAGCCCATCCTGCCGCCCTTCCCCTGCGAGGGCGGCCGCGACGAGGGGGAGGAGCTGCGCGCCCAGTCCCGCGAGGGTCTGGAAATGCGGCTGAACAGCGTCGTCTACACCCCGGACATGACGCCGGAGCAGCGCGCGGAGACCCGCAAGACCTACTTCGAGCGGCTGGAGTTCGAGCTGGACGTCATCGTGTCGATGAAGTTTCCCGGCTACTTCCTGATCGTGTCGGACTTCATCAAATGGGCCAAGTCGCACGACATCCCGGTGGGGCCGGGCCGTGGTTCGGGCGCCGGCTCGGTCGTCGCCTGGGCGCTGACCATTACCGACCTGGACCCGCTGCGCTTCGGCCTGCTGTTCGAGCGCTTCCTTAATCCCGAACGCGTGTCGATGCCCGATTTCGACGTGGACTTCTGCCAGGACCGCCGCGAAGAGGTGATCCGCTACGTCCAGGACAAGTACGGCTACGACCGCGTTGCCCAGATCATCACCTTCGGTAAGCTGCAGGCCCGCGCCGTGCTGCGCGACGTCGGGCGCGTGCTGCAGATGCCCTACGGGCAGGTGGACAAGATCTGCAAGCTGGTGCCGAACAACCCGGCCAACCCGGTGACGCTCCAGCAGGCGCTGGACAGCGAGGAGATGCTGCGCCAGGCCCGCGACGGCGACGAGACGGTGGCGCGCCTCGTCAACATCGCGCTGAAGCTGGAGGGTCTGTACCGTCACGCCTCGACCCACGCGGCAGGCGTGGTGATCGGCGACCGGCCGCTGCACGATCTGGTGCCGCTGTACCGAGACCCGCGGTCGGACATGCCGGTCACCCAGTTCAACATGAAGTTCGTCGAGCAGGCCGGTCTGGTGAAGTTCGACTTCCTCGGCCTGAAGACGCTGACCGTGCTGAAGACGGCGGTGGACCTGATCCCCGAAAAGCCGGACCTGACCACGGTCACGCTGGACGACCCCCGAAGCTACGAGATCCTGGGGCGCGCCGAATCGACGGGCGTGTTCCAGCTGGAAAGCTCGGGCATGCGCGACGTGCTGCGCCGGCTGAAGCCGAACCGGCTGGAGGACATCATCGCGCTGGTGTCGCTCTACCGCCCCGGCCCGATGGACAACATCCCCAAATACATCAAGGTGAAGAACGGGGAGGAGTTGCCCGACTACATGAATCCGGCCCTGGAGCCGATCCTGAAGGAGACCTTCGGGATCATGATCTACCAGGAGCAGGTCATGCAGATCGCCCAGGTGCTGTCCGGCTATTCGCTGGGCGGCGCCGATCTTCTGCGCCGCGCCATGGGCAAGAAGATCAAGGAGGAGATGGACAAGGAGCGCGACAAGTTCGTCGTCGGCGCCAAGGACAAGGGCGTGGACCCCGATCAGGCCAGCATGATCTTCGATCAGGTGGCCAAGTTCGCCGGCTACGGCTTCAACAAGAGCCACGCCGCCGCCTACGCCCTGGTCGCCTACCACACCGCCTATCTGAAGGCGAACCACCCGGTGGAGTTCATGGCGGCGTCGATGACGCTCGACCTCGGCAACACCGACAAGCTGAACGTCTTCCGGCAGGAGCTGGTGCGGCTGAAGATCAAGCTGCTGACGCCGGATATCAACAAGTCCGACAGCATCTTCGGGGTGGAGGCGCTGCCCGACGGCGGCAAGGCGGTGCGCTACGCGCTGGCCGCCGTGAAGGGCGTCGGCCTGCCCGCCATGAAGGCGGTGGTGGAGGAGCGGCGGATGAACGGCCCCTACAAGAGCCTGTTCGATTTCGCCCGCCGCCTCGACCTCAAGACCATCAACAAGCGCCAGCTGGAGAACCTGACCTGCGCCGGCGCCTTCGACGGGATCAACCCCAACCGCGCCCAGGTCCACGCGGCGCTGGAGACTCTGATCCGCTACGCCCAGGCCGAGGCGGCGGAGCGCGACAGCGGCATCGGCAACCTGTTCGGCGGAGCCGGAGGCGGGCTGAAGGAGCCGGATCTGCCCAAGGTCAAGGAATGGGAGCCGCTGGAGAAGCTGAAGCACGAGTTCGGCGCCATCGGCTTCTACCTGTCCGCCCACCCGCTGGACGCCTTCGCCGGTCCGCTGGCCCGCATGAGGGTGGTGCGGTCGGCGGATCTCGCGGGGGCGGTGGTCGGCGGGGGCTCGACGCGGCGCAGCGTGGCCGGCATCGTGGTCAGCCGCAAGGAGAAGACCGCGAAGTCCGGCAACCGCTTCGCCTTCGTGGAGCTGTCCGACGGCAGCGGCGGCTACGAGGTGACGGTCTTCTCCGAGGTGCTGGCGACCAACCGCGACCTGCTGGAGGCCGGGCGCCCGGTTCTGATGACCGTGGACGTACAGATGAACGGCGAGGACATCCGCCTGACCTGCCAGGAGGTGAAGCCGCTGGAGGACGCCGTCGCCCAGGTCTCCGATGGGCTGAAGGTGGTGGTGCGCGACGGCGGACCGGTGGAGAGCATCCGCGGCATGCTGGAGCGGCTGGCCCGCGGCAAGGGCAAGATCCACCTGCTGGTCGAGATCGACCCGCTGAAGGAGGTGGAAATCCAGCTCCCCGGCTCCTTCAACATCACCAACCAGAGCCGGGCCGCGCTGAAGGCGGTGCCAGGGGTGGTCGAGGTGGTGGAGCTGTAAAGAATACGCTTTCCATGACGAAGCGGTGCGCGATGCACCGCATTCGGCGCCAACCAATTGGCAAACCGGTGTTGCCAAAGCGGTTGCGGCGGGCTATGTAAGCGCCGTCGTCAAAACCTCACGCGGGCTGGCGGTCCCTCGGCTTTACCCCGATGGCCCGATCCGGTGTCCTGTCAAACGGACAGTGCCCGCGGCGGAGCAACCGGAAAAGGACTTTTCCAAATGGCTATTCCGTCTTTCACCATGCGCCAGCTGCTCGAAGCCGGCGTCCACTTCGGTCACCACACCCGTCGCTGGAACCCGAAGATGGGTCCGTACATCTTCGGCGTGCGCAACGGCGTGCACATCATCGACCTGGAGCAGACCGTCCCGGCGCTGCACCGCGCCCTGCAGGCCGTCCGTGACGTCGTCGCCGGCGGTGGCCGCGTCCTGTTCGTCGGCACCAAGCGCCAGGCCCAGGAAAAGGTGGCCGAGGCCGCGTCGAAGTGTGGCCAGTACTACGTCAACCACCGCTGGCTCGGCGGCATGCTGACCAACTGGAAGACCATCTCCCAGTCGATCAAGCGCCTGCGCGAGATGGAAGAGCGTCTGGGCGGCGACACCTCGGGCCTGACCAAGCGCGAAATCCTGGAGCTGACCCGCGAGCGCGACAAGCTGGAGCGCGCGCTGGGCGGCATCAAGGAGATGGGCGGCCTGCCGGACGTCCTCTTCATCATCGACACCAACAAGGAGTCGATCGCCGTCAAGGAAGCCAACAAGCTCGGCATTCCGGTCATCGCGGTGATCGACAGCAACTCCGATCCGGACGGCGTGGCCTTCCCGATCCCGGGCAACGACGACGCCCTGCGCGCCATCGACCTGTACTGCGAGCTGGTGAACGGCGCCGTGCTCGACGGTCTGCAGGCCGAGATGAGCGCCGCCGGCATCGACGTCGGCTCCAGCGAGGAGGCTCCGGCCGAGCAGCTGCCGGAAGCCGAAGCGGAAGAGGCCGCGCCGGCTGAGCAAGCCCAGGCCTGATCCCGGTGATACGGGGCAGCCGGGCCTTATGACCTATGGCCCGGCTGCCTTTTTTATGAGTTGTTTGGATCAACCCGATCCGCTTGGATCTGTTCGGAAGGAAGAGGGCGAAACCATGGCCGAGATTACCGCCGCGCTCGTCAAGGAACTGCGCGAGAAGACCGGCGCGGGCATGATGGACTGCAAGAAGGCGCTGGCCGAGACCCAGGGCGACCTCGAGGGCGCCGTTGACTGGCTGCGCAAGAAGGGCCTCGCCGCCGCCGCCAAGAAGTCCGGCCGCGTCGCCGCCGAAGGTCTGGTCGCCGTCGCCACCGCCGGCACCGCTGGCGCCGTCGTCGAGGTGAACGCCGAGACCGACTTCGTCGCGCGCAACGACAAGTTCCAGGCCTTCTCCCTGAAGGCCGCCGAGCTGGTCCTGTCCGGTTCGGGCGACGTCGAGGGTCTGAAGGGCACCGCCTATCCGGACGCCGGCCGCACGGTCCAGGAAGAGCTGACCAACCTGATCGCCACCATCGGCGAGAACATGAACATCCGCCGCTCGGCCAAGCTGTCGGTTCCGGCGGGCGTCGTCGTGTCCTACGTCCACTCGGCCATCGCGCCGGGCCTCGGCAAGATCGGCGTTCTGGTCGCCCTGGAGTCGACCGGCGACACCGCCAAGCTGAACGAGCTGGGCAAGCAGGTCGCGATGCACATCGCCGCCGCCCGTCCGGACGCCCTGGACATCGCCGACGTCGATACCTCCGCGCTGGAGCGTGAGCGCAACGTGCTCGCCGAGCAGGCCCGCGCCTCCGGCAAGCCGGAAAACATCGTCGAGAAGATGCTCGAAGGCCGCATCCGCAAGTACTACGAGGAAGTGGTGCTGCTGGAGCAGACCTACGTGATCGACGGCGAGACCAAGGTCCGCAAGGTCGTGGAGAACGCCGCCAAGGACGTCGGCGCCCCGGTCAAGGTGACGGGCTTCGTCCGCTTCGCGCTGGGCGAGGGCATCGAGAAGGCGGAGAGCGATTTCGCCGCCGAAGTCGCCGCCGCCGCCGGCCAGAAGTAAGGACCCGGCGACCCGCCGCACGCACTCTTCACACCAACCGGGAGAAAGCCCCCCATGGCCCAGACCACCGGGACCACCGAGCCGGCTGACGGCATCCGCTTCAAACGAGTCCTGCTGAAGGTGTCGGGCGAGGCGTTGATGGGTCAGCGCGACTACGGCCTCGACCCGGAGGTGGTCAACCGCGTCGCCAACGAGGTGAAGGCGGTGATCCAGCTGGGCGTCCAGGTCAGCCTGGTCATCGGCGGGGGCAACATCTTCCGCGGGGTGAAGGGTGCGGCGAGCGGCATGGAGCGCGCCTCGGCCGACTACATCGGGATGCTCGCCACCGTGATGAACGCCCTGTCGATGCAGAGCGCTCTGGAGCGGATGGGTGTGGCGACCCGCGTGCAGTCGGCCATTCCCATGTCCTCGGTGTGCGAGCCCTACATCCGGCGCCGCGCCATCCGGCACATGGAGAAAGGCCGCGTGGTGATCTTCGCCGCCGGCACCGGCAACCCCTTCTTCACCACCGACACCGCCGCCGCTCTGCGCGCGTCGGAGATGGGCTGCGACGCTCTGCTGAAGGGCACGCAGGTGGACGGCGTCTACACCGCCGACCCGAAGAAGGTGAAGGACGCCGAGCGTTACGAGCGCCTGGGCTACCTGGACGTCCTGGCGAACGATCTGCAGGTGATGGACGCTTCCGCGATCTCCTTGGCGCGCGAGAGCCACATCCCCATACTCGTGTTCTCGATCCACACCCCCGGCGCCTTTGCCGAGGTGATGCAGGGCCGGGGCAAGTTTACGATCATCAACGAAGAAACGGAGTGAGCCGTGGCTGCGCCTGACACATCGGACCTCCAGTCGGATCTCAAGCGCCGCATGGAAGGAGCGCTTGAGGCGTTTCGCAAGGAATTGAGCGGTCTGCGCACCGGCCGTGCCTCCGCCAGCCTGCTTGAGCCCGTCACCATCGAGGCCTACGGCGCCCGCATGCACCTCAAGGAGGTCGGCACCGTCAGCGTGCCGGAGCCGCGCCTGATCGTCGTGCAGGTGTGGGACCGCGGCATGGTCAAGGCCGTGGAGAAGGGCATCCGCGACTCGGGCCTCGGCCTGAACCCGCAGACGGAAGGCCAATCGATCCGCGTGCCGCTGCCCGACCTGACGCAGGAACGCCGCAAGGAACTCGCCAAGGTCGCCCACAAATACGCCGAGCAGGCCCGCGTCGCCGTGCGCAACGTGCGCCGCGACGGCATGGACGGCCTGAAGAAGGCCGAGAAGGCCGGCGACATCTCGCAGGACGAGCACAAGGGGCTCGGCGAGAAGGTCCAGGCGCTGACCGACCAGTACATCAAGCTGGTCGACGATGCGCTTGCGGCGAAAGAAAAGGACATCATGCAGGTCTGACGGCATGCGCGACGCGGAAGACAGCCGCCCCCTGCGCCCGCCCGCGCACGTGGCCGTGATCATGGACGGCAACGGGCGTTGGGCGAAGTCCAGAGGACTGCCCCGCACCGCCGGCCATAAAAAGGGCGTGGACGCCGTCCGCCGGACGGTCGAAGCCGCGGGTGAACTGGGGATCGGCTATCTGACGATCTTCAGCTTCTCGTCCGAGAACTGGCGTCGGCCGGAGGAGGAGGTGTCCGACCTCATGCAGCTCCTGCGCTTCTACCTGCGCAGCGAGATTGCCGACCTCCACCGGAACGGTGTGCGCCTGCGCGTCATCGGCGACCGGGCCCGCCTGTCCAAGGACATTGTCGGCCTGATCGACAACGCCGAGAATCTCACGCGCGACAACCGCAAGCTGACCCTCGTGGTGGCGCTGAGCTACGGCTCCCGCCAGGAGATCACGCTGGCGGCGCGGCGTCTGGCCGAGGAGGTGAAGGCGGGGACGCTCAATCCCGCGGACATCACCGAGGACCGGCTGTCCGAACGCCTGTTCACCGCCGACATCCCGGACCCCGACCTGATCGTCCGCACCAGCGGCGAGAAGCGCATCAGCAACTTCCTGCTCTGGCAGGCGGCGTATGCCGAGCTGGTCTTCGTGGACACGCTCTGGCCTGACTTTTCCAAGCGTGACCTGGAGGCGGCGATTGAAGAGTTCCACCGACGGGAACGTCGCTTCGGCGCAACCACCGGCACCCGCTAAATCCGGCGACCTGAAGACGCGCGCCATCTCGGCGCTCGTCCTGGCTCCGCTCGTCCTGGCGGCCGTCTGGGCCGGCGGTTGGGTGTTTCACGTTCTGATCGCGCTTGGCGCCGTGGCCTCCGCCGTGGAGTGGAGCAACCTCGTACCCTGCCGCCGCAAGGCTGCTGCCATCGCGTTATCGGTGGCCGGTGTCCTGCTGGCGCTGGCGGCGCAGATCGCCGCCGGGCCGTGGGCGGCCGTCGTCGTCGCCATCCTGGCCACCGCTGGTGTGGCCGTGGCCTCGGGCGGGCCGGACCGCGGTCTGTCCGGGGGCGGGATCCTTTACGTCGTGGCCGGGCTGGCTGGCCTGATGTGGCTGCGCGACGATCCGGACTCCGGCCTCGCGCTGTTCCTCTTCACCATGCTCGGGGTCTGGGCGACCGACATCGGCGCCTACGCGGCCGGACGCACCATCGGCGGGCCGAAGCTGGCCCCGCGCATCAGCCCGAAGAAGACCTGGGCCGGGCTGATCGGCGGCATGGCCTCTTCCGCCCTGGTGGGGTGGGGCGTGGCTCTGGCGGCGGGCGCGCAACGGCCGCTGCTGGCTCTTGCGGTGGGCGCCGTCCTGGCCGTGGTGGCGCAAGCGGGCGACCTCTTCGAATCCGCGGTCAAGCGCCGTTACAACGTGAAGGACAGCGGCCATCTCATTCCTGGTCACGGCGGAATCCTGGACCGCATCGACGGGCTGCTCGCCGCCGCCCCGGTGCTGGCCCTGTTCCACGCGACCATCGGCACGGCAATCGCATGGTGGTGACGGGGTTATGGTTGTGAAGTCAGAAGGGGCGGGGGACGCGCCGCGCCGTGTGACGATCTTCGGTTCGACCGGGTCGGTCGGCACTCAGACGGTGGACCTCGTCGCCCGCGATCCGGAGCGCTTCCCGGTGGAGGCGCTGACCGCCAACCGCAACGTCGCCCTTCTCGCCGAGCAGGCGCGGCAGCTCCGCCCGAAGCTGGCCGTGGTCGCCGACCCTGCGGCCTACGCCGACCTCAAGGAGGCGCTGGCCAGAACCGGCGTGGAGGCCGCCGCCGGGCCGCAGGCCGTCGCCGAGGCCGCGGAGCGTCCCGCCGACTGGGTGATGGCCGCCATCGTCGGCGCCGCCGGGCTTGAGCCCACGCTGGCCGCGGTGCGCCGCGGCGCCTGCGTCGCCTTCGCCAACAAGGAGGTTCTGGTCTGCGCCGGCGCCCTGATGATGGAGGAGGTGCGCCGCCACGGCGCCAACCTGCTGCCGGTCGACAGCGAGCATTCGGCGATCTATCAGGTCTTCGATTTCGACCGTCTGGACAGCGTCCAGCGCCTGATCCTGACGGCCTCCGGCGGCCCCTTCCGGACCAGGGACCGCGCCTTCATGGCCGCGGCGACGCGCGAGCAGGCGGTCGCCCATCCGACCTGGGAGATGGGCGCCAAGATCTCCGTCGACAGCGCCACCATGATGAACAAGGGGCTGGAGATCATCGAAGCGCATTTCCTTTTCGGCGTTCCCGAAGAGAAGATCGACGTGCTGGTCCACCCGCAGTCGGTCGTGCATTCGCTGGTCGAGTATGTGGACGGTTCCGTCCTGGCGCAGCTCGGCACGCCGGACATGCGCACGCCGATCGCCTACGCGCTTGGCTGGCCGGCGCGCATCCCGACGCCCGCCGAACGGCTGGACCTGGTCAAGGCCGCCACCCTGACCTTCGAGGCGCCGGACCCCGAGCGATTCCCAGCCCTGAGGCTCGCCCGGGCCGCCTTGCAAAGCGGTGGGGGCGCTCCTACTATTCTCAGTGCCGCCAACGAGGTGGCCGTGCAGGCGTTTCTCGACCGCCGGATCGGCTTTCTCGACATCGAACGGATCGTCGAGGGGGTGTTGGGCACGCTGCCGCACCGACCGCTCCGCGACCTGGGCGCGGTGCGCGACACCGACGCCGAGGCGCGCCGCGTGGCGGCGGACCGGGTCGCGGCGCTGGCACGCTGAGTCTTTTTCCGGACGCGGACCGCGAAGGAGCCGTTCCGGGATGCAAAGGATGTGATGGACGTCATGGGCGGCTTCGGGACCACGCTTCTGTCTTTTCTGCTGGTCCTCACCGTGCTCGTGTTTGTGCACGAACTCGGTCACTACCTCGTCGCGCGCCGCAACGGCGTGCGGATCGAGGTCTTCTCCATCGGCTTCGGCCCTGAGCTGTTCGGCTGGACCGACCGGGCCGGAACGCGCTGGAAGTTCAGCGCCATCCCGCTCGGCGGCTATGTGAAGATGTTCGGCGACGCCGACCCGGCAAGCACGCCCGGCGCCCACACGCAGAGCATGAGCGCCGAAGAGCAGGCGGTGTCCTTCCACCACAAGCGGCTCGGCCAGCGGGCGGCCATCGTGGCGGCGGGACCCATCGCGAATTTCCTGTTCGCCATCGTCGCCCTGACCATCCTCTTCGCCACCGCCGGCCAGTCCTTCACCCCGCCGGACGTCGGCGGCGTGCAGCCGGGCAGCGCCGCGGAGCGCGCCGGGCTGCAGCCGGGCGACCTGATCGTCTCGATCAACGGCAGCGGCATCCAGCGATTCGAGGAAATCCGGCAGATCGTCTCGATGCAGCCGGGGGCGCCGTTGGAGATGGTGGTGCAGCGCGACGGGCGCCCGGTCAATCTGACGGCGACTCCGGATGTGCGCGAGGTTACCGACCGACTCGGCAACACCCACCGCATCGGCCAGCTCGGCATCATGCGCGGCGGAGCGGAGACGAAGCGTCACGACCCGCTGACCGCCGCATGGCAGGCGGGCCGGGAGGTCGTCGGGATGGTGTCGGGCACCTTCGTGGCGCTCGGCCAGATGATCGAGGGCTCGCGCGGCACCGAGGAGTTGGGTGGGCCGTTGCGCATCGCCCAGATGTCCGGCGAGGTCGCCCAATCCGGCTGGTACCCGCTGATCTGGTTCATGACGTTCCTGTCGGTGAACCTCGGCATGATCAATTTGTTTCCGGTTCCGCTGCTTGACGGCGGCCATCTGATGTTTTACGCCCTGGAAGGACTCCGTGGGCGTCCTCTCGGACCTAAAGCGCAAGAATACGGTTTCCGCATCGGTCTTGCTTTGGTATTAACGCTCATGGTTTTCGCCACGTGGAACGATCTCGTTCAGCTTCGCGTGGTGGATTTCTTTAGGGGGCTGATATCCTGAGGGATGCCCCCAAAGCCAGGGAGCGAGCTTTGCGGGTGTCGAGCAGGGTTCTGGCGTTCGGCCTGATGGCCGGGTGCGCCATGACGACGGTTTCTCTTGCCCTTTCCCACGCAGCCTGGGCCCAGGCGGGCGCGCCCAAACCGGGCGCGGCGAAATCCGCCGCGTTCGGCGACGGGACGCTGGTCGCCCAGATGTTCTCGGGCGGCACCATCCGGGACATCCGGGTGGAGGGCGTTCAGCGCATCGAGCCGACGACGGTCCGCTCCTACCTCGCGGTGGCGCCCGGCGATCCCTTCGATCCTGATCGCATCGACCAGTCGCTGAAGGCCCTGTTCAACACGGGCCTGTTCGCCGACGTCGTGCTGAAGCGCGACGGCGATGCGCTGGTGGTGCAGGTGGCGGAAAACCCGATCATCAACCGCATCGCCTTCGAGGGGAACCGGCGCATCGAGAAGGAGAACCTGGAGAAGGAAATCCAGCTCCGTCCCCGCGTCGTCTACACCCGCACCCGCGTGCAGAGCGACGTGCAGCGCATCCTGGACATCTACCGCCGCCAGGGCCGCTTCGCCGCGACCGTCGAGCCGAAGATCATCCAGCTCGACCAGAACCGCGTCGATCTGGTGTTCGAGATCAACGAGGGTGTGCGCACCGGCGTGCGCAGCATCGCCTTCATCGGCAACGAGAAGTTCTCCGACGGGACGCTGCGCGAGGCGATCCAGACGCGGGAAAGCGCCTGGTGGCGCTTCATGACGTCGGACGACAACTACGATCCCGACCGCCTGAACTACGACCGCGACCTGCTGCGCCGCTACTACCTCAAGGAAGGCTACGCCGACTTCCGCGTCGTCTCCGCCGTGGCGGAGCTGACGCCGGACCGCGAGGACTTCGTCATCACCTTCACGGTGGACGAGGGCGAGCGCTACAAGTTCGGCAAGATGGACATCAGCACCTCTCTGAAGGCGTTGGACCCGGAGCAGCTGCGCAGCGTGCTGACCACGCGCGAGGGCGACTGGTACAACGCGCAGGAGGTGGAGAACACCATCACCAAGCTGTCCAACGCGGTCGGCGATCTGCAATACGCCTTCGTGGACGTCCGGCCGCGGATTTCGCGCAACCGCGAGAACCAGACCATCGACATCGTCTACGACATCGTCGAGGGACCGCGCGTCTTCGTGGAGCGCATTGACGTGACCGGCAACGTCCGCACGCTGGACAAGGTGGTCCGGCGCGAGATGCTGCTGTCCGAAGGCGACCCGTTCAGCACGACCAAGCTGCGCCGCTCCGAGCAGCGCATCAAGGATCTCGGCTATTTCGAGCGCGTCAACATCACCACCGCGGAAGGCTCGGCGCCCGACCGCACGGTGATGAACGTCGAGGTGACCGAGCAGTCCACCGGTGAAATTTCCATCGGCGCCGGTTACTCGACCTCCGACGGTCCGCTGGCCGACTTCTCGATCCGCGAGCGCAACCTGCTGGGCCGTGGCCAGGATCTGCGCTTCGGCGCCACCGTGTCGGGCAGCCGCCAGGAATACGACGTCTCCTTCACCGAGCCGTACTTCCTCGACCGCGACCTGTCCGCCGGTTTCGACCTGTTCCGCATCACCCGCGACTATCAGGACGAAAGCTCCTTCGACGAGAAGAGCACCGGCATGGCCCTGCGCATGGGCTACCCGCTGACGGAGAACCTGCGCCAGCGCGTCTATTACCAGCTCCAGAACACCGATATCACCAGCGTCCCGAGCAGCGCGTCGCAGTACATCCAGGACCAGAAGGGCGCACGCCTAACCTCGCTGATCGGGCAGGAGTTGACCTACGACCGCCGCAACAGCCGCCTGAACCCGACCGAAGGCTATTATATCCGGTTGACGAACGATCTCGCGGGCCTGGGTGGCGACGCGCGCTTCCTGCGCAACCGTCTCGGCGCTGGCTATTACCTGCCATTGTTCGACGAGAGCTGGGTCGTCAGCGCCACCGGCGAGGTCGGCTACATCGTCGGCATCGGTGACGACGGCATTGCCCTGTCCGATCGCTTCTTCATCGGCGGTGACACGCTGCGTGGTTTCAACACCGCCGGCATCGGCCCGCGCGACCTGCGCACCGGCGACGCCCTGGGCGGCACCCGCTACTACCGCGGGTCGGTCGAGATGAGCTTCCCGGTCGGCCTGCCCGAGGAGTTCGGGCTGAAGGGGCACGCCTTCACCGACGTCGGCACGCTGGGCAAGGTCGACATCAACGATCCGCTCGTCCCCGACGACGAATCGGTCCGCCTGTCGGTCGGCACCGGCTTGTCCTGGCGCTCGCCCTTCGGGCCGATCCGCCTTGACTTTGCGGTCCCGATTCTCAAGGAAGATTACGACAAGAAAGAGATCTTCCGCTTCAGCTTTGGAACCAGGTTCTAACATGCAGTTCAGCAAGCTCAGGGCGCTGGTCGCCGCCGGTGCGGTGATGGCGGGCGTCGCGATGGCGACGCCGTCCTTCGCCCAGGACAAGCCGACCGACAACCTCAAGGCGCCGGTCATCGCCGTGGTCGACGTTCAGAAGATCATGCAGGAGTCGAACGCCTCCAAGGGCGTCTCGAAGTCCTTCGAATCGCTGCGCGAGACCTATCAGAAGGAAATCGCCTCGCTCGAGGACAAGCTGCGCAAGTCCGAGGAGGAATTGCGCAAGCAGCAGACCGTGCTGGCTCCGGACGCGCTGGCCAACAAGCGCCGCGACTTCGAGAAGCAGGTCGGTGAGGTCCAGAAGACGGTGCAGAGCCGCAAGCGCGCCCTGGAAAACGCGCTGAACGAGGCGATGGCCGTTGTCCACAAGAGCATGGTGGAGATTGTCGCCGACGTCGCGCGCGAGCGCGGGGCCAACCTGGTCCTCGCCCGTCAGCAGTTCGTCCTGGTCGACACCCAGCTCGACGTCACCGACGTGGTGCTGGAGCGCGTGAACAAGAAGCTGCCCCAGGTCGCGCTGACCGTTCCCAAGCAGTAGGGCACGAACGGCGGCAAGGAATCAGCGGCCGAGCCGCCACGCTTCCTCAGGGAGGCGTGGCGGCTTCTCGTATGCGCCGGACGCAAGCGAGGCTGGAACCCTGGCGGCGTCGGGATTGCCAAATCCCTGGAAATGGGGCACAAGGGGCTTCGTCCCGGGCCGCCGCAGGCGTGGCGCGGGGCGTTTTCGTGGATTTTGAAAGGCGGGCGGCCGGACCATGGATGTGACGGCGGACAACAAGAAGATAGCCGACCTCGACATCATGCGGATCATGGAAATGATCCCGCATCGCTATCCGATTCTGATGATCGACCGGGTGATCGACATCACTCTGGGCGAGAGCGCCACCGGCGTGAAGAACGTCACCATCAACGAGCCGTTCTTTCAGGGGCACTTCCCGTCGCGACCGGTGATGCCGGGCGTGATGATCATCGAGGCGATGGCGCAGACCTCCGCCGTGCTGGTGGTCGCCACGTTGGGCAAGGAGTCCGAGGGCAAGCTGGTCTATTTCATGACCGTGGACGAGGCGCGTTTCCGCCGTCCGGTCACACCCGGCGACACCATCCACATCCACGTGACCAAGCAGCGCCAGCGCGCCAACGTGTGGAAGTTCAAGGGCGAGGCCAAGGTCAACGGTGTCCTGGTCGCTGAAGCCGTCTATTCCGCCATGATCCTGGACGAGAAATGAGCGTTTCCATTCACCCGACGGCGGTCGTCGATCCGGCCGCCAGGCTGGGCGAAGGCGTTTCCATCGGTCCCTTTTGCGTGGTCGGTCCGGATGTCCAACTTGGCGACCGCGTGCGCCTGACCTCCCACGTGGTGGTCGAGGGACGCACGCGCATCGGCGAGGACTCGGTCATCTATCCCTTCGCGTCCATCGGCCACCGCCCGCAGGACCTGAAGTTCAAGGGCGAGCCGTCCGAACTGATCATCGGGCGCAACAACCAGATCCGCGAGCATGTCACCATGAGCCCCGGCACCGAGGGTGGCGGCATGGTCACGCGGATCGGCGACAACGGGCTGTTCATGGTCGGCGTCCATGTTGCCCACGACTGCGTCGTCGGCAACAACGCGGTTCTGGCGAACAACGCCACGCTGGCCGGCCATGTGGAACTCGGCGATTTCGTGACCATCGGCGGGCTGTCGGCGGTCCGCCAGTTCGTCCGCATCGGGTCGCACGCCATGATCGGCGGCATGTCCGGTGTGGAGAAGGACGTGATCCCCTATGGCCTCGTCATGGGCGACCGGGCGCGTCTGGCCGGTCTGAACCTCGTCGGGCTGGAGCGCCGCGGTTTCCAGAAGGACGAGATCCACGCCCTGCGCGCCGCCTACCGCCTGCTGTTCGGCAACGAAGGAACCTTCGCCGAGCGCATGGAGGAGGTCGGGCGAGACATGGGGCAGCAGACGCTGGTCGCCGACGTGCTGACCTTCGCACGGGCCTCGCGGTCGCTCTGCCAGCCGCGCGAGGGCTGAGGAGCGGTCGCGCTCCGGTTTCTTCTGTTCCGTAGTCTGGGAGAGTCCCGGCCATGTCGCAGCCTCTTCCCAAGCTCGGCATCCTGGCGGGCGGCGGCACCTTGCCGGCCCGCATCGCCGCCGCGGTGCGCGGCCAGGGGCGCGAGGTCTTCGTCGTCGCCTTCAACGGCCACACCGATCCCGCCACCGTCGAGGGCCTTCCCCATCTGTGGAGCCGCTTCGGTGCGGCCGGCAGCATCATCGACCGGCTGAAGAGGGAAAAGGTCGCGGAGCTGGTCTTTGCCGGGCCGGTGCGCCGGCCGTCCTTCACCGAGCTTCTTCCCGACTGGTACACCACCAAGTTCCTCGCCAAGGTCGGCACCCGCGCGCTCGGAGACGACGGGCTGCTGCGCTCCGTCGCGCGGGAACTCGAAGGGGAGGGGTTCCGCGTCGTTGGTTTGCACGATCTCCTCGGCGAGCTTCTGACTCCGGCGGGGCCGGTGGGACGGCTGCGGCCGGACGCCGAGGCGGAGCGCGACATCGCCCGCGCCGTCGAGGTCGCCCGCGCGCTCGGTACGCTCGACGTCGGGCAGGGCGCCGTGGTGCAGCAGGGGATCGTGCTCGCCGTCGAAGCCATCGAGGGCACCGACGCCATGCTGGCCCGCTGCGCCGGCTTGGCGCGGCCCGGGCCGGGCGGCGTGCTCGTCAAGGTGAAGAAGCCGCAGCAGGACCGCCGCCTCGACCTGCCCACCATGGGGGTGACGACCGTGGAGAACGCTGCCCGCGCCGGTCTGCGTGGCATCGCGGTGGAGGCAGGCGGCAGCCTGCTGGTGGACCGCGGCGCGGTGGCCGAGGTCGCTGACCGGCTGGGTCTGTTCGTGGTCGGCATCACCGTTTCATCGGAGCATCGGCTGTGAGCGATCCGCTGATTTTCCTGATCGCCGGGGAGCCCTCCGGCGACGCGCTGGGCGCGCGGCTGATGGCCGCCTGCAAGCGGTTGACCGGCGGACGGGTGCGCTTCGCCGGCATTGGTGGCGAGAAGATGGTCGCGGAGGGGCTGGACAGCCTGTTCCCGATGGGCGAACTGACGCTGTTCGGCGTGTTCGAGCTGCTGCCCCATCTGCCGAACCTGCTGCGCCGCATCGACCAGACGGTCGCCGAGATCCTGCGGCTGCGCCCCAACGCGGTGGTGGGCATCGATTCGCCGGGCTTCACCGTGCGGGTGTCCAAGCGGGTCAAGGCGCAGGCGCCGGACATCCCGCTGATTCATTACGTGGCGCCCACCGTCTGGGCGTGGAAGCCGAAGCGCGCCGCCAAATACGCGGCGATCTACGATCACCTGCTGGCCATCCTGCCCTTCGAGCCGCCCTATTTCGAGAAGGAAGGGCTTCCCTGCACCTTCGTCGGCCATTCGGTGGTGGAGAGCGGCGCCGGGCATGGCGATGCGCAGCGCTTCCGCGCCGCCCATGGGCTGACCCCGGATGCGCGCATCGTCGCCGTTCTGCCGGGCAGCCGGAAAGGCGAGGTGTCGCGCCTTCTCCCCGACTTCCGCGCCACGCTGGAACGCTTGCTCCCGAACCATCCGGGGCTGGTCGCCGTGGTGCCGACCGTGGCGACGGTGCGCGAACGCGTTGCGGCGGAGGTGGCAGGCTGGCCCATGCGCAGCATTCTCGTCGAGGGCGACGGCCCGAAGTACGACGCCTTCGCGGCGGCGGAGGCTGCGCTGGCGGCGTCCGGGACGGTGGCGCTGGAATTGGCGCTGGCGCGCCTGCCGACGGTAATCGCCTACCGCCTCAACCCAGTGACGGTGGCCTTGTACCGGCGGCTGATCCGGGTCAAATACGTCAATCTGGTCAATCTGATGCTCGACCGCATGCTGGTGCCGGAACTGCTTCAGGAGGACTGCCGGCCGGACCGGCTGGCCACTGAACTGGGCCGCCTGCTCGACGATCCCGCGGCCCGCGCGACGCAGATCGACGGGGTGGCGGAGGTGGCGCGCTGGTTGGGGCAGGGCGGAACGCCGCCCAGCGAACGCGCCGCCCAGGTCGTGCTGGAGGTTGCCGCCGGCCAGCTGGATCAGGCGAGGCCGGATAAGACGAGAGCGCAAGAACCCGCTTGGGAGAAGAGACCATGAGCCAATTCCGTCTGCTGCACACGATGCTCCGGGTCTATGACCTGGAGAAGTCGCTGGACTTCTACACCCGCCTGCTCGGCATGAAGCTGCTGCGCCGCAACGACTATGAGGGCGGCCGCTTCACGCTGGCCTTCGTCGGCTACGGCGACGAGAAGGACACCGCCGTCCTGGAACTGACCCACAACTGGGACCAGGCCGAGCCTTACGCCATCGGCACCGCCTACGGCCACATCGCGCTGGGCGTTCCCGATATCTACGGCACCTGCGAGCAGCTCGCCAAGGAAGGCGTCAAAATTCCGCGTCCGCCCGGCCCGATGAAGCACGGCACCACCGTGATCGCCTTCATCGAGGACCCGGACGGCTACAAGGTCGAGCTGATCGAGACGAAGTAACCGGTCTCACAGCGTCTTGTAGAAGAGGACGGTGTCGTGAAGGGCGCCGTCCGCTTCCACCGTGTAGCCGGGGATCACCCCGGCCCGCCGCCAGCCCGTCGCTTCATAGAAGGGCTCGCCACGGTCGCCCTTCAGCGTGTCGAGCACCAGAAGCGACCGCCCCAGACCACGGGCGGTGTCCTCCACCGCCGCCATCAGCCGCCGCGCGACTCCGCTCCGCCGGTGGCGGGTGAAGACGAGCAGTTTCTGCACCTCGGCGCGGTGCGCACCGTTCGGCTTGGTGCACAGTGCCAACTGGACGCTTCCCAACAGTTCTCCCGCTGGTCCTCGCGCGATCAGCAGATGGTGCGCACCGCCGGACAGCAGCCCGGCCACACCGTCCCAGAAGGCCCGCTTCCAGTAAGGGGCCAGCGGGGCGTGGTACCCCACTGAAGCGCCGCTGTTCACCGCGTCCTCCAGAAGAGCTTCCAGTTCAACGCGCAGGCGTCCGTCATCGAGAGTGGAGATGTCGGTGATGGACAAGGTCATCGTCATGTGAGGTGCCGGGATGGTTCGGTTTCTGCGCCCAAGCCTGCCCGCCGCTCCCGCGGTCCACAATTGACTTCGTAGGGCATGGGTGTGAGGAATCCTCACATCGACCTCCAGAGACGCCGCCGATGCCGCGCCTTCCCTTCACCGCCCTGGCCGCTTTCGAAGCGGCGTCCCGCCACGGCAGCATGACGCGCGCCGCCGACGAGCTTGGCCTGACTCACGGCGCGGTCAGCCGTCAGGTGGGCGATCTGGAAAAGCGGCTGAAGGTCCGTCTGTTCGACCGCACCCCGCAGGGGCTTCACCTGACCGACGCCGGACGCGACCTCGCACAGGCCTGCACCGCGGGGCTGGGGCGGGTTCAGGAAAGCTGGGACCGCATCGCCGGGCAAGGGCCGGAACGGCTGCGCATCGCTGCGCCGCGCACCTGGGCGGCCTTGTGGCTGGTGCCACGCTTGGGTCGCTTCCTGGACGGCCGGTCGGGCCTGCGGCTGGACATCGAGGGGGGCAACACCGATCGCGCGTCGGAGGCCGAGGCGGGTTGGGCGGTCATCCGCTACGTGCGCGGCGGCGATCCCGGCCCCGCGGGGGCGCTTTTGTCGGAAGAGCCGCTGTTTCCGGTTTGCGCTCCGGCGCTGGCTGAACGGCTGTCCGGACCGGCCGACCTGTTCCGCCAGACGCTGCTGCATTATCAGGCATCTCCGGACTGGAGCCTTTGGCGCGCTGGCAGCGGGGTGGAACTGGATGGGGCGGGGGGCCTGAGCTTCTCGGAATCGGTGATGGTGATCCAGGCGGCCATGGCCGGGCAGGGGATCGCGCTGGGGCGCCCGTCGCTGGTGCTGGAGGCGCTGGAAGCGGGACGGCTCGTCTGCCCCTTCGGGCCCGCGGTGCCCTGCGGCGACCGCTACCTGCTGACGGCGCCGGCCGAAGGGTGCGGGCGTGGTGTGCTCCGCGCTTTCCGGCACTGGCTGCTGGCGGAGGCCGCTGCGGATCGGGCGCGGCTGGAGCGGCTCGGCATACTGCTTCCGCAGGGCCACGCTGGCACCTGACTCCGTTTCGTGTTTATATCCGCCATCGGATGGATTTGGAGTGGAGACACGCCCCCATGCTGCGCCTTTACGACAACCTGTCTTCCGGAAACGGCTACAAGTGCCGGCTGCTGCTCCACAAGCTGGGCCTTGCCTATGAACGGGTCGAGCTGGACATCGACCGGGAGGAGACCCGCACTCCGGAATTCCTGGCCCGCAATCCGAACGGCCGCATCCCGACCCTGCAACTGGAAAACGGCAGCCACCTGCCGGAATCCAACGCGATCCTCTGGTATCTGGCGGAAGGCACGCCCTATCTGCCCGACGACCGGGAGGGACGCGCGCGGGTCCTGCAATGGATGTTCTTCGAGCAGTACAGCCACGAACCGAACATTGCCACCGTGCGCTTCTGGATCACGCACCACGTGGAGATGACGGAGGAGCGCAAGCTGGGGCTGGTGACCAAGCGCCGGCTCGGTTACGACGCGCTGGGCGTCATGGAAGGGCATCTGGCGGAGCGACGCTTCTTCGTGGGCGAGCGCTTCAGCGTCGCCGACATCGCGCTCTACGCCTACACGCATGTGGCGGAGGAGGGTGGGTTCGACCTGTCCGGCTATCCGGCGGTGCGCGCATGGATGGAGCGTGTGGCGGCGGAAGGGCCGCACATCCCGATCACCCAGGGCTAGACGATCAGATCAGCACCACCGCGGCGATCATCGCCACAATCACCGCATAGAAGAGGATGCGGCGAAGCCGCCGCGACAGCGGCGGCTTGTTGTCGTTCGCGACGGGCTGGCCCTGACGGACCCGCCGCGCCGGAACGATGAACGCAGCCGGGCTGCGGGCGGCTCCGTCGGAGCCACCCGTCCCGATGTGTGCTGTCGGCCGGTTAGCCACGCTCGGCCAGCGGGATGAAGTCCCGCTTGGTCGCGCCGGTGTAGAGCTGACGCGGACGGCCGATCTTCTGGACCGGGTCCTCGATCATCTCCTTCCACTGCGAGATCCAGCCGACGGTGCGCGCCACGGCGAACAGCACGGTGAACATGCTGGTCGGGAAGCCCATCGCCTTCAGGATGATGCCCGAGTAGAAGTCGACGTTCGGGTACAGCTTCTTTTCGACGAAGTACGGGTCCTCAAGGGCAATCTTCTCCAGCTCCATCGCGATGTCGAGGAGCGGCTCGTCCTTGATGCCCAGCTCGGCCAGAACCTCATGGCAGGTCTTGCGCATGACCTGGGCGCGCGGGTCGTAGTTCTTGTAGACCCGGTGGCCGAAGCCCATCAGACGGAAGTTGTCGTTCTTGTCCTTGGCACGGCGGACGATCTCCGGGATGCGATCGACGGAGCCGATCTCCTCCAGCATCTTCAGCACGGCCTCGTTGGCGCCGCCATGGGCCGGACCCCACAGCGAGGCGATGCCGGCGGCGATGCAGGCGAACGGGTTGGCGCCCGACGAACCGGCCAGACGGACGGTCGAGGTGGAAGCGTTCTGCTCGTGGTCGGCGTGCAGGATGAAGATCTTGTCCATGGCCTTGGACAGGACCGGGTTGACCTTGTACGGCTCGCACGGCGTGCCGAAGGTCATGTAGAGGAAGTTCTCGGCGTAGGACAGGTCGTTGCGCGGGTACATGAACGGCTGGCCGACCGAGTACTTGTAGGCCATCGCGGCGATCGCCGGGATCTTGGCGATCAGGCGGTGCGCGGCGATCTTGCGCTGCACCGGGTCCTCGATGTCCGTCGAGTCGTGGTAGAAGGCCGACAGCGCGCCGACGACGCCGCAGAGAACCGCCATCGGGTGGGCGTCGCGGCGGAAGCCGCTGTAGAAGCGGGTCAGCTGCTCGTGCACCATCGAGTGGCCGCGCAGTATGCCCTCGAACTCTTCCTTCTCGGCGGCGTTCGGCAGGTGGTTGTTGAGAAGGAGGAAGCAGACCTCCGGGAAGGTCGCGTGCTCGGCAAGGTCGTCGATGGCATAACCGCGGTGCAGCAGGATACCCTCGTCACCGTCGATGTAGGTGATCTTGGACTCGCAGCTGCCCGTCGAAGTGAAACCCGGATCGTAGGTGAAACAACCGGTCTCGGCGTAGAGCTTGCGGATGTCGATCACGTCCGGACCCGTGCTTCCCTTCATCACGGGCAGGCTGACCTGCTTGCCAGTCCGGTTGTCGATCAGGGTGAAGGTATCGGCCTTGTCCGCGGTTTGGGTCATCTCGGCACGTCCTTATCTTTAGGGTTGGGGCTTAACGCCCTTTTCGAATGCGCGCAGCATAGTTCTATGCCGGGCGGATATCAACGCACGGAAGTTATCCCCGTGCTGCAGTTGCGGCATCCTTCATCCGGGCCAGCGTTTCCGCGCGGCCGAGGAGTTCCGCCACCTCGAAGATGGGCGGCGACACGGTGGAACCGGTGAGCGCCGCGCGCAGCGGCTGGGCGATCTTGCCCAGCTTCTCGCCCCGCTCCTCGGCGAAGGCGCGGACCAGCCCTTCCAGGGTGGCGGCGGTGAAGTCCGCTTCCGCCTCGAAGCGGGCGGCGAGGTCGGTCAGGACGCCGCGGCCCTTCTCGTCCAACAGCGCGGCGGCCTTCTCGTCCATCGCCAGCGGACGGGCGGCGAGGTAGAAGCGGGCGCTCTGCGCCAGATCGACCACGGTGCGGGCGCGCTGCTTCAGCCCGTTCATGGCGCGGGTCAGCAGGTCGCGCTCCGACTCGGTCAGCGCGCGGCCAAGCTCGGCCTCCAGCCGCGGGGCGGCCAGACCCACGAGGCGGGCGTCGTCGGCCTGCCGCATGTAGTGGGCGTTCAGATTCTCCAGCTTGGCGAAGTCGAAGCGCGAGGGGGAGCGCCCGATGCCTTCCAGGTTGAACCACTCCACGGCCTGTTCGGTCGCGATGATCTCGTCGTCGCCGTGCCCCCAGCCGAGCCGCAGCAGGTAGTTGCGGATCGCCTCCGGCAGGTAGCCCATGTCGCGGTAGGCGTCGACGCCGAGCGCGCCGTGGCGCTTCGACAGCTTGGCGCCGTCCGGACCGTGGATCAGCGGGATGTGGCCGAACTCCGGAAGGTCCCAGCCCATGGCGTTGTAGATCTGGATCTGGCGGAAGGTGTTGGTCAGATGGTCGTCGCCGCGGATGACGTGGGTCACGCCCATGTCGTGGTCGTCCACCACCACCGCCAGCAGATAGGTCGGGGTGCCGTCGGCGCGCAGCAGGATCAGGTCGTCGAGCTGGGCGTTCTGCACCGTCACCTCGCCCTGGACGCGGTCCTTCAGGACCGTCTCGCCCTCCTGCGGCGCCTTCAGGCGGATCACCGGCTTCACGCCGGCCGGCGCCTCGGACGGGTCGCGGTCGCGCCAGCGCCCGTCGTAGCGCACCGGCTGGCCGGCGGCCTTCTGGGCGGCGCGCATCTCCTCCAGCTCCTCGGGGCTCGCGTAGCAGTGATAGGCGCGGCCGGCCGCCAGCATCTGCTGCGCCACCTCGGCGTGGCGGTCCTTGCGGGCGAACTGGCTGACCGCGTCGCCGTCCCAGTCGAGGCCGAGCCAGGACAGACCGTCGAGGATGGCGTCCACCGCGGCGTCCGTCGAGCGCTGGCGGTCGGTGTCCTCGATGCGCAACAGGTACGTGCCGCCGTGGTGGCGGGCGTACAGCCAGTTGAACAGCGCGGTGCGGGCGCCGCCGATGTGGAGAAAGCCGGTGGGCGACGGGGCGAAACGGGTGACGACGGTCATGGGTGGCTCAATTCCGGGTTCGGCGCTGCTACAGTGCTGCGGCGGCCGCGCGGCGGCTGCGGCGGTGCGACTGCGGTGGTGCGGTGGTGTAACACATTAACGGCGCCGGAGGCATTTGCCTTGCGCGCATAGGCGACAGTATGGCCCACGGGGTTGAAGAGGGCATGGCCGGGGGTTTGGCGGCGGAGGAGGGCGATGCCGGTCCTGTCCGTCGCGGCGTCGGCGCGCGCCTTTCCGCGGCGGCACTGGAGTGCCTCGCCGCGGAGCGGGAGCGCTGGGCGCTGTGGCTGCCGGTGGGGGCCGGGGCGGGCGTGGCGTTGTATTTCGGCCTGTCCGCCGAGCCCCCGCTCTGGCTGGGGCCGGGCGCTGCGGCGGGCTGTCTGCCTCTGCTGTGGCTGGCGCGGCGGCGTCTGGCGCCGGTCGTCCTGCTGCTGGGGCTGCTGAGCGTCGCTCTGGGCTTCGCCGCGGCGCAACTGCACAGCGTGGCGGCGATGGCGCCGATGCTGACGCGCGAGCTTGGACCGGTGCAGGTGACCGGGCGGGTGCTGGCGGTCGAGCGGCAACCAACCGGCACGCGGCTGATGATCGGGGAACCGACGGTGGAGCGGCTGGCTCCGGAGGCGACACCGGCGCGGGTCCGACTGCATCTGCCGGCCAAGGTGACTCCGCCGGAGGCCGGGACGGTGGTCCAGCTGCGGGCCATGCTCCACCCGCCGGCCGCCCCGGCGGAGCCGGGAGCGTTCGACCTGCAGCGGCGCGCCTATTTCGAAGGCTTCGGCGCGGTCGGCTTCGTCATGGGCGCTCCCGTCGCACAGGAGGCGCCACTGCCCGGTGGCTGGCGCCGGGTGACCGTGGCTTTCGAGCGGGCCCGTGCTGCCATCGCCGAGCGGGTGCGTGCCGTCGTGACCGACCCCGCGGGGGCCAGCGTCACCGCCGCCCTGCTGAACGGCGACGCGGCGGCGATTCCCGAGCCGATGATGGACGCCTTCCGCGACAGCGGGCTGGCGCATCTCCTGTCCATTTCCGGCCTGCATGTGGGCATCGCCGCGGGGATCGTCTTCTGGGTGGTGCGCGCGCTTCTGGCGCTGGTTCCCTGGGTGGCCCTGCGCTGGCCGATCAAGAAGATCGCGGCGCTGGCCGGCATCCTGTCGGCCATCCTCTACACGCTGCTGGTGGGCGCGCCCTTGCCGACGCTGCGGTCGGTGCTGATGACCGGCCTCGTCATGGGCGCGGTCATCGCCGACCGGTCGCCGATCAGCATGCGGCTGGTCGCCTTCGCCGGCATCGTCACCGTCCTGTACGATCCCGAAGGAATGCTGGGGCCGAGCTTCCAGATGTCCTTCGCGGCGGTCGTCGCCCTGATCGCGGCCTTCGAGCGGTTCACGCCCTGGGCGGTGCGTCGGCGGCGCGAGCTGGGCTGGCTCGGCCGAGGAACGATGACGTTGGGCGGCATCGCCTTTTCCAGCGTCGTGGCGACGGTCGCGACGACGCCCTATGGGCTCTACCATTTCCAGCAGGTCGCCTTTTACGGCGTGCTGTCCAACATGGTGGCGATCCCCATCACGACGGTGTGGATCATGCCCTTCAGCCTGCTCTCCTACCTGCTGCTGCCCTTCGGGCTGGAGGGGCCGGCGGTGACGGCGATGAGCTGGGGCGTCCGGCTGGTCATCGAAACGGCGGAGCGAACCGCGGCGCTGCCCGGCGCCACCGCGTTTCTGCCGGCCATGCCCGACGCCGCCATCGCCGCCGTCACGCTGGGCGGTCTGTGGCTGGCGATTTGGACGGGGCGCTGGCGCTGGCTGGGGCTGGTCGCCTTGACCGGTGGACTGGTCGCCCCGGTCTTTGCGTCGCGGCCCGACATTCTGGTGTCGGAGGACGGAAAGCTGATGGCCGTGCGCGGCGCGGAGGGGATTCTCAGCCTCTCCACCGTCAGCGACGGGCGGGTCGCCAACAGCTGGCGGCGGCGTGACGGCATGGAGAAGCCGGAGGAGAAGGGCGGTCAGGATGTCTGGCCGCTCGCCGGGGTCAGTCTGGACGGGCGGTTGCGCTGTGACGCTCTGGGATGCCTCTACCGTGCACAGGGCAAGACGGTGGCGCTGCTGCGCCAGCCGGACGCCTTGCCGGAGGATTGCGCGCTGGCCGATGCGGTGGTGACCGTGGTCCCGTCGCGCGGATGTCGGGCGCCGCTGGTCATCGACCGCTGGCGCCTGCGGCGGGAGGGCGCGCACGCGCTCACCCTGACGGACAAGGGCATCCGCGTCGAGAGCGTGCGTGGCCAGCGTGGCGACCGCCCGTGGACGATGGGAGGAACGCTCTCCGATGGAAAGACCGGGGCGCGCTGAACCGCCGCCCCGGAGCATCCCGCCGTCAGTACTTCCGCACCAGACCGACAAGGCGGCCCTGCACGCGGACGCGGTCGGCGCCGAAGATGCGGGTCTCGTAGGCGGCGTTGGCCGGTTCGAGCGCCACGGTGTTGCCCTTGCGGCGCAGGCGCTTCAGCGTGACCTCGGCGTCGTCCACCAGGGCGACGACGATCGAGCCGTTGTCCGCGCTGTCGCAGCGCTGGATGACCACCGTGTCGTGGTCGAGGATGCCGGCCTCCACCATCGAATCGCCGGCCACCTCAAGCGCGTAGTGGTCGCCCATGCCGAGCATGGCGGCGGGAATGTCAACGAAGGCGGAACCGTCGCGCAGCGCCTCGATGGGCGTGCCCGCGGCGATGCGGCCGTAGAGCGGAAGCTGCACCGATTCGGACGCCGGGTTCGCCTCCCGTCCCGCGAAGCTGAAGTCACCCTTGATGACGTTGGGCTGGAACTTGGCGCGCGGCGGCCGGGTCCGGGCAGTCTCCAGCCCCTCCGGCAGCCGCAGCACCTCCAGCGCGCGGGCGCGGTGGGGCAGGCGGCGGATGAAGCCGCGCTCTTCCAGCCCGGTGATCAGACGGTGGATACCCGACTTGGACTTCAGGTTGAGAGCGTCCTTCATTTCATCGAAGGAAGGGGACACACCGCCCTGTCCGAGCCGCTCGTTGATGAAAAGCAGCAATTCATGCTGCTTGCGCGTGAGCATTTGTGCCTCCCGACCGGTTCCGCACTAGATATGGAACAAAAGCAAAACGTTCCCTTATGTTCTAGTTTGGTTCTTAACCCCCGTCAAGCCCTACGGATGAAATCAATCGCAAATCGACGGACAGGACTCCCAAAGCGATTGCCAAAGGGATTGGGGGTGCAGAATGGATTAAAGCGACAGTACACCGCCGCTCAATGGGATCACCGTCACGCGGTCGCCGGCGGTTGCGGCGGGGGCCTGAGGCTCGCGGACGATCAAAGCGTCGGCTTGGGCCAGCCGGGACATCATCGCGCTGTCCTGGCGCGGGAAGGGGGTGGCGACCGGCTCGCCGTCCGGTCCGATGGACAGCGTGGCGCGCAGGAAATCCGTGCGGTCGTCGTTGGCCCTCAGCGGCGCGCCGAGCCGGACCGTGAGCGTGGTGTTCTCGGCGGGCAGCCCCTGGAGACGGCGAAGGACAGGCACCAGGAACAGCACGGCGGCCACCCCGGTGGACACCGGATTGCCGGGCAGGCCGAGCAGCGGCACGCCGTTCGCCGTCCCGAAAATCAACGGCTTACCGGGCTTCATGGCGACCCGGTAGAAGTCCAGAGACAGCCCGCCCAGCACATCGCGCACATGGTCGTGCTCACCTTGCGAGGCGCCACCCGTGGTCACCAGCAGGTCGCAGCCGGCCGCCCCGACGGCCATGGCGGCGAGATGCTCCGGGTCATCCTTGGCCACGCCGAGATTGTGCGCGACGCCGCCCTGGCTGGCGACCAGTGCGCACAGGCCGATCGCGTTGGAACTGACGATCTGGCTCGGCCCCAGCGGATCGCCGGGCAGGGCGATCTCGTCTCCGGTGGCGAGCACGGCGACCCGCGGGCGGCGGTGGACGCGCAGCCAGGGCAGATTGGCCGCGGCGGCCAGGGCGACGTCGCGGGCGGTGAGCAGCCGTCCCTTGGGAAGGAGGTTCTCTCCGGCGGTGAAGTCCAGACCGGCGGGGCGGATGAAGCGGCCCGCGGGCACGGCGCGCCCGACGCGCACGCGGTCCCCGGCGTCTTCGCAATCCTCCTGCATCACCACGGCGTCGGCCCCGGCGGGCAGTGGGGCGCCGGTGAAGATGCGCACGGCCTCGCCGGCGCCGACCGTTCCGGCGAAGGCGTGGCCGGCCGCGGACTCGCCGATCCGGCGCAGCGTGACCGGCGCATCCGCCGACGCCGGATCGATGTCGGCGGCGCGGACGGCCCAGCCGTCCATGGCGGCGGCGGCGAAAGGCGGCTGGGTCAGCCGGGCGACGGCGGGCTCCGCCAGGACGCGCCCCAGCGCGTCGGGCAGCGGCACCGTCTCCGCCGGCAGGGCGGTGAAGGCGGCGAGAATGCGGGCGCGGGCTTCACCGACCTGCAGCATCAGACCGCGCTCCCCCATTCGCCGCTCTTGCCGCCGGCCTTGTGGAGCAGCTTGACCTCGGTGATGGTCATGCCGCGGTCCACCGCCTTGCACATGTCGTAGACGGTGAGTGCGGCGACCGACACGGCGGTCAGCGCTTCCATCTCCACGCCGGTTTGCCCCCTGAGCTTGCAGGTGGCGGTGATGTCCACGGCGTTGCGCTCGGGGTCGCAGGTCAGGTCCACCTTGACCGAGGTCAGCATCAGCGGGTGGCACAGCGGGATCAGGTCCGGCGTGCGCTTGGCCCCCATGATGCCGGCCAGCCGGGCCACCGACAGCACGTCGCCCTTCTTGACGCCGCCCTGGAGGATGAGCGCCAGCGTTTCCGGCTGCATCAGGACGGAGCCGCGGGCGGTCGCCGTGCGTTCCGTGTCGGCCTTGCCGGACACGTCCACCATCACCGCGCGGCCTTCGGCGTCGAAATGGGTGAAGCCGCTTGCGGGCTGGTCGGTCATAGGGGTTTCTCCATGAACAGGCTCAACGGGTCCGGGCCGTAGGGGCCGAAGGGACCGCGGTCGGCGAAGCCCTGCTTGCGGTAGAGCGCGATGGCCTCGTCCTGATAGACGCCGGTTTCCAGCCGCAGCAGGGACAGGCCGGCGGCGCGGGCCTCGTCCTCGATGCGTTCCAGAAGGCGCCGCCCGATCTGGCCACCGCGCGCGGTCGGCTGGACGAACATCCGCTTGACCTCGCCATAGCCGCCCTCGATGTCGATGCGCATAGCGCCGCAGCCGACCACGGTTCCGGAACGCCGGGCGACAAGGAAGCGGATGTCCGGCTTGGCCAGCGACTGCAGGTCGAGCAGATGGTTGCTCTCGGCTGGGTATAAGTCGCCCAGATAGCGGTCCAACTCCTCGATGAGCTGGACCACCTCGTCCTGGAGCGGGCTTTCACGGGCAATGGTCACGTTCGGCACGGCGTCGCTCCTCCCCATTGCTTTTTTATTTGATATCAGGCGAGCAGGGCGCGGGTGGCCGCGGTCACATCCTCCTGCCGCATCAGCGATTCACCGACCAGGAAACAACACGCGCCCACCGCCGCCATGCGCGACAGGTCCGCCGGGCTGTAGAGACCGCTTTCGGCGACCAGCATGCGGTCGGCGGGCACATGGGCGGCCAGTTCCTCGGTCGTGGCGATGTCGACCGCCAGAGTCTTCAGGTTCCGGTTGTTCACGCCGAGAAGCGGGGTCTTCAGCGCCAGCGCGCGGTCCAGCTCCTCGCGGTTGTGCACCTCGACCAGCACGTCCAGGCCCCAGGCGATGGCGGCGTCCTCGATCTCTGCGGCCTGCGCGTCGCTCAGCGCCGCCATGATGATGAGGATGCAGTCGGCGCCCAGCGCGCGGGATTCGGCGATCTGGTAGGGATCGACCATGAAGTCCTTGCGCAGCACCGGCAGGTCCACCGCGGCGCGGGCGGCCAGCAGATAGTCGTCGCAGCCCTGGAAATAGGGCTCGTCGGTCAGCACCGACAGGCAGGTGGCGCCGCCCTCGCGGTAGGCGCGGGCCAGCGACGGCGGGTCGAAGTCCGGGCGGATCAGCCCTTTGGACGGGCTGGCCTTCTTGATTTCGGCGATCAGACCGTAGCGGCCCCCGTCCACCGTGCGGCGCAGCGCGCGGATGAAGCCGCGCGCCGGGTCGGCGGTGCGGGCGGCGTCCTCCACCGCGGACAGCGGGCGGGCGGACTTGCGGGCTTGGACCAGCGCGCGCTTGTCGTCGCAGATGCGGGTCAGGACGTCGCTCATGGCGCGGCAACCGGTTCGTTGGTAATGGACGAATTCGTGATGGACACGAGGCGCTGGAGCACGGCGCGGGCGGCGCCGCTGTCGATGGCGTGGCGGGCCTGCTCGACGCCCTCCTTCAGGTCGCCGGCCTTGCCCGCCACATGCAGCGCGGCGGCGGCGTTCAGCAGCACGATGTCGCGGTAGGCGCCCTGGACGCCGTCGAACAGCGCGCGGATGGCCTCGGCGTTCACATGGGCGTCGCCGCCCTTCAGAAGCTCCGGCCGGGCGCGGAAGATGCCTGCCTGTTCCGGTTCGATCTCGAACACGGTGACCTCGCCGTCCTTGAGCTGGGCGACGGTGGTCGGGCCGGTCGTGGTGATCTCGTCCAGCCCGTCGGAGCCATGGACGATCCAGGCGGCCTCCGACCCCAGGCGCTTCAGCACGTGGGCCAGCGGCTCCACCCACTGCTTGGCGTAGACGCCGAGGAGCTGGCGCTTGGCGCTGGCCGGGTTGGACAGCGGGCCCAGCAGGTTGAAGATGGTGCGGGTGCCCAGCTCCACGCGGGTCGGGCCGACGTTGCGCATGGCGAGGTGGTGGCGCGGCGCCATCAGGAAGCCGATGCGGGCGTCCCACAGGGCCTTGCGCACCAGACCCATGTCGCAGTCCAGATTGACGCCCAAGGCACCCAGCACGTCGGCGGCGCCCGATTTGGACGACATGGCGCGGTTGCCGTGCTTGGCCACCGGCACGCCGCAGGCGGCGATGACGACCGCCGCGGCGGTGGAGATGTTGTAGGTGCCCGACCCGTCGCCGCCGGTGCCGCAGGTGTCGATGGTGCCGTCCGGCGCCTCCACCGGGATCGCCTTGGCGCGCATGACCCGGGCGGCCCCGGTGATCTCGTCCACCGTCTCGCCGCGCACGCGCAGCGCCATCAGGAAGCCGCCCATCTGCGACGGGGTGGCGTTGCCCGACATGATGATGTCGAAGGCGAGCGAGGCCTCCGCCTCGTTCAGGGCGTTGCCGGCGGCGACATTGGCGAGGATGGCCTTCATGTCGGTCAGGTCGCCGTGCGGCGCGGACGGCGTGCTCATGCGGCGGTCTCCAGCCGGCGGGTCGTGTTCAGGAAATTCTCCAGAATCTTGTGCCCATGCTCGCTCTCGATGCTTTCCGGGTGGAACTGCACGCCGTGGATCGGCAGCTCGCGGTGGGACAGCGCCATGATCAGGCCGCCCTCCGTCTCGCCGGTCACCTCCAGGCAGGCGGGCAGGGTGGCGCGCTCGACGATCAGCGAATGGTAGCGGGTGGCCCGGAAGGGCGAGGGCAGGTCCTTCAGGACGCCGCGTCCCTGGTGGAACATCCGGTCGACCTTGCCGTGCATGGGCACCGGCGCGCGCAGGACCGTGCCGCCGAAGGCCTGCCCGATGGCCTGATGGCCCAGGCACACGCCCAGCAGCGGAACGCCGGCCTTGGCGGCGGCGGCGATCAGCGGCAGGCAGATGCCCGCCTTGTCCGGGTCGCAGGGGCCGGGCGACAGCACGATCCCCTCGGGGCGGAGCGCCATGGCCTCCTCCACCGTCAGGCTGTCGTTGCGGCGGACGTCCAACTCGGCGCCCAGTTCGCCCAGGTAATGGACGAGGTTGTAGGTGAAGCTGTCGTAATTATCGATGAGCAGCAGCATGGGGCGCCCCGGCATCCTTCCGGCCTGTCGTTTCCGGTCCGTCGGTCTCGGGTCATTGTTCCCGGCCCGATCGTCCCAGAACACCGTTCCGGCCTTGTTCCAAGGCGGGTACCCTAGCGGCTGGAGCGGTGGATTTCCAGCCCGTCCGAACCTCGACTCGGCGGAGAATCAGCGGCAGAGGAACTGCGGCGCCGTCGCCGGCTTGTCCAGAACCACGCCGCGCGTGTCGGTCTCCTCGGTGATCTGGCAGCGCCGCACGGTGCGCGGCAGGTCGATGGCCAGCGTGGCCTGCGTCCCGCCGTAGCGGCAGATCAGGAAGACGTTGTAGCGCCGCGCGGCGGGGAAATCCCATTGCCGGATTTCCGAGCGACCCCGCCGCAGGCTGCGGTCCGGCTCCAGCGTTGCCGGGGCGGGGGCCAGGGCGGGAGACGACATCTGCGCCGCCCGGTCGCCCTCCACCAGCGAGACGCCGGCGAAGGCGTGCTGGTCCTTCGCCGGGTAGGGCGACCAGCCGCCGGGCGCCTCCGGCTGGGCCTGCACGGTCAGGTTGGGCGGGCAGCGGACCTCGTTCGCGAGGGCGGGGCCGGCGGTGGCGGCGGCGAGGACCGTCAGGAGGATCAGGGTGCGGAGCATGGCGGTCACAGCATAGTCCCAGCCGGTGGAGGCCTCCACCCCGCTCCGCTGTTGCAGGGACGGAGCGGGGGTGCCACCTTGCGCACAAACCGGAAACCAGGGTTCGAGATTCCTTCCCATGGCCAGAAAATCGCCGCGCAAGCCCCAAAAGGCGGCGGCACGGAAGCCATTGCCGAAAACACCGGCCGCCGCACCCGCACGGCCGGCGCCGGGGCGCGCCGTCTCCCCGATCCTGCTGGCGCTGGCCGGGGTGATCGCGGTCTTCGCAGTGGCGCTCGGCGCGCGCTTCATCATCGGGCGCGACGCACCGGAGACGGGGACCGTGGTCGAGCGGGAGGCGCCGGTCATCGCCCCCGCTTCGCCGATCAAGGCGCCGCCGCCCAAGGTCGCCGAAGCGCCGCCTCCGCCTCCGCCGGTTCGCGAGGCCGAACCCGCTCCGGCGCCCGTTCCCGCGCCGGCTCCGCAGGTGACCGAGGCCCCTACACCCGTTCCGGTCCCCGCACCACCCCCGCCGCCGGCCCTGACGCCGAAGCCGGTGGTGGCGATGCTGCCGCCTCCCGTCGCCCCGCTGGACCCGCCCAAGGTGGCTCCCGGCTCGCCGCTGTGGAAGAAGAACGCGCTGCCCTTCCGCGCCCCGCCGGGCAAGCCGGCCATCGCCATCGTCATCGACGACATGGGCGTGGACCGCAAGCGCTCGAACCGCACGGTGTCGCTGCCGGCGCCGCTGACGCTGGCCTGGCTGCCCTACGCCCACGAGCTGCCGGCCCAGGCCCGCGCCGCCCGCGCCGCCGGGCACGAGCTGATGCTGCATCTTCCCATGGAACCCAGCGGCTCCGCCGATCCGGGGCCGCTGGCGCTGCGCGTGTCGCTCGACAAGGGGGAGATCCTGCGCCGGACCAAGGCGGCGCTGGACAGCTTCGACGGTTATGTCGGAGTGAACAACCACATGGGCAGCCGCTTCACCGCCGACTCGGCAGCCATGGCGCCCGTGCTGGGGGAGATCGCGCGGCGCGGGCTGTTGTGGCTGGACAGCCGGACCACCGCGAAGAGCGCCGGCCTGACCCTCGCGCGGGAACTTCAGATGCCCTTCGCCGGACGCGACATCTTCCTGGACAACGAGATGACCGTGTCGGCGGTGCGCGGACAGCTCGCCAAGACGGAGCAGGTGGCGCGCAAGCAGGGCTACGCCATCGCCATTGGCCACCCGCACGATGCGACAATCGACGCACTGGCCTCCTGGATGCCGGAGGTGCAGAAACGCGGCTTCGTCCTGGTTCCGGTCAGCGCCGTCGTGCGCGCCCATCACACCGGCGGGTGACCGCCGGTCCCGCTTGAGGAGAGTTCCATGGCTGACACCTACAAGGTCGGTGGCATGACCTGCGGCGGCTGCGCCCGCTCCGTCACCAACGCCATCGGCAAGCTGGCGCCGGGCGCCGCCGTGACGGTGGACCTCGACGCCGGCACCGTGGCGGTGGAGGGCGGAGTCGCCCCGGAGACGGTGAAGACGGCCGTGGAAGGCGCCGGCTTCGACTTCGGCGGTCAGGCCGGCTAAAGCGCGTCAGGCGGGACGGCGCAGCCGCCACACCAGCAGGCCGCCCGCCCAGGACAGCGACACCGCCAGGGCGACGCCGAGCGCCGCGAACCGTCCGGCGGGTTCGGCCAGCAGATGGGCGGTGGTCAGCGCCAAAGCGAGGCCGGGGTTGGTCAGAAGCGCGCTGCGCATCGCCGCGGCGACCACGCCGCCGCCCAGGCGGCCGTGCAGGATCACCGTCAGGCTGGTCAGAGCGATGGGGAACACGGCGGCGATGCCGGTGGCCGCCGGGCCGATGCTGTGGCTGAGCGTGGTCACGGTGGCGACTAGCAGGCCGACCAGACCGGCGCGGGCCGGGATGTCGTACCAGCGCGACCGCGCCACCCGGACCGTCTTGTCCTGCGGGATCGGCGCGGACACCGCCCAGGCGGCGATCCCGTAGCAGGCCAGCGTGAGCAGCAGCGCCAGCGGCAGCGTCCAGTCGACGGCGGAGCGCAGGGTGGCCGCCACGACGATCCAGAAGGCCGAACTGGTGACGACCGTCGCGGGCATGCTCCAGAGCGGGGCGATCCGCACCAGAAGCGCCAGATAGAGGACGATCGTCGCGTTCCCGACCATCCCCGACAGGGCGGCGTCGGCGACGAAGCCGTCGCCATGCTCCATCGCGAGCATCACGAAGGCGGGGCCGGTCGAGACGGGAAGAGCGGTGATCATGCCGCCATAGAAGGGGCCGGCCTTCTCCGCCGCCAGCGAGGCGGCGACGACGACCAGGGCCGCGGCCACGATCTTGACGAGCAGCGGCAGCAGCAGCGCATCGAGGGGCATTCGGTCCTTACCGGGCGGAGGTCTCGCGGACGGTTTCCTCCGCGGCGCGGATCAGGGCCATCGACTTGTTGACGGTCTCCTGATACTCGGCCTCCGGATCGCTGTCGGCGACCACGCCGCCGCCGGCCTGCACATACATCATGCCGTCCTTCAGAACGGCGGTGCGCAGCGCGATGCAGGTGTCCATGGCGCCCGACGCGCCGAAATAACCGACGCAGCCGGCGTAGACGCCGCGGCGGGCCTTCTCCAGCTCGTCGATGATCTGCATGGCGCGGACCTTCGGCGCGCCCGACACGGTGCCGGCCGGGAAACCGGCGATCAGCGCGTCCAGCGCGTCATGCTTCGGGTCGAGGTCGCCCTCGACGTTGGAGACGATGTGCATGACGTGGCTGTACAGCTCCACGATCATCTTCTGCGTCACCTTGACGGTGCCGGTGCGCGCCACGCGGCCCACGTCGTTGCGCCCGAGGTCGAGCAGCATCAGATGCTCGGCCAGTTCCTTGGGATCGCTCAGCAGATCCTCGGCGAGCGCTTGGTCCTCCGCCGCCGTGGCGCCGCGCTTGCGGGTGCCGGCGATGGGGCGGACGGTAACCTTGCCGTCGCGCACGCGCACCAGGATCTCCGGGCTGGAGCCGACGACCGACAGTTCGCCGAAGTCGCAGTGGAACAGGAAGGGCGACGGGTTCAGGCGGCGCAGCGTGCGGTACAGCGCCAGCGGCGACGGCTTGAAGGGGAAGCGGATGCGCTGGGACGGCACGACCTGGAAGATGTCGCCGGCCCGGATGTACTCCTTCGCCCGCTCCACGATCGCGTGATACTCCTCGCGCGTCGTGTTGGAGGTCCAGGCGAGCGGCAGCCCGTCCTTGGTCCGCGGCTCCCGCCGGTAGGGCAGGGGGCGCTCCAGATCGGCCACCGCGTCCATCAGCCGCTCGCGGGCGTCGCCATAGGCGGCGTTGCCATCGACGCCCGGCTTCGGCCAGACGGGGGTGACCAGCGTCACCGAATCGGTGTGGCTGTCGAAGATGGCGACGATGCTGGGACGGGACAGGATGGCGTCGGGGATGCCCAGCTCGTCCGGGTTGTCGTCCGGCAGCCGTTCCATCAGCCGGACCATGTCGTAGGTCAGGTAGCCGAACAGGCCGGCAGCCATCGGCGGCAGCGCGTCCGGCAGGTCAATGCGGCTCTCGTTGATGAGGGCGCGCAGCGACTCCAGCGGGGCGGTGTCGATGGACTCGTAGGCGTCGCGGTCGTGCAGGGCGTTGCGGTTCACCTCCGCCCGGTCGCGACGGCAGCGCCACACCAGATCGGGCTTGAAGCCGATCACCGAGTAGCGGTCGCGCCGCGACCCCGCCCCGCGCTCCGCCGACTCGAAGAGGAAGCCGAAGGGCCGCCCGTCGGCCAGCTTCATGTAGGCGGAGACGGGGGTCTCCAGATCGCTGACCAGCGTGGTCCACACCACCTGCGGCTTGCCGGCCTCATAAGCGGTGTGGAAGGCGGCGAATTCCGGCTGAACCTTCACGGGACGGGCCTCGAGTGAGTGGGGCGACTGAGTGTGGTTAGTTGCCGCTGGCGAAGAACTGGTCGATGCGGTTGCGGTGAACCTCGACCGGGTAGCTGTTGCGCAGCGCGTTGCCGAACTGGGCCATGATGTCGCTTTCCAGCCCCTGGGCGACGGTGCTCTCCACGGTCGCCAGCGTGGCGTCGCTGGCCGCCGGGTCCGCCGGGATGATCTCCTTCAGGCGGGCGACGACCTGGCTGTCGGCGGTGGCGCCGGTCACCGTCTCGCCGGGCTTCACCTCGAACAGCTTGCGCACCAGATCGCCCGGCAGGCCCTCGACCGAACGGGCGTCGCGGGTGAAGGGCGTGGTCATGGCGAAGCTGGCGCCGGACTGGCTGGCGACGTCCTGCGCCGCGGCCTCCGAGCCCTGCTTCAGCTTGGCGGCGATGTCCTGGGCCTTCTCGGCGGCCAGCTTGGCGCGCTTGTCGTCCTGCCAGCCGGCGACGGCCTGATCGCGCACCTCGGCCAGCGGCTTGGGCGCGGCCGGCGTCACGCCGTCGACGCGCACGGCGTAGAAGACGTTGTTGGGCGCCTCGGTCAGGTTCGAGGTGGCGCCGGAGGCGAGCTGGAAGGCGGTCTGCACCATGGCGGCGAAGTTCGGGCGGCCGGGGGCGGCGTCCTTACCGTCCGGCGCCTTGCCGCTGCTGTCGACCGCGGCGATCTTGGCGATGGGCAGCGACTGGGCCTGGGCGACCTCCTCCAACGGGGCGCCGCTGGCGAGCTGGTCCTCGACCCGGTTGGCGATGGAGTAGAGCGAATCCATCGCCTTCTCCTTGCGCAGCTCGGCCAGGAGCTGGTCGCGGGCCTCCTCGAAGCTCTTGGTGGCGCCCGGCTGGATGGCGGTGACCGTCAGGACGTGCCAGCCCAGCCCGCTGCGCACCGCGTCGCTGACCGCGCCCTGGGCCAGGGCGAAGGCGGCGTCGCCGATCTCCGGCAGCTCGTTGCGGGTGACGTTGTCGAGCGTGATGACGTCGGTCCCGGCGTCCTTGGCGGCGGCGGTCAGGCCCTTGGTCTTGGCGGCCTCGGCGATCTGCTTGGCCTTCGCCTCGTCGTCGGCCAGAACCATCTCCACCGTGCGGCGCTCCGGCGTGCCGAGTTCGTCGGCGCGCTCGTCGTAGGCGGCGCGCAGCTCGTTGTCGGGGATCTGGATGTCCTTGGCGATCTCGTCGGCGGAGAGCTGGGCGATGCTCAGCGCGCGGTATTCCGGCGCGGTGAAGCGGACCTGATGGTCCTCGTAATAGCGGGTCAGCTCCGCCTCGTCGGGCACGCCGACGTCGCCGATGGCGGCGTTGGGCAGGGTGACCACCTCGGCCACGCGGCGCTCCCCGCGGAAACGGTAGAGGTCCTGGACCAGCGGCTTCGGCGGGGTCACCCCGGCGCCGACCGCACCGGCCACCAGCTCGCGCGCGGTCTCGCGGCGCAGCAGGGCGACGTAGCCGTCCTCGGTCAACTGGTTGTTGCGCAGCACGCTGCGGAACTGGGCCGCGTCGAACTGGTTCTGCGCGTTGCGGAAGGCCGGCTCCTCGGCGATGCGCTGGCGCACCACGTCCGGGCCGACCGAGATCCCGGCGTCGCGCGCCGCCTGATCGTAGAGCGCGCGCTGCACCAGCGCCGACAGCGATTGGTCGAGCAGACCGAACTGGCGCGCCTGCTCCGTCGTCAGGTTGCCGCCCACCATCGGGCGCAGCCGCTCCATCTGGCGGCGGAACTCCTGGTCCAGCTCCGCCCGATCGATCTCCACCTTGCCGACGGAGGCGACGGTGCTGGAGATTCCGCCTGTGCGGATCATGTCGCCGATGCCCCAGGCCGCGAAGCTGACGATGAGGAGCACGAACAGGATCTTGACGACCCACGAACCGGCGTAAGTGCGGATGAACTGAAGCATGGGACCCGAAGTGAGTGCGCAATGGGCGGCCCTGCGGCCGGGGCGGCATCATAGGCACCCCGCGAAAGCCCGGCAACACCCCATTTCCCCCGCGATTCGCCATTGGAAAGAACCCGTTGGACGGGTGGAAATGCCCGGCGCTCCTTGCTAGACAGGGGGCGCACTTTGCCAACGAACACCCGCACCAACAAACGAGAGCCGGAGGACGAAAACGCCATGGCCGCACGCCGCAAACTGATTGCCGGAAACTGGAAGATGAACGGGCTGAAGGCCGACGGGCTGGATCTGGCCTCGGATCTCGCCGGGCGCCTGACGGGGGCCGGGACGGTCGCCTTCGACATGCTGGTGTGCCCGCCCTTCCCGCTGCTGTTCCCGGTGGGCGACGCGATTTCCGGCAGCCCGCTGGCGCTGGGCGCGCAGGACTGCCACGCCAAGACCTCCGGCGCGCACACCGGCGACGTCAGCCCGGCCATGCTGACCGACGCCGGCTGCCGCTACGTCATCCTCGGCCATTCGGAGCGCCGCGCCGACCACGCCGAATCCGACGCGCAGGTCGCCGCCAAGGCCGCCGCCGCCCACAAGGCGGGCCTCGTCGCCATCATCTGCGTCGGCGAGACGGAGGCCCAGCGCGACGCCGGGCAGGCGAACAGCGTCGTTGCCAGCCAGCTCAAGGGCTCGATTCCGGAGGGCGCCACCGCGGCGAACACCGTCATCGCCTATGAGCCGGTCTGGGCCATCGGCACCGGCAAGACCGCGACGCCCGACGACGTCAAGGCGATGCACGCCCACATCCGGGCGGAGCTGGCCGGCAAGACCGCCGATCCCGACGCGGTGCGCGTCCTCTACGGCGGCTCGGTCAAGCCGGGCAACGCGGCGGAACTGATGGCGGTGGAGAATGTGGACGGCGCGCTGGTCGGCGGCGCCGCGCTGAAGGCGGACGATTTCTGGGCGATCGCCACCAGTTGCCGCTAGCATATCGCGCAGGACCGCGTTAAAAACAGTGGGCGCGCGCCACGGGCCCTTGCCAAGGTCCGTGGCGCGCTGTTGGTTTGGGCGGTCCCTGCGGATCGCTCCGGGAAGGGATCAAGGGAACGGGTTGCATGGAATCGGTGCTTCTGGTCATTCACCTGCTGATCGCCCTGGCGCTCGTCGGGGTCATCCTGATCCAGCGTTCGGAAGGCGGCGGTCTCGGCATCGGCGGCGGCAATATGGGGGGTATGATGTCCACCCGCGGCACCGCCAATCTGCTGACGCGGACCACCGGCATCCTGGCGGGCTGCTTCATGGCGACCAGCCTGGTCCTGGCGGTCCTGGCGGGCGCGCACAGGGCGCCGACCTCGATCATCGACACGATGCCGGCCCAGCCCGTCGCCCCGGCGGCCCCCGCCCAGCCGGCCGCGCCGGCGCAGCCCGCTCCGCCGGTCGCCCAGTAACAGCGGACCGGCAAAACGCGACGCGGCTCCGGCCGGGTCGGACGTGAGGCGGCCTCCCCCGAAGCCGCCTCTTTCTTTTGAGGATCGTCGATCTGGGCAGCGCCCGGGGGACGGTCCGAATTCGGGGAACGGATCAGGCTCTGAAGGTCTTCGGACGGACATGACTCGCTACATCTTCATCACCGGTGGCGTCGTTTCCTCGCTGGGCAAAGGTCTGGCGTCGGCGGCGCTTGGGGCGCTTCTCCAGGCGCGCGGCTACAAGGTGCGGCTGCGCAAGCTGGACCCGTACCTGAACGTGGACCCCGGCACGATGAGCCCGTACCAGCACGGCGAGGTCTATGTGACCGACGACGGCGCTGAGACCGACCTCGACCTCGGCCATTACGAGCGCTTCACCGGCGTGGCCGCGCGCCGTGGCGACAACATCACCACGGGCCGCATCTATTCGACCGTGATCGCCAAGGAGCGGCGCGGCGACTATCTGGGCGCGACCGTGCAGGTGATTCCGCACGTCACCGACCAGATCAAGGACTTCATCGGTGCCGACACGACCGACGAGGACTTCATCCTCTGCGAGATCGGCGGCACGGTGGGCGACATCGAGTCGACCCCCTTCCTGGAGGCCATCCGCCAGTTCGGCAACGAGGTCGGTCCGGAGAACGCTCTGTTCATCCACCTGACCCTGCTGCCCTACATCCCGACGGCGGGCGAACTGAAGACCAAGCCGACCCAGCATTCCGTGAAGGAGCTGCTGGGCATGGGCATCCAGGCCAACATCCTGCTCTGCCGCGCCGACCGCCCGATTCCGGACAACGAGCGCCGCAAGATCGCGCTGTTCTGCAACATCCGGCCGGAGCGCGTCATCGCCGCCCTGGACGTCGATTCGATCTATCAGGTGCCGGTCAGCTACCACGAGGAAGGCTTCGACACCCAGGTGCTGGCCTATTTCGGCCTGCCGACTGAGGGCAAGCCGGACCTGTCGCGCTGGACCAGCATCGTCGAGCGCGTGCGCAAGCCGCAGGGCGAGGTGACCATCGCCGTCGTCGGCAAGTACACCAGCCTGCTCGACAGCTACAAGTCGCTGGCCGAGGCGCTGACCCACGGTGGCATCGCCAACAACGTGAAGGTCAAGCTCGACTGGATCGACTCGGAGATCTTCGAGGACGACAGCGCCGTCCAGCGGCTGGAGAATGTCCACGGCATCCTGGTGCCGGGCGGCTTCGGCTCGCGCGGCACGGAAGGCAAGATCCGCGCCGCTCAGTTCGCCCGCGAGCGCAAGGTGCCCTATTTCGGCATCTGCTTCGGCATGCAGATGGCGGTGATCGAATCGGCCCGCAACATGGCCGGCATCGTCGACGCCGGTTCGACCGAGCTGGGCAAGCCGGGCAACCCGGTGGTCGGCCTGATGACCGAATGGATGCGCGGCAACAGCCTGGAGAAGCGTACCGAGGGCACCGATCTCGGCGGCACCATGCGGCTCGGCACCTACCCGGCGAAGCTGGTCCCCGGCAGCAAGGTCGCGGAGGTCTACGGCACCACCGACATCACCGAGCGGCACCGCCACCGCTACGAGGTGAACGTCTATTACAAGGACCGTCTGGAGAAGGTCGGCCTGCTGTTCTCCGGCCTGTCGCCGGACGGCGAGCTGCCCGAGATCGTCGAGATCCCGGACCATCCCTGGTTCATCGGCGTGCAGTTCCACCCGGAACTGAAGTCCAAGCCTTTCGACCCGCACCCGCTCTTCACCTCCTTCATCAAGGCGGCGATCGAGCAGAGCCGGCTGGTCTGATGTGACCATACGGGGGAGGGAGTTCCTCCCCCGCGTGTTCCGGTTCCTGGGTTTCGGTGGGTATAGTGACAGCGGCGGCCGAGCCAACGGTCGCCGCTTTTGCGTTGCGGACCAGGGAAAAACCAAGGGAAGGGACACAACCATGACCGACATCAGCATCCCCGCCGGCGACGGCGGCAGCTTTTCCGCCTATGTGGCCAAGCCGGCTGGCGGCGGACCGGCGCCGGGGCTCGTCGTCATCCAGGAAATCTTCGGGGTCAATCAGGTCATGCGCGACCTGTGCGACGGCTTCGCCGCCCAGGGCTGGCTGGCCGTCTCCCCGGACCTGTTCTGGCGGCAGGAGCCGGGCGTCCAGATCACCGACAAGACCCAGGAGGAATGGAACCGCGCCTTCGCCCTGATGAACGGCATGGACCAGGACAAGGCGGTGGACGACCTCAAGGCCACGCTCGCGTGGCTGCGCCAGAATCCGGATTGCACCGGCAAGGCCGGGTCGGTCGGCTACTGCCTGGGCGGGCGGCTGGCCTACATGATGGCGGCGCGCTCCGACTCCGACGCCAACGTCAGCTATTACGGCGTCGGCCTCGACGGTCTGGCCGGCGAGGCGGTGAGCATCACCAAGCCGCTGCTGATGCACATCGCCGAGAAGGACCAGTTCGTCCCGGCGGAGGCGCGGGAGACCATCCTGGCCGCGGTGAAGGGCAACCCGAACGTCACCGCCCATGTCTACCCCGGCGTCGACCACGCCTTCGCCCGCGCCGGCGGCGCCCATTTCGACGCCGAGACGGCGAATCTCGCCAACGGACGCACGGCAGCCTTCTTCAAGCAGCATCTGGGTTGACGCCATTCCGGTTGACCGGGATCGCCGATATCTGGGAAGGAATGGGCAGCGCGAGGGGGCATCGGCATGCGTCCCCTCGCATTGCTTTTTGGAGAGCACGGGATGACCACCGCCAAGACCGTCCAGATCGGCACCCTGACCATCGCCAACGACCGGCCCTTCACCCTGATCGCCGGGCCGTGCCAGATGGAGAGCCGCGACCACGCGCTGGAGACGGCGGCGGCGCTGGTGGAGATGACCGGCGCGCTGGGCATCGGGCTGATCTACAAGTCGTCTTTCGACAAGGCCAACCGCACCTCGATCAGCACGGCGCGCGGCCTCGGCATGGACAAGGCGCTGCCGATCTTCGCCGAGATCAAGGAGCGGTTCGGTTGCCCGGTGATCACCGACGTGCACGAGGCCGACCAGTGCGCCGCGGTGGCCGAGGTGATGGACGTCCTCCAGATTCCCGCCTTCCTGTGCCGCCAGACCGACCTGCTGATCGCCGCGGCGAAGACGGGCCGGGCGGTCAACGTGAAGAAAGGCCAGTTCCTCGCCCCCTGGGACATGAAGAACGTCGCGGCGAAGCTGGTGGCGTCGGGCAACGACAAGGTGCTGCTGTGCGAGCGCGGCGCCAGCTTCGGCTATAACACGCTGGTTTCGGACATGCGGTCCCTGCCGATCATGGCGGAAACCGGCTTCCCGGTGGTCTTCGACGCCACCCATTCCGTGCAGCAGCCGGGCGGGCAGGGCACCACCTCCGGCGGCCAACGCGAGTTCGTTCCGGTGCTGGCCCGCGCCGCCATCGCCGTGGGCGTCGCCGCCGTCTTCATGGAGACCCATGAAAATCCGGACTGCGCGCCCAGCGACGGCCCGAACATGGTCCCGTTGAAGGACATGCCGGCCCTGCTGGCGCGGCTCCAGGCCTTCGACCGTCTGGCGAAGGCCTGACGAAAGGACAGGTTCGGGAACGGCGTGTCGGTCTCGGCGTTGCCCAGGCACCGTGGGCGCCGCGCTTATGGTGGAGCGCCCGCGGATAAAGCCATGGAGCAACGCCATGAAGCCGATCCGCCTGTGCGCCGTCGCCGCTTTCGCCAGTGTCGGCGCGATGATCGCCGTTCCCGCCCTCGCGCAATCGACCGCGCCGTCCTCATCCACCCACTCGACCACGCCGATGCCGCAGGCCAAGCCGGCCATGCCGCCGGGCACCAGCGGCACCACCACGGCCCCGCCGATGGGCAGCGGGGCGTCCTCGTCCACGGGGGCGGCGAAGGCCAAGGTCATCGACCTCAACACCGCCGGCAAGGATGAGCTTCAGACCTTGCCGGGAGTCGGCGAGGCGCGGTCCGAGGCCATTGTGAAGAACCGCCCCTACCGCTCCAAGGACGAACTGGTCAGCAAGAAGATCGTCCCGCAGAACGTCTACGACGACATCAAGGGCCACATAGCCGCGGTCGGCGGCTCAAAGACCAACGCGTCGGCGACGACCGCTCCGAAGAAATGAGGCCAAACCGGCCCTCTTCACCGAGCGAAGCCGGGAAGGGGGCCGCTCCTAAAGACTGAAGCTGCGGTAGGTGATCGGCACCTCGGCCGTGCCGCCGTCCGTCCCGGTGATATCCGCCAGTCGGCCGTGATGCTCGGACAGGTCGCATACTGGGTCGGTGTTGTCGGCGTTTCCAGTCAGCGCCAGCGCTTGGCAACGGCAGCCGCCCCAGTCGATCTCCTTCTGGTCGCAGCTCCGGCAGGGTTGCGGCATCCAGTCGGTGCCGCGGTAGCGCTGGAAGGCGGCGGAGTTGGCCCAGATGTCGGCCAGGGGGCGCTCCGTCACCCGGTCGAAGGTCATGCCGGGGATCGTCTCGGCGGCGTGGCAGGGCAGAACCGAGCCGCTGGGCGTGACGTTCAGGAATTTGCGGCCCCAGCCGCCCATGCAGGCCTTGGGGCGCTTGGCGTAATAGTCAGGCACAACGTAATCGACGACCAGCCGGCCCTTCAGCTCCGGCAGGCGGGCGCGCACGCGCTCGTCCATGCGGATCAGTTGGTCGCGGGTCGGCATCAGGGCGGCGCGGTTCTTCAGCGCCCAGCCGTAATACTGGACGTTGGCGATCTCGATCCGGCCGGCCTTCAGCTCCAGCGCCATGTCGATGAAGTCGTCCACCCGGTCGATGTTGTGGCGCTGCACGATGGCGTTGACGGTCAGCGCCATGCCGGCGTCGGTGACCGCGCGCGCCACCTCCAGCTTCTTCGGCTGGCCGCCGGGGAAGCCGCTGATGAATTCGGCCTTGGCCGGCACCGTGTCCTGGAAGCCGATCTGCACATGCTGGAGCCCGGCGTCGCGCAGCCGCTCCAGCCGCGTCCGGTCGAGCAGAACCGCCGAGGTGATGAGGTTGGCGTACAGCCCGGCCGCGGTGGCGTGGGCGATCAGCGCCTCCAGATCCTTGCGCGCCGTCGGCTCGCCGCCGGAGAAATGCACCTGGATGATGCCGAGCTCCGCCGCCTCGTCGAGCACGCGGCACCAGGCGGCGGTGTCCAGCTCCCGGCTGGCCGGGTCGAGCGCCAGCGGGTTGGAGCAGTAGGCGCAGCGCAGCGGGCAGCGGTGCGTCAGCTCCGCCAGCAGGGCCAGCGGCGGTTCGAGTCCGGTCGTGGCGCCACAGAAGGTCATCGGTTCAGGAACCCCTTCGTGATCATGTCGCCCAACACTTCCAACACGTCCGCGGCGATCTCCTCACGCGGCGCGTCGAATTGCGCGGCCAGCGTCGCGATGGCTGCGCCCACCGTCACCGGAGGCTGTCCTTCCGGAGACTGTGCAGTGACGGCCCGCACCACCTCCAGCGCCACCTCATCCAGGATCAGCACGCGCTCCGGCCCCAGAAGCTGCCAGTGGCCACGCACCCGGTCCTGGCGGAGCATGACGCCGGGGGCCAGCCGAACCCGGTCCTCCTCGCGCACGCCGTCCGTCATCGCGTGTAGACCGGCGCTTCCATGTCGTCCGGCACGAAGGCGCCGGGCGGGATCAGGCCGGGGGACACATAGGCGTGGTGCAGCGCGTCCAGTTGCGCCCAGAGAAGCTCCGCCTTGTGGCGCAGCGCGGCGATCACCTGCTGCTGCTGCTCCGGCGTGCGGGCGTTGTCGAGCACATATTCGAGCCCGAACTCGACGTCGCGCGGCGCCTCGTCCAGCCGCTTGCGGAAGTAGGACAGGGTGGCGTCGTTGGCGAAGGCGTAATAGGCCTCGAAGCCGGCGATGCGCTCGCGGTGGATGGCCGGGGCGAACAGCTCCGTCAGGGACGAGGCGATGGCCTCCAGCGTCGACTTGCTCGACACAAAGTTGACGTAGGAGTCGACGGCGTAGCGGGTCGCCGGAAGGATGCCCTTCAGCGAGGTAACGTAATCTCGGTCCAGCCCCAGCCCGTCGGTCAGGCGCAGCCAGCGCTCGATCCCGCCGACCTTGCCCTCCTCGCGCTGCCGGCTCTCGCCGATGCCGTCATGGTCGAGCACGCGCTGAATCCAGATCCGGCGCAGCGCCGGATCGTCCATCCGCGCCATCAGGGCCAGATCCTTCTTGGGGATGCAGACCTGATAATAGAAGCGGTTCAGCGCCCAGGCCTGGACCTGCCCGCGCTTCAACTTCCCGCCATGCAGCAGTTTGTGGAAGGGATGCAGGTCGTGGTACTGGCGCTCGCCGATGGCGCGCAGCTCGCGTTCCAGGTCCTCGCGCGACAGCGCTGATGTCATAGCGTGAACTCCATCCCGTCGTGGGCGATCTCCCAACCTTCGGTGGTGGCGGCGGCCCGTTCGGGCGAGTCGTCCAGCAGGGCCGGGTTGGTGTTGTTGATGTGGACGAAGACCTTGCGCCGCACGCCCAGCCCCGTGAAGGCGGCGATGGAGCCGTCCGGGCCGGACATCGCCATGTGGCCCATGCGCTGGCCGGTCTTGCTGCCGGTGCCGGCACGTATCATCTCGTCGTCGGTCCAGGTGGTGCCGTCGAACAGCACCAGCGGCGCCCCGCGCAGCCGGTCGGCCAGCCAGTCCGGCATGGCCGAGCAGCCGGGGATGTAGAAGAATTCCCCGTCGCCGTTGCGGTCGCGGATGCGCAGCGCCACCGTGTCCTCCGCCACCGAGCCGAAGCCGGCGGCGGACGGGTCCTCCAGATAGAGCGCGACCTTGCCGGGCACGGCGAAGGCTTCGATCTCGAAGGGGAAGGGCGTGCCGGCGGCGTCGGCGGGAACCCAGGGGCGGTCCAGCGCCATGGCGCGGCGCGGCGCAAGCTCCGGATTGACCACGCGGAAGACTGCGTTCGCCTCCAGCACGCCGTGCACCCGGTCGGTGGCGTAGACGGCCAGCGGCTGGGCTTCGCGCAGCGTCAGCAGTCCCGCCACATGGTCGATGTCGGCGTTGGTCAGCACCGCCGCGGCGATGGGACTGTGGCGCACAGCGGTCTGCGGGTGCAGCGCCGGGTTGGCGAGAATCTGCTGGCCGATGTCCGGCGATGCGTTCAGCAGCAGCCAACGTCCGTCGCCACCGCTGACGGCGAGCGACGACTGGGTGCGCGGGCGGGCTGCCGGGTCGCCGGAGCGGGCACGGCGGCAGCCGTCGCAGTTGCAGTTCCATTGCGGAAAACCGCCGCCCGCCGCGGAGCCAAGGACGAGGATCGTCAGCATGGTATGCCCTTCCTAATCAGGCGGCCCGAATCAGGCGGCGGTCGTCACGCATGGAAATTGGCCGGCGCTCAGAGGCGGGCGCAGGCGTAGGCGTTGATTTCGGTACCGACGGCGATTTCGACGATCTGGGGCTTGCGCCAGGTCTTCATGGATGGGTCCTCCGCACTTGGATTGGCCTTGGGGTGTGTCCCGCCCGCAGCGGGCGGTCCCCGCTAGCGAACGTTAGAACGCTACGAGTGCTGGACAAGATGGTCTATGCGACTTTGGAAGCAGGTGCGCTGCACAACCGGATAGGGTGCTTCGCCGTCTGGGCGTCTTTCCCCGAGTGTTTGCGCCCCAGCGGCCTTGCATCCCCCATCAGGCAAGGCTATCAAGCCCGCGCGCTTCTTTTTCGCCTGGAAAGATCATCCGCCTGGAAAGATCATCCGGTGGACGCGCGCAACGCGGAGGAAGGACAAACATGAGCGCCATTACCGAAATCCACGCCCGCGAGATCCTCGACAGCCGTGGGAACCCGACCGTCGAGGTGGACGTCCTGCTCGAATCCGGCGCCTTCGGCCGCGCCGCCGTTCCGTCGGGCGCCTCGACCGGCGCGCACGAGGCGGTGG